>JBJFEE010000024.1:0-91013 GCA_051890455.1 Muribaculaceae bacterium
AACGCCACTATCACCGCAAAATTTCCGTTCTTTCCACTGGAAAGGAATGACCTGATATCCATTCGCCGATGGATAAGATGTAGTCGAATGAAAGACCTGTTTGGCTACCGCAATCGGTTTTGTGAGAGCTGTGCGGGCTGCTGCAAAAACCCTCATTGTCTTGCCTAACCATGGACACCTCAAACACCAACAACAATGGAAAAAGAAAACCCCGCCGTGGCCGTCTGCCCTTTCATAGCAGAAAACGGCCTGGCAATAAAATTCAAAATCGAACCCGACGACAACCGCCATATCCTTACCTGGTATATAAATGGTGCGGACGACGCAAAAAACGCCAACGATAACATCCAATAATAAACGCCAACACATACACCATGAAAAAAAGAAATCTCATGCGGGCTATGGACCGCTACCATCGCCTCTACCGCCGATATATCATGGAGCTGAAAACACTAAATATCCCGCAGACGGCCAACCTGCACTGGATGATACGCCAAGGATTTTCCGACGTGGAGATAAAAAATCAGCTCGGAATACCGTGGACTACCATAAAGGTTTTACGCGAGGCATACAATTATAAATTTTTCATGTAAATGCTCAATGAGGGTGTGTCAAATTGCGGGAATTTAATGATGTAGGGACATCGCTTTGCGATGTTAAGCCTGAAAACCAACGGTTTGGATAAACATGCCAAAGGCATGTCCCTACATTTAGGCTATTTTGACACAGCTTCGTGTTGCCCCCTTTTTTGAGGGAGTGTCAAATTGCTGGAATTTAATGATGTAGGGACATCGCTTTGCGATGTTAAGCCTGAAAACCAGATGATTGGTTCTGCATGCCAAAGGCATGTCCCTACATTCAGGCTATTTTGACACACCGCCCCCTATATTTAGGCTATTTTGACAGAGCTTCGTGTTGCCCCCTTTTACCCCCTACGGGGGTGTTGCCCTGCCCTTATGGTTTCAAAACCGGCTTTTTTATGTGGAAAATTTTTACGACCTTTGTAGACTGAAACTTAATAACAGCGTAAGACGCTCAAACTTTTAACAAGCGATAATGGAATTTACAGCCGGACAGATTGCCGCATTCCTCGGCGGAACGGTCGAGGGCGACGGCGATATCAAGGTCAATACATTTGCAAAGATAGAAGAAGCCGGTCCGGGATGTCTGACATTCCTGGCCAATCCCAGATACACACATTATATATACACCACGGGTGCATCGGCAGTGCTCGTCAGCAATAGCTTCGAGGCCGAAGGAGACATTTCCGCCGCACTCATCAGGGTTGAAAATCCATACGAAGCCCTCAGTCGGCTTATGCGCATGGTCGACCAGGTGCTCAATCCCCAGCCTGCGGGCGTCGAGCAGCCTAGCTTCGTGGCCGACGGCGTCACCGTCCCCGAGGAGGCATACATCGGCGCCTTCGCCTACATCGGCGAGGGCGTGACCCTCGGCAAGGGTGTGAAAATCTATCCCAATGTCTTTGTGGGTCGCGGCTGTGAGATTGGCGAGGGCACTATCCTCTATCCCGGCGTAAAGGTTTATCCCCGTTGCAAAGTGGGCAAACGCTGCATCGTACATGCCGGTGCCGTCATCGGCGCCGACGGCTTCGGCTTCGCCCCCGATGCCGAGGGCAAGTACGAGAAAATTCCGCAGATGGGCATTGTCAGCATCGGCGATGACGTCGAAATCGGCGCCAACACCACCGTCGACCGCGCCACAATGGGCCGGACCGTCGTCGGCGACGGCACCAAACTCGACAACCTCATCCAGGTGGCCCATAACTGCGTCATCGGCAACGACACCGTCATGGCCGCCCAGGTGGGCGTGGCAGGCTCGACGCACATCGGCTCGCACTGCATGGTAGGCGGCCAGGTGGGCTTCGCCGGTCACATCACCATCGGCGACAACGTGCAGATTGGAGCCCAGTCAGGCATCCCCAACAACGTCGCCGCAGGCAGCCGCCTCATGGGATACCCCGCCGTCGACTCCCGCGAATTCCTGCGCCAGGCAGCCCTGATAAAGCGCCTCCCCGCCATGGCCGACGAGCTGCGCCGCATAGTCAAGACGGTTGACGCACTGAAATGAAAAAAATATTACAGGCTTAACATCGCAAAGCGATGTCCCTACATCACTGAAATAAAACATAATTCTTGCAATGAAGCAGCTTACACTCAAGGACTCGTTCACAGTCCGCGGCAAAGGCCTGCATACCGGCCTTGACATTGAGGCCACCTTTCTGCCCGCTCCTGAAAACCACGGTTATGCCTTTCAGCGCACCGACGTCGAGGGCATGCCCGTGATACAGGCCGTCGCCGAAAATGTCGTCAACACCAACCGAGGCACCGTCATCGCAGCCGGTGACGTCACCGTCAGCACCATCGAGCACTGCATGGCCGCCCTCTATGCCGCCGGTGTCGACAACGTCCTCGTCCAGGTCAACGGCGCCGAGGTGCCTATCCTCGACGGCAGCGCGGTCGAGTTCGTGGAAAAGATACAGCAGGCGGGCCTCATGGAGCAGGCCGCCGACAAGGAGTTCTTTGTCGTCCGCAACAAAATCGAGGTCGTCGACGAGGAAACCGGCGCCAAGCTGGTGGTGCTCCCCGACGACGAGTTCTCGGTGGACGTCAAAATCAACTACGACTCGCCCGTCCTGGGCAACCAGTACGCTACCCTCGAACGCATCCAGGACTTCGGCAAGGAGATTGCCCCCAGCCGCACATTCGTCTTCGTGCGCGAGATAGAGCAGCTCATCAAGGCCAACCTCATCAAGGGCGGCGACCTCGACAATGCCATCGTCATCTACGACTCGCCCCTGGACCAGGAGCACCTCGACCATATCGCCGACATGATGGGCGCTCCGCGCATCCACGTCTCGCAGTACGGCTTCATCAACGAGAAGCCCCTGCGCTGGGACAACGAGCCCGCACGCCACAAACTGCTCGATGTCATCGGCGACATCGCCCTTATCGGCCGTCCCCTCAAGGGCCGCGTCCTGGCCACCCGTCCCGGCCACTCCGTCAACACGCGCCTGGCCATGGCTCTGCGCCGCGATGTCAAGCGCATGGACGTCATCGCCCCCGTCTACGACCCCAACAAGGCTCCCCTCATGGACAATCTGGAGGTGCGCCGCCATCTTCCCCACCGTTTCCCCTTCCTCCTCGTCGACAAAATCATCGACAAGGGCGAGCAGTATATCGTCGGCGTCAAGAACGTCACCAACAACGAGCCCTTCTTCCAGGGCCACTTCCCCGATGAGCCCGTCATGCCCGGCGTGCTCATCGTCGAGGCCATGGCTCAGACCGGCGGCCTGCTGGTCCTCGGGTCGGTAGAGGAGAGCGAGCGCTACAGCACCTACTTCATGAAAATCGATAACGTCAAGTTCCGCCAGAAGGTGGTGCCCGGCGACACGCTGATTTTCCATGTATCGTTCCTGACCGAGCTGCGCCGCGGATGCGCCATGATGAAAGGCCGCGCCTTCGTGGGCGAGAAGCTCGCCTGCGAGGCCGAGTTCATGGCCCAGATTATCAAGAACAAGTAAGGGCCGGGGGCCTGCGGCGCCCGGAGACATAATAAACCGCCCGTCGGCGACGTTTATTATTAATGACCGGCGTCAATCGCTGTTTATAACTTAAAACTGTTTAAATGAAGCAACCTTTAGCGTATATACATCCGGCTGCGAAGATAGCCTCGGGAGTGGTAATCGACCCGTTCGTCACCATCGACTGCAACGTCGAAATCGGCGAGGGAACCCGCATCGGCAGCAATGTCACCATTCTTGAAGGCGCACGCATCGGCAAGAACTGCAAGATTTTCCCCGGAGCCGTCATCGGCGCCATCCCCCAGGACCTCAAGTTCCAGGGCGAGGACACGCTTGCCATCATAGGCGACAACACCACCCTGCGCGAGTGCGTCACCGTCAACCGCGGCACGGCGTCGAAGGGCAAGACCGAGGTAGGCTCCAACTGCCTCATCATGGCGTACAGCCACGTCGCCCACGACTGCAAGGTCGGTGACAATGTCATCATCAGCAATGCCACACAGCTCGCAGGCGAGGTCGTCGTCGACAACTTTGCCGTCATCGGCGGAGGCACCCTCGTGCACCAGTTCTGCCATCTCGGCGCACACGTCATGATTCAGGGCGGCGCCCTCATCAACAAGGACGTTCCTCCCTTTGTCAAGGCCGCGCGCGAGCCCATCAGCTATGCCGGAGTAAATTCGATAGGCCTGCGCCGCCGCGGTTTCTCCTCGGAGAGCATCCGCGACATCCAGGACATCTACCGTTATCTCTACCTCAGCGGCCTCAACGTCACCGACGCCATCAGCCGCATCGAGGCCGAGCTGCCGGCAACACCGGAGCGTGACGAAATCATCCTCTTCGTCCGCAATAGCAAACGCGGCATCATCAAAGGCTACGCATAATATTATAGCGCGGGACCGGAGGCTCGTCGCGCGCCCACGTATGAGGGGCGTGAGGAAAGTCCGGGCAACACAGGGCACCATACCGGTTAACGGCCGGCAGTCGGTAACGGCTGAGCAGCGTGACAGAAAATAACCGCCCCCGGGCATGGCTTCGTGACGGAGCTGTCCCGGGGGTAAGGGTGAAAAGGTGGTGTAAGAGACCACCGGCTGTGTCGGCAACGGCACAGGCCGCACGTCTTATGGGTTGCAAGGTCAAGTATACCGGCATTCAAGGGCGGCCCGCCCATTGCCGGGGGGTAGACTGCTACATGGCGGCGGTAACGTCGTCGGCAGATAAATGACGGGCAGTGCGTGCCGGCTCTGCAGGAAAAGGATGGAGAGCAACCTCCCCCTGTCGAAAGCAGCCGCACTACATAACCCGGCTTACATCCGGTCCCGCGCTTTTTTACGGTTTTACGGGGTGTTGTGATAATGGCTCATCTGCGGCGTCGCTACGGACAGGCGGGTTAGCCCTGTAGGGTCGCGGCATGCCGCGGCCGAAAAAGCACAGCCGAAATGGGGTGTGTCAAAATAGCCTGAATGTAGGGACATGCCTTTGGCATGTTGGGTCAATCTGCTGTCTTTCAGGCTTAACATCGCAAAGCGATGTCCCTACATCATTAAAATCATACATTTTGACACACCTCCCTACAATACATCATCTGAACCATTCTTCGTAAACGAAGCGACCAAAGGTCGATGACTGACAACACCCCGACCCAAACAATAAAGAAAAGGGGTTGTGTCCGAAAAAGACACAACTCCTTTTGCTATTTGGTGTTTACCTGTCGGCTTAGTGGGCTTTGGCGGGGTCAAGGTTGGCCTGCTCGATGTCCTTGAAGTAGCGGTAGGTCTGGACCTTGAGCTCGGCGCAGGCGTCTTCGTCGCAGACGATGACGGCGTGCCGGTGCATCTGCAGGGCGCTGATGGTCCACATCTGCGAGATGCCGCCTTCTACGCCGTGACGCAGGGCGCGGGCCTTGTTGTGGCCGTTGACAATGAGCATGACCTCCTTGGCGGCCATGACAGTGCCGACACCGACGGTGAGGGCGGTCTTAGGGACGAGGTCGACGTTGTTCTCGAAGAAGCGCGAGTTGGCGATGATGGTATCCTGGGTGAGGGTCTTCATGCGGGTCTTCGATGTCAGCGACGAGCCGGGCTCGTTGAAAGCTATGTGGCCGTCGGGGCCTACGCCGCCCATGAAGAGGTCGATGCCGCCGTACGAGGCAATCTTGGCCTCGTAGCGCTCACACTCGGCAACAGGGTCCTCAGCGTTGCCGTTGAGGATGTTGACGTTTTCGGGCTTGATGTCAATCTGGTTGAAGAAGTTTGTCCACATAAAGGTGTGGTAGCTCTGCTCATGGTCGCGGGGAATGCCCACATATTCGTCCATGTTGAAGGTGACGACGTTCTTGAATGACACCTTGCCCTCCTTGTTGAGGCGGATGAGAGCCTTGTACATGCCCAGGGGCGACGAGCCGGTGGGACAGCCGAGCACGAAGGGATGCTCGGGGGTGGGGTTAGCAGCATTGATGCGGGATGCCACGAAGTTGGCAGCCCATTCCGAAACGTTAGCGTAGTCGGGTTCGATGATTAAACGCATGGCTTAATAAGATTTTATATATGTGACTTAGATTGTTAATTCTAAATTTTCGATTTTCAGCTTTTCACTCTGTCGGGATTTGCTGCGATGAAGGCTTTCCAGCTCGACTTGCCCGTGGAGGGCAGGGGACGTGTGGACTCGTAGTGGTGGCAGAGGGCGGCGGCGAGGGCGTCCGTGGCGTCGAGTTCGAGGTCGTCGAAGTCCTTGTTGTCGATGTTGAGGATGCGCCGCAGCAGTTCGCGCACCTGCTCCTTCGAGGCGGCTCCGTTGCCGGTGATGGCCTGCTTTATCTTTCGCGGCTCGTATTCGGTGATGGGCACCTCGCGGGCGAGGGCGGCAGCCATGGCCACGCCCTGGGCGCGTCCCAGCTTCAGCATAGACTGCACGTTTTTGCCGAAGAACGGCGCTTCGATGGCCATCTCGTCGGGCAGATACTGTTCCACCAGCGCCAGCACACGGTCATAGATGCGGCGCAGACGCAGATAGTGGTCCTCAAGCTTGGACAGGCGGATGACACCCAAGGCGATGAGGTAAGGCTGCTTGCCGCGCACGCCGAGGATGCCGTAGCCCATGACGTTGGTGCCCGGGTCGATGCCTATGATTATCCTGTCCTTGGGATTTGTCTCTGCCATTGCCGTGTCAGTCTATCGTCTGCAGATAAGTAGTGAAGAAAGCGAGTTTGCCGGGGCCGAGCTGACGGGCAATCTCCAGCCGGAGGGCATTTGCGTCGCTGTCGTGCCATCTCTTGGCCTCGGCCAGGGTTGCGGCCTCGGTCTGGAAGGCTATCGAGCAGCCGTCGTCGTCGCAGCTGCCGCCGAGCACACGGGCCGTACGAGGAGCCCTGTGACCCGCGGCAACCGCCGAGGGACCGTAGACGTCGCGCAGCCATGTCGCCAGCGCGTTCTTGAGCTGCAGGGGAACGTGAAATGTTGTGTTTACGATTATCATTGTAGGTTATCGTTTGCGAAGTCTGGAGCGTACGGCGTTGAGGACGAAGCGCGGGGCGAAGCCCAGGTGGCGCAGGGTCGTGCTCACGCGGCCGTAGTAGCGGCACATTATCTTATAGCGCTCGATAAGCGATGCCTTGCGGTTGCGCGTCGTGGCGCCCTCGCTGAGGTAGTCGATGAGCACCGTGCCAGTGTAGACATTGCGCCGTGAGTGCTGGAGCACGCGTATGCACCACTCGTAGTCGGCCGAAAAGCGCCAGGCTGTGTTGTACAGCGGAGCTATCCGTTTCAGCGCCACGAAAGCCTGGTGGCAGACCTTCATGCCTCCGGCAAAGTCGCGCAGCGTAAGGCGCTCCGGGGCAGTGAGGTGACGCGGACCGAGGTATTTGCCGTCGCTGTCGACGAGGTTGGTCTGACCGTACACCACGCCGGGAAAGTCGTTGGCCCTGATGGCGTCGGTAATCTGCCGCAACGAGTCCTCCGAGTGGAATTTGTCTCCCGCGTTGAGGAAAATGAGGTATTTTCCGCGCGACAGCCCCATGCCCTTGTTCATGGCGTCGTAGATGCCGTGGTCGGGTGACGACTCGATATATGTGCGCTCCGTGGCCAGGCTCCGCGCGATGTCGAGGGTGCTGTCTTTGGACACGCCGTCAACCACGATATGCTCGTAGTCCGTCGCCGTCTGCGCTGCCACGCTACGCATGGTGGCGCCGATGGTCGGGGCGGCGTTGTAGCAGACGGTTATGATTGAAATCAGCGGCGAATTTATGGGTTTGGTCATGATTGTCGTATCGCGTTTTGCTTTAATACCCCAAAGTTACGAAAAAATCTTATTATTTTTATTAACTTTGCAACATTCATATTACAATACCGTTGTAATATGTTTGCGGAAAATCCGTTATTATTACATAGAATAAACCGATAAATACATAAACACATGAAACTTTCACGATTGCTTGCAATAGGCGTCTGTGTCGCCGCTCCGGCTTCGGCCATGGCGCTGACGCCGCTGTGGATGCGTGACGTCAAGATTTCGCCTGACGGCTGCACCATCGCCTTCCAGTACAAGGGTGACATCTGGACCGTTCCCGTAGAGGGCGGCAAGGCCGTGCGCCTCACCACCATGGACAGCTACGAGGCCAATCCCGTATGGAGTCCCGACAGCCGCACCATCGCTTTCCAGAGCGACCTCCACGGCAATTTCGACATCTTCGCCATCCCCGCTGCCGGCGGCAAAGCCGTGCGCCTCACCAACAACTCGGCGCGCGAGACACCCGAGGCTTTCAGCCCCGACGGCAAGGAAGTCTATTTTACCGCCAACATCCAGCAGCCCGTTAAGAGTGCCGTCTATCCCGGCGGCGTCCTGGGCCAGCTCTACAGTGTCCCCGTCAAGGGCGGCGCCTCGCACCTTGTGCTGGGTACGCCGGCCGGACGCATCGACTTCGGCGGCAAGGACTGGTTCCTGTACCAGGACACCAAAGGCTTTGAGGACGAGTGGCGCAAGCACCACACCTCGTCGGTGACACGCGACATTTGGCGCTATGACGCCTCTACCGGCAAGCACACCAACCTCACGGCCCGTGCCGGCGAAGACCGCGACCCCGTCATCGAGGGCAACGACGTGTACTTCATCAGCGAGCGTGACGGCGGCTCGATGAACGTCTACCGCGCACCCCTCTCCGATATGTCTAAGGCCACCGCCGTGACGCGCTTCAAGACACATCCCGTCCGCTTCCTCAGCGGCGCCGACAACGGCACGCTGTGCTACACCTACGACGGCGAGATCTACACCCAGAAGGCCGGCGGCAAGCCCGCCAAGGTGGCAGTCTCGGTCCCCGAGGACATTGTGGCCGAGCCGGTGCAGAAACTCCCCGTCCGCTCCGGAGCACGCAGCGCCACGCTGTCGCCTGACGGCAAGTTCGTGGCCTTCACCAACCGCGGCGACCTCTTCGTCACCTCCGTAGAGTACAACACCACCAAGCGTATCACCGCCACTCCCCAGGCCGAGAGCAACCCCACCTGGAGCAAGGACGGCAAGACCCTCTACTACGAGAGCGAGCGCGACGGCGCACCCAATATCTGGCAGGCGACGATGGCTCATGAGGACGACCCCGACTTTGCCAACGCCACCGTCATCGACGAGAAGCCCCTGTTCAACGACAAGACCTACCGCCGCGTGCCCATCGTCTCGCCCGACGGCAAGAAGATGGCCTTCATCGCCGACCGCAACAAGCTGTGCGTGATGGACCTCGAGTCAAAGAAGGTCAAACAGCTCACCGACGGCTCGCTCAACCCCAGCCTCTACGGCGGCTTCAACTACACCTGGAGCCCCGACTCGAAGTGGATTGCATGGGGTGTCAACGACAACCACCACGATCCGTACTCCAACATCGCAATTATCAACGTCAACGACGGCGAGATTGTCAAGCTCACCTCGTCGGGCTACTTCAGCGAGATGCCCCGCTTTGTCCTCGACGGCAACGCCGTCCTCTTCGGCACCGACAAGTACGGTATGCGCGCCCACGCCTCGTGGGGCAGCCAGTCCGACGTGATGCTTGCCTTCCTCAACCAGGATGCCTACGACAAATTCCGACTCAGCGAAGAAGACTACGCCCTGCGCAAGGAGGTGGAGAAGAAGAGCAAGGACAAGGGCGCCAAGAAAGACGATAAGAAGGGCGCCAAGAAGGACGAGAAGAAGGACGAGAAGAAAGACGATAAGAAAGACGACAAGAAGGCTGACGAGACAAAGGCCATCGTTGTCGAGAAAGACGGCATCGAAGACCGTACCGTCCGCCTCACGCCCATGTCGGTCAACCTCTCCGACTTCATCCTCTCGCCCGATGGCGAAACCCTCTACTACCTCGTCTCGGGTCAGGACGGCACTGAGCTGTGGAAACTGAAGATGCGCAAAGACGAACACCGCCTTGTCGGCAAGGCTTCGGGCAGCAGCGGCTTCGACGTCACCCCCGATGGCAAGAACATCATGATGACCGGCGGCTCGCTCAAGAAGTTCGACACCAAGAGCGACAAGATGACCCCCATCACCTTCGCGTCGACAGTCACCGTCGACCCCGCCGCCGAGCGCGAGTATATGTTTGACTACGTTAAGCGCGAGGAGGGTGCCCGTTTCTACAACAAGAATATGCACGGCATCAACTGGGACGCCATGACCGAGCACTACCGCAAATTCCTGCCGCACATCTCCAACAACTACGACTTTGCCGAGCTGCTCAGCGAGCTGCTGGGCGAGCTCAACGCCAGCCACACCGGCGGCCGCTACCGCGGCATGTCGGGCTCGCAGGCCGACCGCACCGCCCGTCTCGGTCTCATCTACGACCTCAGCTATAGCGGCGACGGCCTCAAGATTGACGAGATACTGGTGAAAGGTCCCTTTGCGCGTGCCAACTCCAAAGTCAAGGCCGGCGACATCATCACCGCCATCAACGGCCACGAAATCAAGGCCGGCACCAACGTCGACGAGCTGCTCACCGACATCGCCGGCAAAAAGACCCTCGTGACGGTCAAGGGCGCTGACGGCAAGACCTTCAGCGAGGTTGTTCTGCCCATCTCGGCCGGCGCCGAGGGCGACTTGCTCTACCGCCGTTGGGTGAAACAGCGTGCCGAAGACGTCGACCGCTGGTCCAACGGCCGCCTCGGCTACGTCCACATCCCCTCCATGGCCGACGAGTCGTTCCGTCCCGTCTACTCCGACGTCCTCGGCAAGTACAACGAGCGTGAGGGCATCGTCATCGACGTCCGCAACAACGGCGGCGGCCGTATGCACGAGGATATCGAGGTGATGTTCTCCGGCAACAAGTACCTCACTCAGGTAATCCGTGGCGTCGAAGTGTGCGACATGCCCTCGCGCCGCTGGAACAAGCCCTCGGTGATGGTCACCAGCGAAGCCTGCTACTCCAACGCCCACGGCACCCCCTGGGTATACCAGCACCAGGGCCTCGGCAAGGTTGTCGGCGCTCCCGTCCCCGGCACCATGACATCTGTAAACTGGGTGACCATGCAGGACCCCACGATGATATTCGGCATTCCCGCCATCGGCTACCTCACTGCCGAGGGCAACTACCTTGAGAACACCCAGCTCGAGCCCGACGTCCTCATCTACAACGACCCCGCCGTCGTCGTCACCGGCGAAGACCAGCAGCTCCACGCCGCCGTCGAGTCCCTCCTCAAAGACCTCGACTCCCAAAAGAAGTAAAAGATTTGGTTTATAAAGTCGAGAGGCCGTGCCCGCTGATGGGTACGGCCTCTTATATTTACCTGTTGTAGGGACACTTTTTAAAGCGTCCGCATCCGGATGGCATATTGGCAATCCTTCGGCGGACGCCTTAAAAAGCGTCCCTACAGTGTTATCTTTCCAGTTCCAGGTTATCCTTCCAGTTCCAGCATAAGGCGGGTGTTGGCGGCGTCGGTGACGGCGAGGAGGCGGCGTGGGCCGCCGGGACGGATGCCGAGTTTTTTCTGGAGGTCGGCAGCGCTCATGCCGAAATTGCGGACGGCGACGTCAGCCTGGGGTAGGGCCGATTTGAGGCGCTTGATGTTTTTCGACTGCCAGGGGATGATGGCAGCCACGCGACGTGCGATGCCGGGGACATCGGCGATGAGCTCACGGCTGTAGAAGACATGGGTGTTGGCCGAGAGTTTGCAGAGGCTGGGGAAGCGCTGCTGAAGTGTGCGGAAGGGCACGCCTTTCATTACCGCGGGATAAAGTTCGTAGACATAGTCGCCGGGACGGGGGATGCCGAAGGTGCCTGCAGGAGCGGATTGTTCGCTGGCTCGAGTATAATCGAAGACCGACTCCATGCCGGGAGCGAGGGTGACGCAACGGACGGGGCAATCGTCAAGGTCGGTGTTCGTGTCGAAGCGCATCACTGCCACAATTTCCTTGCACTCGGTGACAGTGCCGATGATGTAAACGCCTTCCAGTTCGGGCCCGAGGTCGCGCATGGTCTGGGTTACGTCGAGCATCGGCGACAGCTTTATGACCAGGCGCTTGAAATGTTGGCGTAGAGCCGGCAGCAAGGCCACGACGTCGGGTTGGCAGTCGGCGATGGCGTAGACGCGTCCGCCGTCGGCGCTGCGCCGGGCCGGGTCGATGAAGGCGACGTTGCTGCGGATGCTGTCTTCGGCGAGCAACACCGTGCTGTCGGCGCACATGGCAGTCAGATTGGGCAGATTTATCGTTGCGGCGTTGAAGCGGAGAGCCTCGGCCAATTTTTCCTGTCGGTCGATGGCCAAAACGGTATGGCCTGCCTCGGCGAAATGCATGGCGTCGATGCCTAATCCCGCCGTGAGGTCGGTGACCGTCTCGCCCGTCTCAAGCAATGAGGTGTGGAATTTTGCCAGCAGGTCCGACGTGCTCTGCTCTCCGGCAAGTTCGTTCGGGAAGAGAAAGTGCGGGTTGGCGGCGAGGGTGTCGCGGAGTTTGCTCCCGAATTTATGCCGGCATTCAATCTGCGTTATGGCGAGGGAATAGTCTATGCCGTCGGCATCCTCCTTGCCGTGATAGTGCAGCCGGAGGCGGCGCGTGTCGGCGTCGAGATTGTCATGTACGAATTGCCGGAAGTCGGGAGTGTCAAAACTTTTCATCAGTCAGTCATGTTACTTTCAGCGGCGATAGTCGGCGAGGGCCTTTTGCAGGCGCTGGCGGGCGAAGAAGATGCGGCTTTTCACCGTGCCCAGCGGCAGACCCATCTTTTTGGCTATCTCGGTATATTTGAAGCCCTGCACGTGGAGCGAGAAGGGCACGCGGTATCCGTCGCCGAACGAGTTGATGACCTTGCTTATCTCGTCCACGGCAAGCGAGCCCTCGGGAGTCTCTATTCCCGATGTCTGCGGCATGTTGAGGTGGATGAGGTCCTGCGTGTTGTCCAGCACGACGCCCGAGCGCACGGCGCGCCGGTAGTTGTTGATGAAGATGTTGCGCATGATGGTGAAGACCCAGCCCTTGAAGTTGACGTTGTCGACAAATTTGTCCTGGTTGTCGAGCACCTTCAGCGTTGTATCCTGCAGCAGGTCGTAGGCGTCATCACGGTTCGACGTAAGCAGATATGCGAAGTTAAGCATATTTCCTTGAATAGACAGTAGCTTGTCCTGTAAATGTTTTGTGCTTTCCATAGTGAAAGAGAATAAAGGGGGCGACCCTTGGGCCCTGATAGCATCGTAAAATCAAATATCATCACATCGCGATACATCGTGCGAACGGCCTGTTGACTGGCCGGGATACAATGTATCTGCAATTCAAACAACGGCGTGGCGTCTGCCGTTCATGGATTTAACATTTTTAGAGCTTGTTTAATAATAAATGTTGACGGCAGGGTCGCATAGCTTGAGTTGATTTTTGTCTTGAGACGAGAGGGTGTGTCAAAATAGCCTGAATGTAGGGACATGCCTTTGGCATGTTGGACCAATATGCTGTCTTTCAGGCTTAACATCGCAAAGCGATGTCCCTACATCATTAAAATCACACATTTTGACACACCGCCGAGGAACAAGGCAAAAAGCGGCCAAGATATGCGAGATGGCAGTAATTTCAATAACATAATCAGGCTCAGTAAAATTAAAAATAGTTCACTTAAAGCCAGGGCAACTATAAACAATTCTTTAATAATTACCTCGGAGCTGTCATTCGTCGGCATCTTTCCGTTTGTTCTTCGGTCGTTATGGAACCCCATAACTCCCTCATCTCAAACGAAAATCTGCTCGATGACTGACAGCCCTGCCGTTAACATTTATTGTTAAACAAGCTCTTAACCAGCGATGCGCTGCACGGCTCCCGGAGTTTGCGCCTTGCCGAATAAATCGTAACTTTGCATATTGAACTATGGAACGAAAAAATAACGAACAGACACATATATATCCTGCGACCTTCGAGGCCAAAATCGGCTTTGACGCCGTGCGCCGCATGGTAGCGGCAAAGTGCACATCCACTCTGGCTAAGGCTCATGTCGACGGGATGGCCTTCTCGACTGATGTTGACGACGTGCGGCGGCGCCTCGGCGAGGTGCACGAGATGACCCGCGCCATTGGCGAAAGTCCCGCCATCCCTCTCGACTGCGTCACCGACACGGCGTCGTGGCTGGCGTCGATACGTGTGCCCGGAACCTTCATTGACACCGAGGAGCTGTCGCAGCTGCGGTCGTGGCTGAAAAGCGCCGCCGATGTGCGCGCCTTCTTCGACAGCCACATCGACGAGGGTACGGGCGAGAGCTCGCTGCCGTATCTCAATGAGGACGCCCGGGACATCGACGGCGCCCGGCCTGTCGTCACCGCCATCAACGCCGTCCTCACCGACCACGGCGAAATCAAGGACAACGCCTCGGCCGAGCTGCGCGAGATAAGGCGTCAGCTGTCGTCGATAGGCGGACGCATCAACTCGGCCATGCGCCGCGTGCTTGCCAATGCCGTCAGCGAGGGACTTGTCGACCCCGACGTCACTCCCGCCATGCGCGACGGACGTCTGGTAATTCCCGTCCCGCCGATGAACAAACGGCGCATACATGGCATCGTCCACGACGAGTCGGCCTCGGGCAAGACCTATTTCATCGAGCCGGCGGAGGTGGTGGAGCTCAACAACCGTCAGCGCGAGCTGGAGATTGAGGAGCGGCGCGAGATAGTGCGCATCCTCACCGTCACCGCCGACGCCATCCGCCCGTACATCGACCCGCTTACCGAGACGTGCCGCCGCATGGGCTACCTCGACTTTGTCCGCGCCAAGGCACTCTTTGCCATCGACACCGATGCCTCGCTGCCGACATTGTCCGACAGCCCCGAGCTGGAGTGGTACACGGCGCGTCACCCTGTTCTCGAAGCCTCGCTGGCACGCCATAACCGCACCATCGTTCCGCTCAGCATACACCTTACTCCGGACAGCCGCATCCTCGTCATCTCCGGCCCTAATGCCGGCGGCAAGTCGGTGACGCTCAAAACCGTAGGCATAATACAATACATGATGCAGTGCGGACTGCTGCCGACGCTGTATGAGAACAGCCGCATGAGCATCTTCGACAGCATCCTTGCCGACATCGGTGACGACCAGTCGCTGGAAGACGACCTGTCCACGTACAGCTCGCACCTGCGTAACATGAACTTCTTCCTGCGCCACGGCAACGCGCGCTCGCTGATACTCATCGACGAGTTCGGCAGCGGCACCGAACCGCAGATTGGCGGCGCCATCGCCCAGGCCTTGCTGTCGCGTTTCAACGCCGCGGGCATGTGGGGTGTCATCACAACCCACTATCAGAACCTCAAGACTTTCGCCGACGAGACACCTGGGCTGGTAAACGGCTCGATGCTCTACGACCGCAACCGCATGCAGCCGCTGTTCCAGCTGTCCATCGGCCATGCCGGCAGCTCGTTTGCCATAGAGATTGCCCGCAAGACCGGCCTCCCCGACGATGTCATCAGCGACGCCCGCGAGATTGTGGGCAGCGACTATGTAAACCTTGACAAATACCTGCTCGACGTGGCCCGCGACCGACGTTACTGGGAAAACAAGCGCGACCGCATACGCCAGCGCGAGAAGCACCTCGAGGACGTCATCGCGCGCTATGAGGCCGATGCCGAGACCTTGCGCGAAAGCCGCCGCAGCATCCTTACCGAGGCACGCCAGCAGGCTGCCGACATCATCCGTGGCTCCAACGCCGCCATCGAGCGCACCATCCACGACATACGTCAGGCACAGGCCGAGAAAGAGGCCACGCTGGAGGCACGGCGAACCCTTGCCCGCCAGGCCGGCAATCTTGAAAACGCCGACAAGGCCGACAGCGCCGCACCCGAGGTCCTTCGAAAGGCACCAAAGCCAAAGAAGACCAAGGCCGCTCCCGCACCGGCAAAGTCCGAACCTATCGCTGTCGGCGACAACGTCATCCTGGACAATTCCGGAAGCCCCGGCACCGTACTCGAACTGGAAAAAACTAAAGCCACTGTGGCATTTGGCGCGATGAAACTCACTGTGCCCCTTAAACGCCTTACACGCACCCTGCGCAAACCTCAGTCGGGAGCCAAAGCCGCCTCATTCGTCAGTGCCGCGACTGCCGAGAGCTCGCGTCGCCGTCAGCTCGACTTCAAGGGCGAGATTGACGTGCGCGGCATGCGTGCCGACGAGGCCATACAGGCCGTGCAGTATTTCATCGACGACGCCATTCAGTTCAATTCGGGTCGTGTGCGTATCCTCCACGGCACCGGCACCGGTGCCCTGCGCCAGGCCATCCGCCAGTATCTCGGCACCATCACAGCCGTCAGCGACTACCACGACGAGGACGTCCGTTTCGGCGGCGCCGGCATCACCGTAGTAGAGCTTAGCTGACGTTTTGTTAAAATCTGACCGGGAATTAACGCAAATTATGCTACATAGGCTTAATCTGCGTTAATTTTCGGTCTTAACTATTGTTATTTTGAACAACAAGGGGGTGTGGGCGTTTTAATGACAAAACCGGGCAGAAACAGCATCTCCGGTTTTGCAATTTGGTGCTATCGGATGCCATTAGCGGACCACCTTGAATTTAATAACAGTCTAATATAACAAACTGACGAATATGATATACACTCAGCCTGAATTACCCTACGCCAACAATGCTCTCGAGCCTGCCATCAGCGAGCGCACGGTAGAGTTCCACTACGGCAAGCACGAAAAAGCCTACATCGACAACCTCAACCGCCTTGTCGCCGGCACTCGTTTTGACGACGAAGACCTTGAGGAGGTGATACGCCATTCGGACGGCGCCCTCTACAACAACGCCGCGCAGGCCTGGAACCACATCTTCTATTTCTTCACCTTCAGTCCCGAAGGCGGAGGCGAGCCCAAGAACAAGCTGCGCGAGGCTATCGACCGCGATTTCGGCTCGTTCGAGGAGTTCAAGAAAGTATTCGTCGACGCAGGCGTAGGCCTCTTCGGCAGCGGATGGGTCTGGCTTTCGTCGGACGCCGACGGCAAGCTGTTCATCACCCAGGGCCGCAACGCCGAAACCCCCATCACCCAGGGCCTCAAACCGCTGCTCACCTTCGACGTATGGGAGCATGCCTACTACCTTGACTATCAGAACCGCCGCCAGGCCGCTCTCGAAGCCCTCTGGAACATCGTCGACTGGAAGGTTGTCGAAGGCCGCTACGAAGGCTGAGCAGAAAACGATTTAACGATTGCTTAATCTCAATACATAAAACACACACGACATCGAGCCACCGCCAAAGGGCGGACCGGCAATGCACGAAAAACTAAAGCGCCTGTCCTGAACTCGCTACGAACAGGACGCGGACGAGATGCCGCTATGTCCCCCGGGACACAGAGTGAACTCTCCCGCAAAGGGAGCCCTCTTCAGCCGGACATCGGATTCGCCAAGGATTCTTACCACCTTTGTGGTTATATGGGTAGGGGCAGGCGCTTTTAACTTATTACCCTGACATAGATACTCATTCAGCAAATTGACTATCAAGCGAAAGCACAAAAATTAAGCATAATGTGATGAATGGAAAGGGAGGAACTTGTGAAAGCTCCTCTTTTTCTTGTCTTCGCGGAGGACCTTATAGCAAGGTAGGGACGCTTTTTAAAGCGTCCACAACAGATTGGCAATCAGCCATCCGGATGTGGACGCTTTGAAAAGCGTCCCTACTTTGTATATGTCTTTAGAACAGCGACCAGCTGACGGTGAGGCCGGCCATTACGATGGCTACCATCGACATCAGCTTGATGAGGATGTTCAGCGAGGGGCCGGAGGTGTCCTTGAAGGGGTCGCCGACGGTGTCGCCGACAACAGTGGCCTTGTGGACCTCCGAGCCTTTGCCGCCGAAGTTACCCTCTTCGACGTACTTCTTGGCATTGTCCCAGGCGCCGCCGGCGTTAGCCATGAAGATGGCGAGGACGAAGCCGGCCGACAGGCCGCCTACGAGCAGGCCGAGGACGCCGGGAACGCCGAAGACAAGACCTGTCAGGATGGGGGCGACGATGGCGAGCACCGACGGGAAGACCATCTCGCGCTGGGCACCCTTGGTGCTGATTTGCACGCAGCGGGCGTAGTCGGGTTCGGCTTTGCCCTGAAGGATGCCCTTGATTTCGCGGAACTGGCGGCGCACCTCGTCGACCATGCTGGCGGCGGCGCGTCCCACGGCGTTCATCGTCAGGCCGCAGAACAGGAATGCCATCATGGCGCCGATGAACATGCCGCTGAGCACCTTCGGGCTCATGAGGTTGACCTCGTAGAGCTGCATGAAGTCGAGGAAGGTCATCTGGTGGATGTCCACCATGCGGTCGCCGATCTGAATGGTCGTCTCGCCCAGGCGGGCCAGGCCGATGCGGATTTCCTCGATGTACGAGGCAAGGAGGGCCAGGCCGGTGAGGGCAGCGGAGCCGATGGCAAAGCCTTTGCCGGTGGCGGCGGTGGTGTTACCCAGGCTGTCGAGGGCATCGGTGCGGCGGCGTACCTCCTGGCCCAGGCCGGACATCTCGGCGTTGCCGCCGGCGTTGTCGGCGATGGGGCCGTAGGCGTCGGTGGCGAGGGTGATGCCGAGGGTCGAGAGCATGCCCACGGCGGCAATGCCGATGCCGTAGAGGCCCATGGCGACGTTGCCGAAGTCAAGACCCGAGGCGAACCAGTAGCTGAGGATGATGCCGACTACGACGGCGAGGACGGGGATGGCCGTCGAAACCATGCCCAGGCCTATGCCCGAGATGATGACGGTGGCCGGACCGGTCTTGCCGCTCTCCGATAGTTTGCGCGTCGGCTCATACGACTGCGAGGTGTAGTATTCGGTCGATTTGCCGATGACTACGCCGACGAGCAGGCCGGTCACGACGGAGCAGCTGATGAGGGCCCAGTTCTCGAGACCGAGGAGGTAGAGCACCAGGAAGGTGGCGCCCACGATGAGCAGCGAGCTGAGGTTGGTGCCGATTGAGAGGGCGCCCAGCAGGTTCTTCATCGAGGCGTTCTCTTTTGTGTGCACGCAGAAGATACCGACGATGCTGAGCAGGATGCCTACGGCGGCGATGAGCATGGGGGCTATCACGGCCTTGAGCTGCATCTCGGCGTCGCCGGTGAGCAGGTATGCTGCGGCACCGAGGGCCGAGGTGGCGAGGATTGAGCCGCAGTACGACTCGTAGAGGTCGGCACCCATGCCGGCGACGTCACCTACGTTGTCACCGACATTGTCGGCGATGGTTGCGGGGTTGCGGGGGTCGTCCTCGGGGATACCGGCCTCGACCTTACCCACCAGGTCGGCGCCGACGTCGGCGGCTTTGGTGTAGATGCCGCCGCCCACGCGGGCGAAGAGGGCCTGTGTGGAGGCGCCCATGCCGAAGGTGAGCATGGTGGTGGTGATCATGGCCAGTTTCTTTGTGCCCTCAAGGTCGACGAGCCAGTCGAGCAACAGGTACCAGAATGAAATGTCGATGAGGCCGAGGCCTACGACGACAAGACCCATGACGGCGCCCGAGCGGAAGGCCACGCGCAGACCGGCGTTGAGCGAGCCGCGGGCGGCGTTGGCGGTGCGGGCCGAGGCATAGGTGGCGGTCTTCATGCCCAGGAAGCCCGAGAGACCGCTGAAGAAACCGCCGGTGAGGAAGGCCACGGGAACCCAGGGGTTCTGGAGGTCAAAGCCGTAAGCCATTACCGAGAACAGGGCGACGAGGCACAGGAAAACTATGCCTACGACCTTGTACTGCTGTTTCAGATACGACATGGCGCCTTTGCGCACATGCGAGGCTATGCGCTGCATGGTTTCGGTGCCCTCGCTCTGTTTCATCATCTGGCGATAGAAATACCACGCCAGCAACAGTGCGATTACTGCCGAAACAGGCACAAGCCAGAAAGCAGGAATAATCATATTGGTTTAAAAGTTAATGATTGGGTTATAGAGTTAGTTGTTGGTTTTGGCAAGGGTGGGTGACTGGTTATCTTAGCTAAATCGGCTATTATAGCTATGATAGGCGGAGTCAATTTTCAATTTCCCTGATTACCTCCGTCATCTCGGTATATTCCTCCCAGCCGGGGTCCGACTCGGCGGAGATTTCGAGTGGCAGGAGGGGCAGGTCGGCAAGCTGCTCGTTGAGCTTGCGTCCGAAGATGTTGAGGGACAGGGTGTAGAAAACCCATTCGCGCAGTCCGCCGCCGGTGTAGATGCCGGTGAGGACAGCCACGGGGTCGGCGGTGAACTCGCGCACGAGGCGCTCGGCGACGTCCTGCATGAGCTGAGAGGTGGCTGTGTCGGGCATTCCGCTTTCGCCGTAGCGCCAGCTCACCGTCACGCGGATGTTGAAGCGCGGGTTGTCTCGGAAACGGGTCACGTCGGTGCGTCCGGTCACCATCACCAGCTCGCCGTCGTCGCCGCTTGCGGGAGCGGTGAGCCATTCGCCGGGAAACTCGTATTCCTCGCGTCTGGCAGCGGATTTGTCAGTCTTATCGTTTTTCATTCCAGTACGGGTTGTCTTTCAAGTGATTTCATCATACGCCCGAAGAGGAAAAGGAACGTCACCGTCACAAACGAGGCCACGGAGAGGGCGGCCCAGTAGGGGATGGGCTGGCCGGTAAGCGATTTTGCAACGGCGGTCAGTCCTTCGGGAGCATAGAAGATATAAGTCACCGTTACCATCGTCATGAACAGTGCGGGTATGAGCGAGATGAGGTAAGCCTTGTGGTGGCGCCCCAGCCAGACGGTTATCGTCCACAGCGTGAACACCGACAGCACCTGGTTGCTCCAGGCGAAATAGCGCCAGAGGACATCGTACGGCACGAGCATCACGGCAAAGCAGACGGCGAAGATGGGCACCGACACCAGCAGGCGCTTGGCCAGGCTGCGCTGTTCGACGTTGAATACGTCGGCCACGATGAGGCGGGCGCTGCGCAGTGCCGTGTCGCCGGTGGTGATGGGCGCGGCGATGACGCCGAGGATAGCCAGGATGCCGCCGAAGGTGCCCAGCCAGTCGCGGCTGAGGTTGTTGACGAGGACGGCTGGCGAGCCCGAGCCCATGGCCTCCTGCAGTCCGGCGTAGCCGTGGCAGTAGGTGACGGCGGCGGCAGCCCAGATGAGGGCCACGATGCCCTCGGCCACCATGGTGCCGTAGAAGATGGGACGGCCGTATTTCTCGTTGGGGAGGCAGCGTGCCATCATCGGCGACTGCGTGGCGTGGAAGCCCGAGATGGCTCCGCAGGCTATCGAGATGAACATCATCGGGAAAATCGGCGTGGCGGCGGGGTCGGCCTTGTGGTTGTAGAACTCCTGCCATACCTCGGGTATGTCGCCGGCGTTCATGTAGAGCACCACCATTATTCCGGCCGCCATGAACAGCAGGACAAAGCCGAAGACGGGGTAGATTTTGCCGATAATCTTGTCGATGGGCAGCAGCGTGGCGGCGATGAAATAGCCGAAGATGACGATTACCCAGAAGATGCGGTCGAGCGAGTTCGGCGTCAGCATCGCCAGCAGGTCGGCGGGGTTGTAGACGAATACCGCGCCGACGAGGATAAGCAGAAGCAGCGAGAACAGCCGCATGATGTTCTTGACGGTGCCGCCCAGCTCGTTGCCGACGATTTCGGGCAGCGACGCGCCTTTCTCGCGCACGGACAGCATGCCCGACATGTAGTCATGAACGGCGCCCCCGAAGATGGTGCCTATGACAATCCAGAGGAAGGCGGCCGGCCCGAACATGATGCCCATGATGGCGCCGAAGATGGGGCCGAGGCCTGCAATGTTGAGGAACTGGATGAGGAAGATGCGCCATGGCTTGAGGCGCACATAGTCGACGCCGTCGGCCATGGTCTGCACCGGCGTGGGTCGTTTCGGGTCCTCACCGAAGATGCGCGCGGCCAGCGAGCCGTAGATGACGTATCCCAAGATGAGCAATATGAGCGCTGCGGAAAATGAAATCATGTGATTTTGAGAGTAATGAGAGGTTTTGAGATTATTGGAGCGATTTAATTTTCAATTTTAAATTTTCAATTTTAAATTTACCTGTGTAGCCGTCCTTCGTCATTGTATGAGTAGTAGCCTTTGGGAGAGATTATTATGTGGTCGTCGACGCGGATGTCGAGCAGTTCGAGGCCGTGGCGAATCTTGCTTGTCAGGCTGTCGTCCTGGATGCTGGGGCGGAGTGTGCCGCTGGGGTGGTTATGGAAGAGGATGACGCGTGTCGCCTGGTGCTCCAGAGCCTTGCGTGCTATCACCTTGACGTCGACCACGGTGGCCGTCTGGCCGCCCACGCCGATTATCTCGCGGGCAATCTCCACGGCCGCGTTGCTGAGGAAGAGCACATGGAACTCCTCGTGGTCGAGGTGTTCGAGACTCTCGCGCATCATCTCATAAGCCATCCGCGACGAGGTGATGGCGTTCTGCGGGCAGGCGACGGCGTCCCTGAAGGCGCGGCGTCCGAGCTCGAGGGCACCGGCGACGAGGATGGCCTTGGCTATGCCTACACCCTTGTAGCGGCGCACGATTTCGCGCGTGTCCATGCCGGCGAGGCGCCAGAGATGCCCCTCGTTGTCCCTGATGATTTCCTCGGCCATGTCGAGCACCGAGCGGCCTGCCGTGCCCGTGCCGAAGAGCAGCGACAGCAACTCGGCGTCGCTGAGCGACTGTATGCCGTGGTTCAGCGCCTTTTCGCGGGGACGTTCGTCCTCGCTGAGCTGACGGAAAGATGTGTTTGTCGCAAGATGGACTTTTGCCATGACCGGTAGTGGGTAAAAAATGTGAAGATTGGCCGTAGATTATTTGCCGCGCCGCATCTCTATCTCCTGCTGTACGTCGCGGCTGCGCCGCAGGATTATCTTGGTGAAATATGCCCGGATGAAGCCCGTTCCGTAGCCTCCGAGCTGTATCACGGCGGCGGGCAGAGCTTTGACGGCGATGATGGGGCTGCGTGTGACGGCGAAAGCCATGATGACTACGGCGGCGAGGTAGAGACCCAGTGGCAGCATCCACCAGGGCGAAACGAAGATGCCGAGAAGTATCAGGGTGATGCCGAGAATGACGGCGATAGCCGGTAGCCAGTGCACGGCCTTCATCGAGCCGGGGTAGAGGAGCTGCAGGGTGATGCGTGACATTCCGAAGACGTGAACCTGACGCCAGAACTTGCCCCAGCTTACGCGGCGCTTGTGCCAGACGGCGAGGTCGGGGTACAGGCCGATGCTGAAACCGGCCTGGCGGATACGCGTGCTCATGTCGATGTCCTCGCTGAACATCTCGCGGAACCCGCCGACCTTGTCGTAGACCTTGCGGCGGAAGCCCATGTTGAAGGTGCGCGGAGTGAATTTCTCCAGGCTGACCTTGCCGCCGCGGATACCGCCGGTGGTGAGGAACGAGGTCATGGTGTAGCTGATGGCCTTCTGCGTGTTCGAGAACGACTCGTGGGCGGCGTCGGGGCCTCCGTAGCAGTCGAGGGGCTGGCTGACGGTCTGCTTCTCCAGCTCCTCGAAATATGTGGGCGGGATGACGCAGTCGCTGTCGAAGAAAATCAGCCACTCGCCCTCCGAGCGCTCGATGCCGTAGTTGCGGGCGATGGAGCGGCCCTCGTTTTCCTTGAAATAGTATTTGACGTCCAGACCTTTTGCACGCACCTCCTCGGCCACCTTGTCGCAGGGCTGTGTGGAGCCGTCCTCGACGAGGATGAGCTCGAAATTGTCGGTGGTCTGCCTGAGCAGGCTGTCTGCCAGGTCGCGCACCTCGTCGATGCGGTTGTAAACTGGGACGATTATCGAGAACTTTTTCAAAATTGAAAATTTAAAATTAAAAATTGGAGGATGAGCGGCGTTCATTCAGTGATGTAGGGACATCGCTTTGCGATGTCAGACCGAACTAACGTGCCAGAGGCACGTCCCAACATTAGCTCATGCGGTTTTTATAGTCTTCGTAGGTGAAGCGGCGGAGGAGGGTGCAGTCGCCCTTGCTGTCGCAGAACCAGATGTCGGGGTGCTGTATGCCGTTGAACATGTTGGTCTTGACGGTGGTGTAGTGGTTCATGTCCTCCAGGGTGAGGCGGTCGCCGGGATGCAGGGGCTTGTCGAAGCTCCACGAGCCGACGAAGTCGCCGCTGAGGCACGAGTTGCCGCCCAGGCGGTAGGTGGGCTTGCCTGGAACGGGGTCGTCGCCCAGCGACTCGGTGATGGCGGGCTTGTACGGCATCTCCAGGCAGTCGGGCATGTGACAGGCGAAGGACACGTCGGTAATGGCCGTCGACACGCCGTCGTTCTCCACGACGTCCACCACGGAGGCGATGAGGTCGCCCGTGCGCCACATGAAGGCCGAGCCGGGCTCGAGGATGACCTCGAGGTTGGGGTAGCGCTGACGGAACTCGGTGAGGACCTTGACCAGATGGTCGGTGTCGTAGCCCTCGCGCGTCATGATGTGACCGCCGCCCATGTTGACCCATCTGAGGTGGGGCAGGAGGTGGCCGAACTGGCTCTCGAAGGCGGCCAGGACTTTTTCGAGGTCATAGCTGCTGCTCTCGCACAGAGCGTGGAAATGCAGACCCTCCAGACCTTCGGGGACACCGGCGGCCAGCTCGTCGGCACGGGCGCCGAAGCGCGAGCCGGGGAGGGCGGGGTTGTAGAGGTCGGTGGCGATGACCGAGCAGCGCGGGTTGACGCGCAGGCCCGGCGAGACGTGTCGCCCCGTGCGTTTCTCGTATTCGTGCAGCTTATCCTTGAAGCGGTTCCACTGGCCCATAGAGTTGAAGGTGATGTGCGACGAGCCGTCGAGGTAGCTCTCTATTGTCTCGTCGGTGTAGGCCGGGCAGTAGGTGTAGACGCGGCCGGGGCACAGCTCCTCACCTCCCAGGCGCAGCTCGTTGAGGCTGCTGGCCGTGCATGCCACGCCGTATTCGCGCAGGATGCCGAAGGTCTTCCACAGGGCGTTGGCCTTGAAGGCCATTATTATTTTTACGCCGGCGCGGCGGGCGACGTCGCCGATAAGGTCGAGGTTGGCCCGTATCTTGTCCTCGTATACGATGTAGAACGGGGTGGGTATTTCGTTGACTTTCATAAGTATATCGTTTTCTTAGCTGATTATGGCGAATTTGGCGAAGCGCAGGATGAGGTTGCGTATGAGGTTGCCGTCGCTGTCGAAGCGTACGCTGATGCGCGGGCCGTTGGGGTTGTCGGCGTCGACAGCGGTTATGGTTCCGCGGCCGAAGCGGCCGTGCTCGATTACCATCCCCGGCTCCAGCTCGGCGATGTCGTGGAGGACGTGTCCCGCCGGTGTCGGTGAAGGCGCGGACGATGGCATGGCAGGTGCTGCCGGCGTATGCCGGGACGTGGTCTGCGGGCGCTGGAAGCTCCGGTTGCGCTGCGAGGCCGAGTAGGAGTCACGCAGCGGGTTGTGGAACTGGTCGATAGTGGTGCCGGTGACGAATTTGAGGAACGACGGGTCCAGCTCACCTAAGAAGCGCGAGGGTGACGTCATCACCGACATGCCGTTGCGGAAACGTGAGCCGGCGAAGCTGAGCATGCAGAAACGCCTTGCGCGGGTTATGGCCACGTACAGCAGGCGGCGCTCCTCCTCGACGCCCTGGGGGGTGTCGTTGCTCATCGACGAGGGCAGCAGGTCCTCCTCGACGCCCACGACAAAGACGTTGTCGAACTCCAGACCTTTCGAGGCGTGTATCGTCATCAGCGTCACGCATTCGCCGGGGGTGTCGGCGTCGGTCTTGTCGATGTCCGTCGCCAGCGACACCTGAGCCATGAAGGCCGGCAGCGACAGGTCGTCGACGCCCTGCTCGCGTCCTTCCTCGACAAACTGGGCGGCGCTGTTTAGCAGCTCCTCGACGTTCTCCATGCGCGAGATGTTCTCGGGCGTGGTGTCGCTGACGTACTGGGTGATGAGGCCCGTGTCGCCGATAATCGTCTTTGCGGCCTTGTCGGCGTCCTGTCCCTGGACCACCAGTCCGGCAAAACGCTCTATGAGGGTGCGGAAGGCGATAAGTTTGTTCAGCGTGCCCTTGTTTATGTTCACGCCCATGCCTACGGGGTCAGCGAGGACGTCCCACAGGCTTATGCCGTTGGACATGGCGGCGGCGACGAGCTTTTTGACCGTTGTCTCGCCTATGCCGCGGGCGGGGACGTTGATGACGCGGCGCAGGGCTTCGTCATCATCGGGGTTGATGGCCAGGCGGAAGAAGGAGATGGCGTCCTTGACCTCCTTGCGCTCGTAGAACGACTTGCCGCCGTAGATGCGGTAGGGGATGTTGCGCTTGCGCAGCGACTCCTCCAGGGCGCGGCTCTGCGCGTTGGTGCGGTAGAGGATGGCGAACTCGTCGTATGACGAGCCGTTGCTTTGTTTGAGCTGGCAGATGCGGCTGGCCACGAGGTAGCTTTCCTCGTAATCGGAGTAGCTCTTCACCACCTCGACGGGGAAGCCCGGGCCGTTCTTGGAGAAGACGTGCTTCTCCAGCTGGTGCTTGTTGTGGCCGATGAGCGACGAGGCGGCGTTGACGATATTCTCTGTGGAACGGTAGTTGCGCTCGAGCTTGAAGGTGCGCAGGTCGGGGAACGAGCGGCTGAGGCCGAGGATGTTGCCGATGTTGGCGCCGCGGAAGCTGTAGATGCTCTGGGCGTCGTCGCCGACCACGCAGACGTTGTTGCCGTCGACGGTAAGTTGTCGCACGATGGCGTGCTGGGCGAAGTTGGTGTCCTGGTACTCGTCGACGAGGATGTAGCGGTAGAAGTCCTGGTAGTGGCGGCGCACGTCCGGGTTGTCGCGCAGCAGGATGTTGGTGTTGACCAGCAGGTCATCGAAGTCCATGGCCTGGGCCGTGCGGCAGCGGTTGCAGTAGGCGGCGTAGATTTCGCCGGCGCGCGAGATCTTGTGGGCGCGGTCGCTGTTCTGCTGCATCTGGTCGGCCAGGTAGTCGGCGGGCATGATGAGGGCGTTCTTGCAGCGCGAAATCAGTCCGGCAATCGACGAGGGCTTGTAAACCTTCTCGTCAAGGTCCATGTCGCGGATGATGGTCTTGACCAGGTTGAGCGAGTCTGTCGAGTCGTAGATGGTGTAGTTGGGCTTGTAGCCTATGCGGTCGGCGTTGGCGCGTAGCATGCGTGCGAAGACGCTGTGGAAGGTGCCCATGGTAATCTTAGAGGCGGCGTGTGCGCCTGCCTGGGTGACTATGCGCTCCTTCATCTCGTTGGCGGCCTTGTTGGTGAAGGTCAGCGCCATTATGCGCCACGGCTCGTATCCGTGGGCCAGGAGGTGTATGATTTTATATGTGAGCACGCGTGTTTTGCCGGAGCCGGCTCCCGCGATGACCAGCTCGGGGCCGTCGAGGTATTCCACGGCGGCGCGCTGCTGGTCGTTAAGCTCATTGAGGTATTCGTTGCTCATTGTCCGGGTGAGGATGTCACAGGGTATATATTAATGTGCAAATTTACTCATAATTTCAGACAATAGCGAACGCAGAGGACTAAAAATTTCAGGGGCGATGCGCATGACGCGTATCGCCCCTGAGGGTACCGGCCGTAGCCGGCTATGGGAGGGTTGGAATTACTTTACAAGAACTTTGCTGGCCTTGCCGTTGGCGACCTTGAGGTAGATGCCGTTGGCGGGTTCGCCGGCGACACGTACACCCTGGAGGTTGTAGTAAACAGCCTCGCCCTCGGCCTCGTCGACAGCGATGTCGCTGACAGCGTTGGTCTCGTCGCTGACAACAAATTTGGCTACGTAAGCACCGCTGGGAGTGGGATAGTAGGTGTAGACGTCAACAGTGTGCTCGTCGACCTTGCGGGCTGTGATGGAGCCGGAGTTGGTAGCGGTGCTTGATGAGTAGAGAGGATCGCGCTCGTCCTCATAGATTACATTGCCCTCGAAGTCGGCGATGGCGATGGTGGAGTTGTAGCTGCCTGCGCCGGTTTTAGTGGGATAAACCTGATAGTTTACGCCACCGAGAGTGAAGACGTCGAAACCATTGTCTGTGCCGGGAGCGGGGCTGGCGGGCAGGGTAAGAGCAACGAAATCGGTCTTGTCAGCGTCATAAACATAAATGTTTTTGTTGCCGCGAACACGTACGGCACAACCGTTGATGGCTTCGTCGCCCATTTCTACCAGTTCGGCAAAAGTGTAGAGGGGCTGAGCCACCGAGGTGGCGTCGGCAGTATTTTTTGTTACGATTGCACTGTTGAAGAAGCTGAAAGGACCGTCGGCCTGAGCACCGTTCTGCACATAAATCATGGATGTGGAAGTGGCGATACCGGGGAAGATGTAGAATATAGCGCCATCTTCGCTGAGAAGGTTGCCAGCCACCCTGCCAAGCATATCGTTACGGCCGGCAATTGTAGCACCTGAAAGATTCTGGTTGTCATGAAGATTGGCAGTGAACTGCGTTGTTGTGCCGTCAGGTGCGATAATGGTGTAGTTCTTTGCACCGGCAGCACCGGCCCAGCCGCGTGCTACGAGGACGTTGCCGGCGTCATCAAGAGTGATGGCGGTGTTCAGGCCGTTCACGTCTGCGATTTTGGTTACGGCTTCGGTTGTGGGATCCCAGCTGAAGACAGCGTTTTTGCTCTTGTCGGAGAAGTAGATCTTGTTGTCGAAGCCCGAGCCGTCGCGGCTGTTGGTGCTGTTGGCTTCGGGGATTAACTTGTTCCACGCCATGGTGACTTTGGGAGTTGTTGTCTGGGCCATGGCCAAGCCGGCTACTGCGAGCGAGCCGCAGATAGCGAGATTGCGTAAAGATAAACTCATGTTGATAAAGTTTTGGGGTTAGAATTAAAAATATTTAAGGTGTTTGTTTTTTCTTGACTGCGTTCAAGGTCGTTTTAAGGTCAGATATATTGTGGTGTTTTCTGGCGAAAAGCTAATATGTGTGCAAATGTAGCAAATATTTTTTGTTCCGGCCTAATGTTTCGGCTCAAAAAACATTAGGGTGGAGATGTTTGTTGGTATTTAAAGAATTTATTATAAATTTGCATCACACTTATGCAGGACCCCAGACACCCCGAGACAAAGAAGAAATATAAGGTTGGTGTCGCGCTCAGCGGAGGCGGAGCGCGCGGTTTCGCCCATGCCGGAGCCTTAAAGGCTCTGGAGGAGGCAGGAATACGGCCCGACATCATGTCGGGCGTCAGCGCCGGCTCGGCGGTGGCCGTGCTGTATGCCGGAGGGGTGCGCCCCGACGACATGCTGAGGATTTTCCAGAATACGGGCTTCTCGCAGATGATTGGCTTTCATCTCGGCGGTGGAGGTCTGTTCTCCATCGACAAGTTTGCCTCGAGGGTAATGAATGCCATTGCTCCGGCCAAAAACATCGAGGATTTGAAAATTCCGGTGCGCATCAGCGCCACCGACCTCGACAGCGCCGAGACTTTTGCCTTTGACCACGGTCCCATAAGTCCGCGCATGCGCGCCTCCTGCTCCATCCCCATCATCTTCAAGCCGGTCAAGATCGACGGACACTACTATGTAGACGGCGGTGTGCTGCAGAATCTCCCGGCGCGTATCATCCGCGATGAGTGCGAGACGCTTATCGGCATCAACGTCAGTCCCATGGACGCCTTCCACAACCGCGAGTCAGTGCTTGAGGTGGCTCTGCGTACCTACAACCTCATGGCCAAGGCCAACCAGCGCGACGATATGGAAGTGTGCGACCTGGCGGTGGAGATGCGCGAGATTTCGCATTACAAGGTGTTCAACCTCAAAGAAATAGAAAAAGTATTCCTGGCGGGATACGTCAATATGCGTCACGCCCTGCACCGGTCGGGCCTTGTCAAGCGTGACGCGCACAACCAATCAGCATTATCACAAACTACGCAATGACACAGCAAAAGCCTTTTGCCGGGCGACCGGTGATATACCAGATTTTTACGCGACTTTTCACCAACAACACCCCCGATCCCGTCCCCGACGGCGACCTCGCGCGCAACGGCGCGGGCAAGATGAACGACATCACCCCCGCCGTCCTGCGGTCGATCAAGGAGTTGGGCATCACCCACGTCTGGTATACCGGCGTGGTGGAGCACGCCCAGGCCACCGACTACAGCGCCTACGGTATCCGCCCGGACAATCCGTTCGTTGTCAAGGGCAAGGCCGGCAGCCCGTATGCCATCAAGGACTACTATGACATCGACCCGGATCTGGCCGTGTCCGTCCCCGACCGCATGAAGGAGTTCGAGGCTCTGGTGGCCCGCACGCACCGCGCCGGACTGAAGGTGATTACCGATTTCGTGCCCAACCATGTGGCGCGCCAGTACCACTCGGACGCCGCTCCGGCCGGCGTGCGCGACCTCGGCGAGGGCGACAACCCCGATGTGTTCTTCACCCGCGACAACAACTTCTATTATATACCCCGGCAGAAGTTCGCCCCCCATTTCTATATCGACGGCTACGACGAGATGCCGGCCAAGTGCACGGGCAACGACTGTTTCACGGCTTTCCCCGGCCGCAACGACTGGTACGAGACGGTCAAGCTCAACTACGGCTATGACCCCGGCAATGGCTCGCAGCACTACGACCCCATACCTCGCACCTGGCACGACATGCTGGCCATAATGATGTTCTGGGCGTCGAAGGGCATCGACGGCATGCGCTGCGACATGGTGCACATGGTTCCCGTCGAGTTCTGGCACTGGGCCATCCCGCAGGTCAAGGAGCGCTATCCGCACCTTGTCTTCATCGCCGAGATATACGACGTCGCTCTTTACCGCAGCTATCTGGAGTGGGGCGGTTTCGACTACCTCTATGACAAGGTGACGCTCTACGACACGCTGCGCGGCATACAGACCTCCAACGTTTCGGCGGCACAGCTGACGTCGGCATGGCAGACGGTGGACGGGCTGTCGGGGAAGATGCTGTCGTTCCTGGAGAACCACGACGAGCAGCGCTATGCCTCGCGCGAGTATATGGGCACGCCTTATACCGTGCTGCCGGCTCTGGTGGCAATCGCCACGATGAACACGGGCGCGGTGATGATCTACATGGCTCAGGAGCTCGGCGAGGACGCCCCGGACGCCGAGGGCTTCAGCGGACATGACGGACGCACAACCATCTTTGACTACTGGAGCCTTGACCGCCTGCGCCGCTGGCTGAACGGCGGCAGGCCGTCGGTGAAGAACCTCACGGAGGGCGAGCGCAATCTGCGCGAGACGTATGCCTCGGTGCTACGCCTTGTCAATACCGAACCGGCGCTGCGCGAGGGCGGCTTCTTCGATGTCACCTACGCCAACTACGGCAACCCGGGTTTCGACCCGCACCGCCATTACGCCTTTCTGCGTCACAACGGCGGCGAGGTGGTGCTGGTGGTGCTGAACTTCGGCAGTGACGCCGACATCGCCGTCAACATCCCGTCCCACGCCTTCGAGTGTCTGGAGACAGCGCCTGAGCGCGACGCCCACGGCACCGACCTGCTCACCGGCGCCTTCTACGCCGGACCTTTCACCGACAGCGAGCCGGTACGCCTCCATGTCGACGCCAACGGCGCCGCCCTGTTAAAATTTAAGCTATCGTGAAAAATTGACGGGGTAACAGGCGGTTTTCAGCCGTTTGTTTTGTACCTTTGCAGTGAATTTTGACGACGTAAGCAATCACATTTCGCAGTACCGCATATCAGTCAGCGGTTTATGAGCTTTTTCAAGGTTCCGGCGACAGAGGTCGCGTTTGAACGGGCTCGATATTGTTTCTCCAATCTGCGTTGGAAGCGGTTTTAACATTAGGCAATAAATCAATTTCTAATTATACTCCCGCAAAATCAAAATTTGCATCATGAGCAACAATGACACTCCCTTTAAGGTATTTGCCGGCACTAATTCCCGCTACATGGGCGAAGAAATCTGCAAATGCCTTGGCGTTGAACTTGGTAAGGCAAAAATAGAACGGTTCGCCGACGGCGAGTTCGAGGTATGCTTCGAAGAGACGATACGCGGCTGCGAAGTCTACATTGTACAGTCAACGTTCCCCAACAGTGACAACCTGATGGAGCTGCTGCTCCTCATCGACGCCGCCAAGCGAGCTTCGGCGCGTTCAATCATCGCCGTGATGCCATATTTTGGCTGGGCGCGTCAGGACCGCAAGGACAAACCCCGTGTCTCCATCGCCGCCAAGCTGGTGGCCGACCTGCTCACCACCGCCGGCGCCAACCGCATCATCACGATGGACCTGCACGCCGACCAGATTCAGGGCTTCTTCAACATCCCCGTCGACCACCTCTACGGCTCGTCGGTGTTCATCCCCTACATTCAGTCGCTCAATCTCGACAACCTTGTGCTCGCCTCGCCCGATGCCGGCGGCGCCAAGCGCGTCAACTCGTACGCCAAATACCTTAACGTGCCATACGTGCTCTGCCACAAGCAGCGTGCCAAGGCCAACGTCGTCGCCAACATGACCATCATCGGCGAGGTAGAGGGCAAGAACGTCATCATCATCGACGATATGGTCGACACCGCCGGCACCATCACCCGCGCCGCCGACCTTATGAAGAGCAAGGGCGCCCTCAGCGTACGTGCCCTGGCCACTCACGCCATCATGAGCGACCCCGCCTCGCAGCGCGTGACGGACAGCGCCCTCTCGGAGATTATCTTCACCAACTCCATCCCCTACACCAAGGGCTGCAAGAAGGTCACCATCATCTCCGTGGCCCGCATGTTCGCCGACACCATCCAACGCGTCCACGACTGCGAGTCCATCTCGTCGCAGTACCTGGTAAAATAAGAGGGTGCTGTGATAACGGCATAACACCGGCTACCGCAACAACGGGTAGCCGGTGTAATTTTTATTCCGATGGCAATGTTGTAGGGATGCTCCCCGGAGCATCCGCAAAACAAACTTTTCAAATTTTTCGGATGCACCCCGGTGCATCCCTGCATTAAAAAATGTCAGGCAAATATTCAGATTTTCGATGTGCCTTGCACGGCGGCCGTCCTCTTTTGCTCGACGGGGCGATGGGGACGGAGGTGCTGGCACGCGGGCTGGCGCCCGACCGCAATGTCGACGCCCTTAACCTGACACACCCGGATGCCGTCGCCGCCATCCACCGCGAGTACATCGCCGCCGGTGCCGACATAATCTCCACTAATACATTTTGCTCAAACAGCCTCTCGCAACGCCACTACGGACTTGAGGATAGGACGGCTGAGCTGAATGCCGCCGGCGCCCGAATAGCCCTTTGCGAGGCCGCAAAAGCCGATCGTCGCGTCTATGTCGCCGGCACAATCGGACCTGTCGCGCCCGGTGACACCGTCGCCGACGCCATGTCCGAACAGGCCGAAGTCCTCGTGCATGCCGGAGTGGACCTGCTGCTGGTGGAAACAGTAATGGATATCACAGTTCTTGAGGCCTCCCTTACAGCTATAGACGGCGTGCGCCGCGATTGGTCTGATATCCCTGTTGTAATTTCAATGTATGTTGACAGCCGTACAGGCCGACTCCTCGACGGCCATTGTCCGGAGGAAGTCTTGAATATGGGGTTGCGTCCCGCCGCCCTCGGCTTCAACTGCGGCGACAACCCGGAGGCCCTTTTGCAGACCGCCCGCACCTTCGTCGCCGTCTCGCCCTACCCATTAATCGTCTACCCGAGCGCCGGCCTCCCCGACGCCCACGAAAATTATCCCACATCTCCCGAAGTCTTTGCCCGCCTCTTCGCTCCCTTTATCCAGGAAACACACCCCGCAATCATCGGCGGCTGTTGCGGCACCACCCCCGCCCACATCGCCGCCCTCGCCAAAATTCTATAGTAACCTAACTTCATTTCATTTCCATTTTCGCCAACTCTCGGCCTAAAACTCCGCCAATCCTCGGGTTGAATATCTGCCAATCCTCGGAATGGGGGGGAAGCTGTCGGCAGCCTGAAGGACTGAACGGCAGGGAAATAGCGGTAAAATATAACGTAGGGACGCTTTTTAAAGCGTCCGCATCCGGATGGCTGATAGTCAATCCTTTGGCGGGCGCTTTAAAAAGCGTCCCTACAAATTATTTGGTTCTGTCTTATTTGAGGAGGGTGACGCTGCGGGTGATGAAGTCGTTGAGGTTTTTGCCCCGGAGGAGGCCGTTGCCCAGGAGGGCGAGGTCTATCATCTGCTTGACGAGGGGCTGCCCGGCGGCAAACTCTTTGACGATGGCCTCCTGCTCTTTGCGGGTGGCGGCGACGGTTTTCTCGAGGTCGGAGATTTTCTGCTCGGTCTCGGCGTCGGGTTTGGTCTTGCCGTCACCGCGGAGGGTGGTGATTTCGGCGTTATCGGCGTTGACCTTATCCGTGAGCGGTTTGACCTTGTCGGCGACGGAGCTGTCGGTGGCCTGGGTGACGCGGGCGACGAGGGGGCTGTCGGTGTTGACGACGAGATTGAACGAGTCGGGCAGCTCGCCGTAGAAGCTCATGCCGGGCTGGAGGGCGGCCATATCCTTCATGCGGCGCATGAACTCATTCTGGGTGATGACGACGGGCATGGAGTTCTCGCCGAGAGCCTCGAAGGAGACGAGGAAATTTGTCTTGTCGACCTCGGGAATCTGCGACGAGAAGACTGTGGTAAGCATCGAGCGCTGGACATCGGTGAGGGTGACGTTGCGCTTGTCCTCCTTGAGGATGAGGTTGTCGATGACGTCCGAGTCGACGCGCACAAAGCGGGTCTTTTCGAGCTTCTGCTCCATGAGGCCGATGAAGTGGCTGTCGAGCTGACCGTCCATTAGCAGGACATCGTAGCCGCGGTCGGTGGCGCCTTTGATGTAGGTGTACTGGGCCGTCGGGTCGGTGGCGTAGAGGTAGATGATGTCGCCGTTCTTGTCGGTCTGCTGTGCCTCTACCAGCTTGCGGTATTCGTCAAGGGTGAAATAGCGGCCCTCGGTGTCCTTGAGGAGGACGAATTTCATTGCCTGCTCGGCGAATTTCGGGTCGGTGAGCATACCGTACTGTATGAAAATCTTGATGTCGTCCCACTTCGACTCAAAGTCCTTGCGGTCGGCCTTGAAGAGGTCCTCGAGGCGCTGGGCGACCTTCTTGGTGATGTATCCCGAAATCTTCTTGACGGCCGTGTCGCTCTGCAGATACGAGCGCGAGACGTTGAGAGGAATGTCGGGCGAGTCTATCACACCCTGCATCAGCATCATAAACTCGGGTACCACACCCTCCACCGAGTCGGTGACGAAGACCTGGTTGCAGTAGAGCTGGATGCGGTTGCGGTTGACCTCGAAGTTGTTGTGGATTTTGGGGAAGTAGAGGATGCCGGTGAGGGTGAAAGGGTAGTCGACGTTGAGGTGAATCCAGAACAGGGGGTCGTCCTGGCCGGGATAGAGCTCGTGGTAGAAGTTGCGGTAATCCTCGTCGGTAAGCTCGTTGGGCTTCTTTGTCCACTGCGGGGCCGTGTTGTTGATGACCGTGCCGTTGCTCTTGACGGGCACGGGGAGGAAGCGGCAGTATTTCTTGAGCAGGGTGTCGATGCGCGCCTGTTCGAGGAATTCCTTGTTGTCCTCGTCGATGTAGAGGGTAATCTCGGTGCCGCGGTCAGCCTTGTCGCACTCGCCCATCTCGAATTCGGGCGAGCCGTCGCAGCTCCACATCACGCCCTTTGCGTCCTCTTTGTACGAGAGCGAGCGTATCTCCACCTTGGACGAGACCATGAATGCCGAGTAGAAGCCCAGGCCGAAGTGGCCGATGATGGCGTTGGCCGAGTCCTTGTATTTTGCCAGGAACTCCTCGGCGCCGGAGAAGGCAATCTGGTTGATGTATTTGTCGATGTCCTCGGCGGTCATGCCTATGCCGCGGTCGGTGACGGTGAGGGTGCCTTTCTCCTTGTCGACGGTGACGGTGACGTCGAGGTCGCCGAGCTCGCCTTTATATTCGCCGAACGACGAGAGCGTGCGCAGTTTCTGTGAGGCGTCGACGGCATTGCTCACCAGCTCGCGCAGAAAAATCTCGTGGTCGCTGTACAGAAATTTCTTGATAACCGGAAAAATGTTGTCGGTGGTTACACCAATTGTTCCTTTTTGCATGTCGTTAAGTATGTTAGTTTGTTGTTATTATTCGTTTTGTTGATGGTATTTTGTAGGGATGCTCCGTGGAGCATCCGCAAAAAGCTGTTCATCTGACAGTGGTCGGATGCACCAGGATGCATCTCTACATTGATATCAGGTGTCCATCACGATAACAACAGAGCAAAAAAAATGCCACATGTGATATGTGGCATTAATTATTAAACTATGTTAAGAAATTTTGTGGTTGCGGCCCTTCCGTTACTGGATGAGGGCTTTGGGCTCCTGCAGGGCTTCGATGGCCTTCTGATTGCGGATGATGCTGCTGACAATCTTGTCAGAGGTTTTGTCATAGTCTATGACAACGGTGTCGCCCGGAGCGGCCTCGGCACCGATGATGAGTTCGGCCAGCTCGTCCTCGAGGTACTTCTGTATGGCGCGCTTGAGGGGACGTGCGCCGTATTTCTGGTCGTAGCCCTTGCCGGCGACGAAATCCTTGGCCTGCTCGGTGAGCTGCAGGGTGTAGCCAAGACCTGCCACGCGGCGGTAGAAGCCTGCCAGCTCGACGTCGATAATGCGGAATATCGACTCGCGGGAGAGCGAGTCAAAGATTACCAGGTCGTCGACGCGGTTGAGGAACTCGGGTGAGAAAGCCTTGTTGAGGGCTTTCTGGATGACGCCGCGGGCGTGGTCGGAGTCCATCGAGCCGTCATCGCCTGCGGTGTTGAAGCCGACGCCGCTGCCGAAGTCGCGCAGCTGGCGCACGCCGATGTTTGACGTCATGATGATGATGGTGTTCTTGAAGTCGATGCGGCGGCCGAGGCTGTCGGTGAGGCGGCCTTCGTCCATCACCTGAAGGAGCAGGTTGAAGACGTCGGGGTGGGCCTTTTCAATCTCGTCGAGCAGGACGATGGAGTAGGGGTGGCGGCGCACCTGTTCGGTGAGCTGTCCGCCCTCCTCGTATCCTACGTAGCCGGGAGGTGCTCCGACGAGACGGCTGACGGTGAACTTCTCCATGTACTCGCTCATGTCGATGCGGATGAGAGTGTCGGCCGAGTCGAACATGTATTCTGCGAGCTTCTTGGCCAGGTGCGTCTTGCCCACGCCGGTGGGACCGAGGAAGAGGAATGTGCCGATGGGCTTGTTGGGGTCCTTGAGGCCCACGCGGTTGCGCTGGATTGCGCGGACAACCTTGTCGATGGCGGCGTCCTGGCCGATGATGCTTTTCTTGATTGCGGGAGCCATCTCGCGCAGGCGCTTGCCTTCGGCCTGGGCTATGCGCTGGACGGGCACGCCGGTCATCATGGCCACGACCTCGGCAACCTTCTCCTCGTCGACAATCTCGGGCGACTCGTCCATGGACTTGCGCCACTCCAGCACCTCACTCTCGAGCTTTGACGACAGCTCCTGGGCGCGGTCGCGCCACCGGGCGGCCTGCTCGAAGTCGAGACGGCGGGCGGCGTCGACCTTGCGGGCGTTTGCGTCCTCGATTTCCTTCTCGATGGCGGTGATGTGGTCGGGGGTGTTGACGTTGGTGATGTGTACGCGCGAGCCGGCCTCGTCAAGGGCGTCGATAGCCTTGTCAGGGTAGTTGCGGTCGCTGATGTAGCGGCCGGTGAGGGCGACGCAGGCGCGGAGGGCGTCCTCGGTGTAGCGCACGTTGTGGTGTGCCTCGTATTTGTCCTTGATGTTGTTGAGGATGGTCAGCGTCTCCTCGGCGGTGGTAGGCTCCACCATCACCTTCTGGAAGCGGCGCTCGAGGGCACCGTCCTTTTCGATGTTTTTGCGGTACTCGTCAAGGGTGGTGGCGCCGATGCACTGGATTTCGCCGCGGGCGAGGGCGGGTTTGAGCATGTTGGCGGCGTCCATGCTGCCGGACGGGTTGCCGGCGCCGACGATGGTGTGGATTTCGTCGATGAACAGGATGACGTCGTTGGTCTTTGCCAGCTCGTTGAGGATGCCTTTGATGCGCTCCTCGAACTCGCCGCGGTATTTTGTGCCGGCGACGAGGCTGCCCATGTCGAGCGAGATGACGCGCTTGTCAAGGAGGACGTGGGGCACCTCGCGGCGCACGATGCGGAGGGCAAGACCCTCGACGATGGCCGATTTGCCCACGCCGGGCTCGCCGATGAGCACGGGGTTGTTCTTCTTGCGGCGCGAGAGAATCTGCGCCAGGCGCTCGATTTCGGTCTGACGGCCTACGACGGGGTCGAGGCGGTCGTTGGCGGCGGCGTCTGTCATGTCGCGGCCGAACTTGTCGAGCATGGGCGTGTCCGGGCTGCCGGCCTGGCGGCCGCGCGCGCTCTGACGTGACGAGGACGAGCCAGACGTGCCTTCGCTGCGGCGGGGCTCGCTGTCGGTGTCATCGTCCATGAAGTCGGCTCCGGCCACCGGGGTCTCGGCGGCGCGGCCGTTGCCTGAAGCGAGGGCCGATGACAGGGTCTCGTATGAGATGGATGCGTTGGAGAAAGGTTTCATAAATTCCATGCTGCGGATTTCGTTGTTGCGGAAAATAGCCAGCAGTAGATGCTCGGGTGTAACCTCGCTGCTGTGCTGAATTCGTGCCTCGAGGATGCTCAGCTTGACGATGCGGTCAGTGATGGGAGCGCTGGTGAGCGAGTGTCCCTGCGGCGTGTCGAGGTTGAAGAGCGAGGCGTCGAGGTTGTCGAGGATAGTCCTGACGGTTTCCCTGCCGCCTACATTCTCAAGGAGCCGGTAACCGGCGTCCTGCGTGTTGCGCATTCCTAATAGCACGAACTCGGGAGTGACGACACTGCAGTTGTGACGTGTGGCCTCACGCATGGCCTCGTTCAGGGTGGCAGTGAACTCCTGGGTGTAGTTGTTGTCCATAAATATGCTGATACTTGTGATAATCGTGATTATTATTGTGATGTGGCTCATGTATGGACGCTTTTCAAAGCATCCACATTTGCTTGAAAATCGTCCGTCCGGAGGCGGACGCTTTAAAAAGCGTCCCTACAGTGGTTCTTGTGTTTTACACTGTCATTCGAGGACGGACTTGAAGCAAACCTAACAAAGAGCGTGCCATAACGTCCGTTATGCCGGATTGTGTGGCTTTGGCGGGAATTTTAACATTAATTTTTCCTTTGGCAATGTAAAGTTAGTGCTTTTTCGCGATATTTTTAGTACTTTTGCTTGATAAATTAGCAATAGAAGCCTTAATTTAGCTGTTTTTAATATTTCCAGTCCCCTCAACTGATTAATTAACATACATTTACTATATGTTGGAAGATGATAAGATAATAAAAATCGACATCGAGAACGAGATGAAGTCAGCTTACATTGATTACTCGATGTCGGTGATAGTCTCGCGTGCTCTGCCTGATGCCCGCGACGGCCTCAAGCCCGTTCAGCGCCGTGTGCTGTATGGCATGAACGTCAGCGGCAACACCAGCGACAAGCCGTTCCGCAAGGCCGCCAAGTCGGTGGGCGAGGTAATGGGTAACTATCACCCCCACGGCGACTCGTCGATATACGGAACCCTGGTCAACCTTGCCCAGTGGTGGAAGATGCGCAACGTGCTGGTGGAGGGCCACGGCAACTTTGGCTCGATAGACGGCGCAAGCCCTGCCGCCATGCGTTACACCGAAGCCCGCCTCGACAAGCTGGGCGAGGAGATGCTGGTGGACATCAAGGAGGACGCTGTAGACTTCGTTCCCAACTACGACAACACCACACGCGAGCCGGTGGTGCTCCCCACACGTTTCCCCAACCTGCTGGTAAACGGCGGCACGGGTATCGCCGTGGGTATGGCCACCAGCATGCCGCCCCACAACCTCAAGGAGAGCCTCAACGCCGCCATCGCCATGGTGGACAACCCCGACATCACCATCGACGAGCTGATGAAATACATCCCGGCTCCCGACTTCCCCACCGGCGGCATCATCTACGGCTACAACGGCGTGCGCGAGGCCTACCACACGGGCCGCGGCCGCGTCATCGTCCGCGCCCGTGCCGAAATTGAGCAGGAGGCCAACCACCAGGTAATCGTCATCAAAGAAATTCCCTACGGCGTCAACAAGGCCGAGCTCATCAAGTACATCGCGCAGCTTGTCAACGAAAAGAAACTCGACGGCATCGCCGACATCAACGACGAGACCGACTTCGAGGGCATGCGCATAATTATTAAGGTGAAGACCGACGCCAATGCCAGCGTGGTGCTGAACAAGCTGTACAAGATGACACAGCTGCAAGCTTCGGTGTCCATCAACAACGTGGCCCTGCTCAACGGACGTCCCTGCACGCTCAATCTGCACGACATCCTCAAGTCGTTCATTGACCACCGCCACGATGTAGTCATCCGCCGCACCAAGTTCCGTCTGGCCAAGGCCCTCGACCGCATGCACATCCTCGAAGGCCTCATCATCGCCTCGCAGAACATCAAGGAGGTCATCGACATCATCCAGTCGTCGGCCAACACCGACGAGGCCCGCGCCCGCCTGATGGAGCGTTTCTCGCTCACCGAGGTGCAGGCCAACGCCATCCTGGAGATGAAGCTGCGCGCCCTCACCGGCCTGGAGCAGCAGAAACTCGAGGCCGAGTACGAGGACATCAAGAAATATGTGGACGAACTCAACCTCATCCTCAACGACGACAACGAATGCCGCCGCGTCATCAAGGCCGAGCTGGAGGAGACACGCGACAAGTTCGGTGACGAGCGCCGCACCACAATCGACTACACGGCCGGCGAATTCAACGCCGAGGACTTCTACGCCGATGACGACATGATCATCACCATCTCGCACATGGGCTACATCAAGCGTACGCCTCTGAGCGACTTCCGCGCCCAGGGCCGCGGCGGTGTCGGCGCCAAGGGCAGCGACACGCGCGACCAGGACTTCATCGAGCACATCTACACTGCCTCGATGCACTCGACCATGCTGTTCTTCACCCAGAAGGGTCTGGTATACTCGATGAAGGTCTACGAGCTGCCCGAGGGTGCCAAGAACTCGAAGGGACGCGCCCTGCAGAACCTCCTCGACATCGACTCGGATGACGCAGTCAACGCTTTCATCAGCTGCAAGCAGCTCGGCGACGCCGACTACGTCGCCACGCACTACCTTGTCTTCGCCACCGCCAAAGGCGTTGTCAAGAAGACCTGCCTGTCAGAATACGCCCGCGTCATGTCGAAGGGCAAGAAAGCCATTATCCTGCGCGACGACGACCGTCTGGTTGGCGTAGAGCTTACCGACGGCAACAGCCAGGTGCTCCTCGCCGACAAGCGCGGTCAGGCCATCCGCTTTGACGAGAACCGTCTGCGCGCAATGGGCCGTGTATCGACGGGCGTAAGGGGCATGACCCTTGTCGGCGATGACGACGAGGTCGTAGGCCTGATTACCTTCGGCGCGGACAATGAAAACGACACCATCCTCGCTCTCAGCGCCAACGGCATCGGCAAGCGCTCCGAACTCGACGCCTACCGCATGACCAACCGCGGCGGCAAGGGTGTGCGCACGATGAACATCAACGAGAAGACCGGCGAGCTCATCGCCTTTGCCCGCGTCAACGACGACACCGACCTGGTCATCATCAACAAGTCGGGCATCACGCTGCGCCTGCATGTCTCGGACATCCCCGTCCGCGGCCGCTACACGATGGGCGTCCGCCTGATAAACCTTGCCAAACGCGGTGACGTTATAGCATCGGTATGCTGCGTGCCCGCCGACCCCGAAGCCGAGGCCGAGACTCCGGACATCGACCCCAACGAGATAGCCGAAATCGATGTCGAGAGCGCCGTCGAGGCCGATGACACCGAGGACCTCGCCGACGGCGAAGCCGAGAACGAGAACGAAGAGTGAACGGCAAAGCACCCGACATCTGAAGTTTAAATCTCGCATGGCGACGTTAAACTCTCTTACAGAAAACAAATCAAATACTTAAACCCTAAATAAAACAACATGAAAAAAATCAGCATCCTTTCGCTGTGCCTCCTGGCAGGTCTCAGCGCAGCCGCTCAGAAGACAGTGGTCAAGGAGGCCGAAAAGGCAATGAAGGGCAACAAGCCTTTCACCGAGGTTGTGACCATCATCACTCCCGCCTTCTCCGACCCCACTACCGACAAGCAGGCCGAAACCTACTACATCCCCGGCAAGGCCGGTTTCAACCAGTACAACAACATGCTCGGCAAGCGCTCGCTGGGTCAGGCCGTCGACACCAAGGAGATGGCTGCCGCCCTGCTCGGCGGCTACGGCTACTACATGAAGGCTCTTCCCCTCGACTCGCTCCCCGATGCAAAGGGTAAGGTCAACCCCAAATTCTCCAAGAAGATTTTCAGCGACGTCGCCGGCCACATGACCGACTTCAGCAACGCCGCCGTAGATATGTGGAACGACAAGAACTACAAGGGCGCCTACGAGTCGTGGGGCATCTACCTCGACATCGCCCGTGACCCCCGTTACGCCAAGATGGTTCCTGCTGTAGCCGACAGCGTAATCAGCAATGTCGCCTTCAATCAGGGTCTCGCCGCATGGCAGGCCGAGGACTATGCCGGCGCCATCAAGTCGTTCAATTATGCGCACCAGAACGGCTATAAGGGCAAACAGCTGTTTGAGTACGGTATCGCCGTAGCTTCCAACGCCAAGGACTTCGACGCCCTTCTCCAGTTCGCTCAGGAAGGCAACAAGCTCTACGGCAAGGAAGACCCCCAGTTCCTCAACCAGATCATCAACTACTACCTCCAGACGGAGAAATACGACGAGGCCCTAAACTACCTCGACAAAGGTGTTCAGGAAGACCCCAGCAACGCCCAGTACTACGCTCTGCGCGGCATCATCTACGACAACAAGAAAGAGGCTGCCAAGGCCCGTGCCGACTATGAGAAGGCTCTCGAGCTCGACCCCAACAATGGCCTGGCACTCTTCTATGAGGGCCGCAGCATCGCCTCTGAGGCCGGTGCCCAGCAGGACGCATACGACAAGCCCGACTACGAGAAGTACAAGAGAGAGAACATCGACCCCAAGTACCGCGAGGCCGTGAAATATCTCGAAAAAGCTTTCGAGGTTGACCCCACCAACCGCGCCGAGGCTCTGAAGGTTCTCGAAATCCTCTACTACAACCTCAATGACGAGGCCGGCCTCAACTCCGTCAAGGACCGCAAGGCTGAACTCTAAATCCTGTTTACCGCCTCCGTGCGGCAAATGACAGACGCAAAAGCGGATGCCGGACCCGAAAGGGCTGCATCCGCTTTGCTTTTAGCAAACTTTTAGCTACTTTTGCAATATCGGCGGTAAGCGGCGGAGCAAGACCGCTTTCCCCGGCGTAAACATTGAATAATACTAACGAAACAGGATTTTGAAGTGAGCAGAGATACTGAAGCCAACAACGGGACGAACGCGCAGTTTGACAAGGCGCTGATGCTGTGCCGCGATATTTTTGTGAAAAAGCTTAAGGACTATGGGCCGTCATGGCGTCTGCTGAGGCCGCAGTCGGTGACCGACCAGCTGTTCATCAAGGCCAAGCGCATCCGTTCGCTCGAGATAAAGGGCGTGACGAAAGTCGGCGAGGGCATTCTGCCTGAGTTCATCGCCATCGTCAATTATGCCATTATCGGCATCATCCAGTTGCGCGAGGGCTATGTCGACACCAAGGACTTCAGCATCGACGAGGCTCTCGCCAACTACGACAAGGTAGCCGCCGAGGCGCGTACGCTCATGCTGGCAAAAAACCACGACTACGACGAGGCCTGGCGCGGAATGCGCGTGCCCACCTACACCGATTTCATCCTCACCAAAATTGAGCGCGTGAAGGAAATAGAGGACCACAACGGCCAGACGCAGGTCTCCGAGGGCATTGACTCCAACTATATGGACATGATGAACTACGCCGTCTTCGGCATCATCAAACTCACCGAGGGCGATGGGGAATGAACAGGCCGGACATCGGCAGACGTTAACGGCCATCGGAATCTGGGCCTTGCGCATAACGCTTGGCGCAGTCTTCGTCTATTCGGGCTTCGTCAAGGCGATAGACCCGTGGGGCGGACTGTTCAAGATGGAGGAGTATGTGGCCGCGATGGGGCTCGACCTGTCGCGTGCCATCGTGCTCATGGGCGCGTCGCTGCTGGCAATTTTCGAATTCTGCCTTGGCGTGATGACGCTGACAGGCTCGTTCCGCCGCCTGACTCCAGTTCTGCTTTGCGCCTTCATGGCAGTCATGCTGCCGCTGACAGTGTGGATTTATTTCGCCGACCCGGTCAGTGACTGCGGATGCTTCGGCGACGCGCTCGTCATCAGCAACGGCGCCACGTTACTGAAAAATGTTGTGCTGACGGCGATGGCTGTCGGCCTGCTGTTGATCAACAAAAAAGCTCAGCCGCTCTTTTACCCGTCATTGCAGATCTGGGTGGTGATATGGGGCGGATTATATACCGGCTGTCTTGTACTGGCCGGGTTCAACACGCAGCCGCTGATTGACTTCCGCCCGTATAAGGTAGGCACGGCGCTCGAGGCTCCTAAGGTTGCCGAGCCGCGGTTTGTTTACGAAAAGGAGGGCGTGAGACAGACCTTTGGCGCGGACTCGCTGCCTGAGGATGACGCATGGGAGTTTGTCGAACGTGTCGAGGCCAAAAACGCAAAAGTTCCCGGTACGCTGGCAGTCTTTGACGCCGACGGCGAGGATGCTACGGCGGAACTGTATGGCAAAGCCGCCGGAAATCTGCTGATACTTAACGTTTCCGAGCCTGTCCGACATTCCATTTCGCGCAGCATCCAGGCCAATATGCTGTACGACTACATGCTCGCCCGTGACGGCGAGATGGTGGCGCTGGTGGCCACAAATCATCCCGACCGGTGGGCCGAGGCCGTCCGCGCCCGCTATCCGGTCTATACCGCCGAGGACACCGACCTGAAAGAACTGTCACGCGGCGAGGCCTCGCTGGTCTACATTTCCGGAGACACGATACGCTGGAAGACGGCACTTACAGCCGTCAGCCCGGAGGCTCTTTCGCCATTGCTCGCCAACGACAAACGCCCGCTGAGTCTGGTGCTCGAGGTGAAAAATCCCAAAAGTGAGCTCGACCTGCTCACGGCCATCTATCTGACGCTGATGGCTCTGACGCTTGCTCTTTCGCTGTTCTACGACAAAGCCTTTTTGCGCCGCAAAACCGGTAAAGCAAAGGTGTCTGTGCCTCATGACAAAAAATAAGTTGTCAGTATAACGGAAATTTGCTAATTTTGCACATATAAAACGAATACAACTAAGTAAACTAATACAACTAACATTCAAAATAAACAGTATACCCAAAATGAGAAAGAACATTGTTGCAGGAAACTGGAAAATGAACACCACCGTTCCTGAGGGCGTGAAACTCGCCGAAGAAGTCAACGAGGCACTCAAGGGCATTCAGCCCAAGTGCGATGTCGTAATCTGCGTACCCTTCACCCACCTGGTATCGGTCAACAACGTCATCACCGAAAAGGGCAAACTCGGCCTCGGCGCCGAAAACTGCGCCGACCACAAGAGCGGTGCCTATACCGGCGAAGTCAGCGCACCCATGGTAGCCAGCACCGGTGCCGGTTACGTTATCCTCGGTCACTCGGAGCGTCGCCAGTACTATGGCGAGACCGCCGAGACCCTCCGCGCCAAAGTTGCCCTGGCTCTCGAGAACGGCCTGACACCTATCTTCTGCATCGGTGAGGTTCTTGCCGAGCGCGAAGCTGACAAGCACTTCGAAGTCGTCAAGGCTCAGATTGTCGACGGCCTCTTCAACCTCAGCGCCGAGGACTTCGGCAAGATTATCCTCGCCTACGAGCCCGTATGGGCAATCGGCACCGGTAAGACCGCTACCGACGACCAGGCTCAGGAGATGCACGCCTTCATCCGTCAGACCATCGCCGAGAAATACGGCAAGGAAGTGGCCGACAACACCAGCATCCTCTACGGCGGCAGCTGCAAGCCCACCAACGCCCGTCAGATTTTCGCCAAACCCGACGTTGACGGCGGCCTCATCGGCGGCGCTTCGCTGAAGTGCGCCGACTTCATGGGCATTGTTGAGGCCTTTGACTAATTGCAACAAGGCTTCGGTTTAATGTCGCATAGCAAATGACACTCCGCTCAAGGCCGGCGAACTTAGCGCCGGCCCTGAGCGTTGCTTTCTTGAAATCAGCAATTGACGACGGGTTGTTCCTGATTTCAATTTTGCATTTTACATTTTCAATATAAAATTATGAAACCCTTTGCCCTGATACTGACCGCCCTGTGGATGTTTGCCATGTCGGTTGACGCGCAGGCACAGACCCCTGCCGAGCCTCAGACTGCCGACAGTGTTGACATCGTAAGCACGCTTACTGAAGGCGGAAAAATTGTTCTCGACCAGCCCGAGGGGCTTGAGCAGCGTCTTAAATATAAGGTGGGCGGCGAAGAGTCGGTGGCAAAGGCCGACGAGGACAAGTCTGCCGGAAAGGCTAAACAGCATGGCCGCTGGGGCTATCGCGTCGAGGTCTTCGCCGACAACAATGTGCGCACTGCCAAGGCACAGGCATCGTCGCGCAAGCGTATGTTGCAGGCGCGTCTGCCTCAGTACCGCTCGTATCTCGTGTTCGAGAGCCCGTTCTGGCGTGTCCGTCTGGGCGATTTCCCTACCCGTGCCGGCGCCGAGAGTGCGATGGCTGAGGTGCGCAGGCTGCTGCCGCAGACGGCTTCGAGTCTTCGCATAGTCCGCTCGGCAATCAATCCGCAATGATAGCCTGAGGCTTTCGTCCGATTTAGAAAAAACATTCACCAAAACGCATTATCATTTCAGCGATGGAAGATTTTGAAGCTACGCCCGGCGACAGCGAGCGCATAGAGCAGATGGCGGCGCACATCCGTGCGCTCATCGAACTTATGGGCGACGACCCGACACGCGAGGGTCTCGTCAAGACTCCTGTCCGCGCCGCCAAGGCTTTGCTGTACGCTACTCGCGGCTACAGGCAGAACGGCGGGGAGGTGATGCGTCAGGCCATCTTCGAATATGCCGGCTCACAGATGGTGGTGGTGAAGAATATTGAGTTTTATTCGATGTGCGAGCACCATATCCTGCCGTTCTTCGGCCGTGTCAGCATAGGCTATCTCCCCGACGGCAAGATGATAGGGCTGAGCAAACTCGCGCGTCTTGTCGACGTCTACGCACATCGCCTGCAGGTGCAGGAGCGCCTCACGGCGCAGGTCTGCGAGGATGTTATGAAAAGCCTGCACGCCTGCGGCGCCATCGTGCTTTGCAACGGCGAGCATCTGTGCATGAAAATGCGGGGGGTGGAAAAGCAGCATTCGTCCACAACCACCGTCCACTACGCTGGCGCCTTCGCCGACGAGCTACGGCTCAGAGAAGAGTTTTACCAGGCCTTGAAGGCAATGTAAGGCTCGGGAGGGAGCTATTCATCTGTATCATCATCGTCGTCCCAGTCGAGGAACCAGTCGTTTTCGAAGGCTTCCTCGGTGAACTGGCTTAGCTGGCGGCCCTCTTTTTTGGTGGGGCGACCGAGGCCTTTGCGGCGGTCAACGAAGCCGGAGATGCGCACGACGTCGAGGAGGTCGTACTGCGACTGAGGAGTGAGATTTTCGAGATATTCGGGTACGAGTTTGGCGCCTAATCGGTTGGGGGCCAGGGCGAGGACGCGGAAGGTGTATTGGATTGGCGGCTTGCGGACGTGGATGGTGTCACCGACTTTTATCAGTCGCGAGGGCTTGACGACAACGCCGTCGCCGTTGTCGCCGACGCTTACGCGCCCTTTTTTGCAGGCATCGGTGGCCTGTGTGCGCGTCTTGAAGATGCGCGTGGCCCACAGCCATTTGTCAACTCTTTCGTCGTTGGGCATAGTCGTTGTCGTTATTTATTGTTGTAGTTGCACATTGCGTGGCCGATACCTGCGAGGACAAAGTCTTTGGCGGCTTCGACGGCGGTGTCGATGCGCACGGGCAGTTCGGCTTCCTGTTCGGGCGAGAACCGGCCGAGGACGAAGTCTATCTGGGCGCCGCGGGCAAAGTCGTTGCCGATGCCGAAGCGCAGACGCGGATAGGCCTGGGTGCCCAGCATCTGGGCGATGTTCTTGAGGCCGTTGTGACCGGCGTCGCTGCCCGAGCCCTTGATGCGGATGGCGCCGAGGGGCAGGGCGAGGTCGTCGACGAGGATGAGGATGTCGGAGGGCTCGATGTCTTCCTTGTCCTTCCAGTAGCGGACGGCGTTGCCGCTGAGGTTCATGTATGTCGAGGGCTTGAGCAGAGTCACCAGCTTGTTCTTGAGCCGGAAGTGCGCCACATCGCCGTAGCGCTCGGTGGTCCAGGAGGCACCGGCCGACTCGGCCAGGGCGTCGACGATGCGGAAGCCGATGTTGTGCCTTGTCCCGGCATATTCCGACCCGATGTTGCCAAGACCGACAATAAGATATTTGTTGCTCATAAGGCTGATTTGTTTACGGATGTGAGGACGCTTTAAGAAACGCCCTGCAGCGGGAAAATCCCGATTTTGCATCGTTGCTTTAAAGTTTAACCGCGACCCCGCCTGACATGTTCAGAAACGGAAGTCGCGGTTAGGCGTTTACGCCCCGGACTTACGGGGCAGGGCGGTTGTCTTATTCGGCAGCAGCCTGTGCGCCACGGGCGGCACGGGTCAGCTGAACGGCGCAGACAACGGCGTTCTTGGCGTTGACGAGCTCGAGACCCTCGAAGTGGAGGTCGCCTACCTGGAGGCTCTGGCCGAGACCGAGGTTGTCGACGTTGATTTCGAGGCACTCGGGAACGTTGGTGTAGATGGCCTTTACTTTGAGGCGGCGCATCGACAGACCCAGCTTACCGCCTGCCTTTACGCCCTCGGCGTGGCCGACGAGCTTGACGGGAACTTCGATGACAACGGGCTTCTTGTCGTTGACCTCGAGGAAGTCGATGTGGAGGACGGTGTCCTTGACGGGGTGAAACTGGATGTCCTTGAGGACGGCCATCTTGTTCTTGCCGTTGAGTTCGATGTCGACAGCGAAGATTTCGGGGCTGTATATGAGTTTGCGGACGGCGTCGCTGGTTACGACGATGTCGGTGGTGATGAGGCCCTTGCCGTTTTCGATTTCAACGACTTTCTGGCCCTCTTCGAGCTTGCCGTTGTAGGGGAGGTCAACGAGTTCGCCACCGTTGATGACTGCGGGAATCTGATTGTTGGCGCGGAGAGCCTTAGTGGCTTTCTTGCCGAGGCCGACGCGGGGAGCGGCGGCGAGTTTGAAAGTTTTCATTGTGAAAAACGAGAGTTAAATGATTGTGTTACTAAAAATTAAGTTGTATGGTGCTTAATTTCCCATCACACTTGGGAGCGAACCCGTCGCTCCCTGCGATGCAAAATGCGCCGCAAAGGTAGTGAAAATTTGCCAAACGGCCAAAAGCCCCGGCCCCTAAAATTTGGCGGGTGAGGGGTTTATCGGGCTTTTAGGGACAACTCGCGATTAGTCCTTATGTTTGAGTTCTTCGGCGAGGTATGGAGCGGTGGGTGACTCGGTGACGGCGACCTCCTCCGGAGTACCGGTGGCGATAATCCGGCCGCCGTTGCGGCCTCCGCCGGGGCCCATGTCGATGATGTGGTCGGCGCATTTGAGGACGTCGAGGTTGTGTTCGATGACGAGGACTGTGTTGCCGCGGTCGACGAGGCGGTTGAGCAGGGCCATGAGCGTGTTGATGTCCTCGAAGTGCAGTCCGGTGGTAGGCTCGTCGAGGACGAAGAGGGTCTTGCCGGTGTCCTTCTTGGCCAGCTCTGCGGCCAGTTTCACGCGCTGGTTCTCGCCGCCGGAGAGGGTGGACGAGGGCTGTCCGAGCTTGATGTAGCCGAGCCCGATTTCCTCCAGAACCTTTATCTTTTTGACAATCGTGGGTACCGAGGCGAAAAATTCGCATGCCTGCGAGATTGTCATGTCGAGGACGTCGGCGATGGACTTGCCCTTGAAGCGCACCTCAAGTGTCTCGCGGTTGTAGCGTTTGCCGTGGCAGGCCTCGCAGGGCACAAGCACGTCGGGGAGGAAATTCATCTCGATGGTGCGGTAGCCGTTGCCTCCGCAGACCTCGCAGCGTCCGCCGGAGACGTTGAACGAGAAGCGCCCGGGTTTGTAGCCGCGAATTTTTGCCTCCGGCAGATTGACGAAGAGGCTGCGGATGTCCGAGAACACGCCGGTATAGGTGGCGGGGTTGGAGCGCGGCGAGCGGCCCAGCGGCGACTGGTCGACGGTGATAATCTTGTCGATGTTGTCGTCACCCTTGATTTCGCGATAGGGGAGCGGCTGCTGGAGCGAGCGGTAGAATTTCTGCGACAGCAAAGGCTGGAGAGTGCCGTTTACCAGCGATGATTTGCCCGAGCCGGAAACGCCCGCCACGCACGTCAGCGTTCCTAACGGCAGCACGAGGTCGACGTCCTTGAGGTTATGACCCGTGCACCCGCGCAGGGCGATGGTTTTGCCGTTGCCTTTGCGGCGTTTTTCGGGCACGGCAACGGTTTTCTCGCCATTGAGGTACTGTGCCGTGAGCGTATCCGTTTTAAGCATCTCGGCCGGTGTGCCCTCGAAAACAACCTTGCCGCCGCGGTGTCCGGCCTTGGGACCTATGTCAACAATGTAGTCGGCATCGAGCATGATGTCCTTGTCGTGCTCGACCACGATGACCGAGTTTCCGGCGTCGCGCAGCTTTTTGAGCGAACTGATGAGGCGGTGGTTGTCGCGCTGGTGCAGGCCTATCGACGGCTCGTCGAGGATGTACAGCACGTTAACCAGCTCGGAGCCCATCTGCGTGGCCAGGCGTATGCGCTGGCTCTCACCGCCGGAGAGGGTGGCCGAGGCGCGGTTGAGCTGCAGGTAGTCCAGGCCGACGTCGACGAGGAAGTGCAGACGTCCGCGCACCTCTTTCATGATTTCCGCGCCGACGGTTTTCTGCGTGGCCGACAGCGGGTCAAGGGCGTGGCCGGTCCAGTTGTACAGGTCGGCGATATCCATACGGCAGAGGTCGGCGATGTTCTTGTCGCCGATGAAGAAGTGCAGTGCCTCGCGGTTGAGCCTGTCGCCGTGACATTCGGGACATACGGCGCGTGAGAAGAAGCGTGTGCTCCAGCGCTTCGAGGTTGTGCCGGCTTCTTCCTCCTGCGACATCTCGATGTATTTGATGACGCCCTCGTACGTCGAGAAATAGTTGGACAGCGACATCGTCTCGTTGTGGATGGTGAGGTGGTCGGGAACGCCATTGAGGATGGCGTTCAGACATTCCTCCGGCATCTCGCAGACGGGGGTGTCGAGCGAGCAGCCGTAGCGCTCACATAGCGCCCCGATCTGCCAGAAAATCATCTGGTTCTTGTATTTGCCGAGGGCTTCGATTGCACCGGCGCGGATGGACAGCGAGGTATTCGGTATCACCTTCTCCAGGTCCACCTGGTTGATATAGCCCAGGCCGTTGCAGACCGGGCAGGCTCCCTGCGGCGAGTTGAACGAGAAGTTGTGCGGTGCAGGCTCGCGGTACGAGATGCCGCTGACGGGGTCCATCAGCATCTGCGAGAAGTGCGAGATTTTTTCGTCGTCGACATCGTAAATCATCATCTGACGGTCGCCCTGCTTGAGGGCCGTCTCGATGGTGGTGCGCAGCCGTTCCTCGTCATCGGCGCTGACCTTCAGGCGATCGATGACCAGCTCGATCGAGTGGTTTTTGTATCGGTCAAGTTTCATGCCCTGCGCAATCTCGCGCAGCTCGCCGTCGACGCGCACATGCAGGTATCCCTTTTTGAGCAACTGCTCGAACAGGTCCTTGTAGTGGCCCTTGCGGTTGCGCACGAGTGGGGCGAGGATGTAAATCTTGCGGCCGTTGAAGCGCGACAGCACCAGTTCGACGATTTTCTCACGGTTGTATTTTATCATCGGCTCGCCGGTGACGTAGCTGCGGGCCTCGCCGATGCGGGCATAGAGCAGGCGAAGGAAGTCGTAAATCTCGGTTGTGGTGCCGATGGTCGAGCGCGGGTTGCGGTTGATTGTCTTCTGCTCGATGGCGATGACGGGGCTGAGGCCGCTGATTTTGTCGACGTCGGGACGCTCCATGCTGCCCAGCAGGTTGCGGGCGTAGGCCGAGAACATCTCGATATAGCGGCGCTGGCCCTCGGCGAAGATAGTGTCGAAGGCGAGCGACGACTTTCCCGAGCCGCTGAGACCGGTGATAACCACCAGTTTGTTGCGTGGAATGGTGACGTCGATGTTCTGCAGGTTATTGACGCGGGCGCCTATGACCTCGAGGGTGCCGGTGCCGTCATCGGCGAACTCGCTGACGGTGACGCTGTCACCGTCCGTAGTGATTTCTATGTTGTTATCCTTTTTCTTTTCTTTGTCGTTCATTGAAGTACCCACTTGTGGTTATAGATGCGTTTCTTCTGGGTGGAACGCCGGAGAGATTTTTCCTTGGGGACGCGTACGGTGTATTCCTTGCCCTTGGCATTGGTGAGTTGTTTTGCCCTTATCCACGGATTTTCCTCGCGCAGCTGCTGAAAAGTTATGCCATGCTCCTTGGCCCACTGCGGCCATGACTCGACGGGGCCGTTGACAATGACCTCGGTGCATTCGGCAGGCTGATAGAGCGCTTCGGGAGAGATTTCGTAGCCGAACTGGCGCGGATTTTCCATTATCGCCTTCATCGCCATAACGCGGAAGACATAGCGCGAGGTCTCCTCGTTGAGGTACAGGTCGAATGAGTTGCCGACGAGCTGCTTGTCCAGTTCGGACGAGATGCGTCCCTGTCCGGCGTTGTACGATGCCATTGCCGTGGGCCAGTCGCCGTATTTTTCGTAGACGCTCTTGAGGAAACGCGCTGCCGCGGCGGTGCTTTTGGCGAGGTCGTAGCGCTCGTCCACCTCGTCAGAGACCTCAAGACCGTAGTATTTGGCGGTGCTGGGGATGAACTGCCATATTCCGGCGGCCTTGGCGGGTGAATAGGCGCGGGGACTGAGCCAGCTCTCTATGCACGCCAGATAGACCAGGTCCTCGGGGACGCCGTTGGCTTTGAGGATGGGGATGATGGTGGGGAAATATTTGTTGGCGCGCTTGATGGTGAGCAGCGTGTTGCCGTGGGTGTATGCCATCGATGTCAGTTCGCGGTCGAAACGCTCGAACATGTCCTCGCGGTCGAGGTCGACACGTTTGCCGCAGAACTCCATGCTCTGGGGGATGCGCGGATTGTATACCGGGCTGAACGAGAAAGCCTTCTGCTGGTGGTGAGTACGGCCCTGGACGGAGAACGCCGCGGGCATAAGTGCTATGGCGGCAGTGACGATTACTGCCCGTGTTAAGTTTTTGCTTGTCATTATGGAGAGTATGTTGTTTTAATCAGTACGCATTCGAAGAGTTGACTGTTTCAAAATGTCCGATGTAGGGATGCTCCCTGGAGCATCCCTAAAAACGGGCATTGGAAAACAGCCGGTTAGCGGCGGTGTGTCAAAATAGACAGAATGTAGGGACATGCCTTTGGCATGTTGAACCAACCAATTGGTTTTCAGGCTTAACATCGCAAAGCGATGTCCCTACATTATTAAAATTTCACATTTTGACACAACCCCCTACTACGGATTGTTGTTATAGCTATTCCGAAACAGCCTCGCGATATCGGGATAAACAAAGTGGGGCGCGAAATGGTTGCCGTGCACAGGCGTTATTCGGCGGGCGTTTCGCCGCCTCCGCCTTCACCGCCGGTGGTGCCTGTCGAGCGGCCTTTCTGCAGGATGTTGATGTCGCCGCTGAGCTTGTAGTCCTTGCCGTCGGCGCCTTTGGCCTTGATGACGTAGAAATATACGCCCGTCGGGACAGTCTTGCCTTTGTATTTGCCGTCCCAGCCGTCAGCAGGATTGGTGAACGAGCACATCTTCTGTCCCCAGCGGTTGAAGATATGACATTCAAACGACACTATCGACTGGTAGGACACCTTCCACTCGTCGTTGCGGCCGTCGCCGTTGGGCGAGAAGGCGTTGGGACACTGGATGTCGGAGGCGCCGATGCTGACGGTGTATGTCTCGCTCTCGTAGAAGCACTTGCCGCCTGCGTCGCTGCACTGGTAGCGGACGTAGATGGTGCCTTCTTCCTCAAAGGTATAGGTGAGCTCGTCCTGGCTGAAGCGGCGGTCGACGTCCTCGAAGCCCTCGGTGCGGCTGAACTGCCACTCGCGGAAGACGACTGCGTCGGTGGGCTGTGCCGTAAAGGTTATCACTGCGGGAGCCGAGCCTCCGAGGCCGTCCGTACCGGGATTTTTCTCGTTGGAGTTGTCGCGCTCCTCCTGCTCGGCGGAGGTCTCGGCGCTGACGGCGATGGCGGTGTAGGACGGCGAGCTGACGGACAGCCCCATGCCCCAGGCCTCGAGGAAGCGGTCGCCGGTAACGGTGAAGTCGGTGTCGCAGACCGGGGCGATGACGCCGGTGACGTTGTGGAGGTAGGTCATGTTCTCGGTCTGGCGGATCTGCTGCCATGTCTGCTGGTCGCTGTTGTACTGCAAGGTGTTCCACTCAATCTTTATCTCGCGCGAAAGGTCGAAGCCGCGTCCGCTTATCGAGTAGTAGCGGATGGCGTCGCCGTGGCCGGAGATGTTGAGGACGGTGCGGTCGCAGGCGCTTTCGGGGGAGATGTCTACGCCTGTGATGTCGAGCTGATGCCCTGAGTAGTCGGTGACCCAGAAATAGTGCTGGTTCGTTCCGTCGGAGATGACGTAACCCGTGTCGCCGCTGTCGGCGGTGATGGAGTAGGTGTTTCCGTTGCGGACGACGTTGCTGACCTCGGTCATCGGCGTGCCGGGAGCGCCGTAGCGGTTCCAGGTGACGGAGGATGATGAGGCGGTATAGCTGATATTGACGCCGGCAGTCCCGTTGAGAACGTAGATGGCCTCGATGCCCGATGCCCGTTCGGCCTCGGCGGTGATGGCAGGCAGCGTGTTGCCCGAGAAGCTGAGCTGTGCCTGGGCGGACAGTGCGGCAACGGCGGCGAGTGCGGCGATGGTTATATGTTTCGTTATTGCATTCATCTTACAAAGGTACGGATTTTCGGTCGTTCTGCCTCGGCATTTGAGGCCCGGAGGCAAACTTTCGCTAAATTATATAACGTGAAAATGGCCGAATTTAGTATATTTGCAGAATGTTAGGACAAGGGGCAGGGCAGTCGTCCGGCCCGACCCGATTTTTGTCTATTGAAAAATCCCGATTATGCCCGTCATAGTACAGATAAATACGCAGGCTGACCCGCGAACTGCCGTGGGCGGTATCATGCACGCCATCAGCCGCGGAGTTTCCGCCGTGGACTTTGACAGCCGCATTGTTGCGGGCTATGGCTGGCGGGCATACAGCAATCTTGTCCTTGAGAGCAAGACGCGCTATGTGGCGTATGCGCTGCGGCACCGGAGGTATGGCGATGACGGTTTCATTACCGGCGAGCCCACCCGGCGCCTGCTCCGCTATCTCGACAGTATGCGCCCCGACATCGTGCATCTTCACAATATGCACGGCTATTACCTGGATATGCCGGCGCTGACGGCGTGGCTGTCGCGCAACGGTACGCGCGTTGTTGCCACATTGCATGACCTCTGGTGGCTGACGGGCCGTTGTGCCTCGCCGGGCGACTGCCCCGTAAATCCCGACGGGCGTTCGGGGTGCGAAAACTGCCGTTTCCCGAAATATTATCCCGGTGTGTCGCGCAGCCTCGCGCCACGCTATAAGGCCGAATTCCTTGCTCCGCTCAATGCCGGGCTTGTAGTACCGTCCGAGGCGATGGCTGAAATTGTGCGCAAGTCGGTGCTCTCGCATCTGCCCCTTACCGTCATCGGTAACGGCGTGGATAAGGATGTATTCAAGCCCGAGGGACCGGAAATAAAACTCCGCGGCGATGTAAAGCTCCTTGCCGTGTCGGCCAACTGGAATCCGCTCAAAAATCCCGCCGCTCTGCAGCGCCTGGCACAAGCAATGCCCGAGGGCTGGCATCTGACAATCGTGGGTGAGGGCAGCGGTGTCCGGGGTCGCAACGTCTCGCGCTGGCCGCAGGTGAAACGCCGCGACACCCTCGCCGCCCTTTACCGCAGCGCCGACGTTCTGCTGAGCCCGTCCCTTTCCGAGTCTTTCGGCATAACCGTCGCCGAGGCCAACGCCTGCGGTATCCCGGCCATCGTCAACAGCGAGGCCGTACCGGCTATCCGTGCTGTCTCCGGCAATGTCATCCGGGCGCCCTTCTCCGAGCCTGCTGCCGTCATTGATGGCATCCGGCAGACTCTGGCATCGGCCACAGCGGTGAGTCCCGCTCTCGTCCGTTCCTCAGCCGACATGTCCGCCGACTACCTCCGTCTTTACAGGCAAATCCTTTCTGCCGAATAAAAAAAGAGGACGGGCCTTCGGTGAGGTCCGTCCCGCTTATGCTATGCTGACACTCGGAATCAGTTGAGGACGCGGCGGGCGCCGATGAAGCGGCGGCTGTAGTAGCCTCCGTCGGGGTAGCAGTCGTGACGGATGCCGCCGGTAGTGGATGCGTGGATGAAGTTTACGGTGCCGTTCTCGTCTACGGAAGTGGCGATGGCGACGTGGCCGACGGTCTTGCCGCCTTTGCGGCCGGCGAAGAAGAGGAGGTCGCCGGGACGGATGTCGTCACGGCTGACGCTGACGCCCTGTCCGTACTGGGCCCGCGACGAGTGCGAGAGGTCGATGTCGAAGTTGCGGAAGACGAAGCTGGTGAAGCCGGAGCAGTCGAACGAGCTCGGACCTCCCGAACCGCGGCGGTAAGGACGGCCGAGGAATTTGCTGGCGTAGTCGATGACGTCGTCGGCGGCGACAGCAGGAGCGGAGGCCTCGGCCTCCATACCTTCGACGGGTTCGTCCAGCTTCAGGAAGACGTTGGTGGGGTCGTCGATTTCGGAGACGAGACTGGAAATGTTGTCGGTGTTGTTTGTATCATTGCCGGCAACAGTCTCAATGGCCTTCGCTTTCATGGGAACGAGCGAGGCTGAAAGAAGTACTAATGCCGAAAGAATGGTAGATTTCACTGTAATGTCGGTTTAAGGTGCTGTAATTTCTCACTCTGCGAATGACAGCGGTGAGTCAGCAAAATGTGTTTCATAGGCAAATATCTTGCCTTTGTTGTTGCAAATTTACAAAATATTACCCCGGTATGCAAAGATGTTAAATTAACTTATTCAAAATTCACATACTTTATAATTTAGCCCGAATTTTGCCTTTAGTCAGTTAAATTGTGCTATCTTTGCAGTGAGTTGGCGGAAACGCCACACAATATAAGAATATACCAATCACACATACCGATGAAAAAAATTCTTACATTTGCTGCGCTGGCGGCTTTTGCAGCAGCCATGCAGGCACAGACAGTGACATCGCCCGACGGACAGGTGAAGGTGGACTTCTCGCTGACGCCTTCGGGCCAGCCCGAGTACGAAATGACTTATAAGGGCAAAGAGGTAATAAAGCCTTCAAAATTAGGCTTTGAACTGATGAAAGGCAAACCCCTCAAGGACGGGTTCAAGGTAGCGAGTGTAGATACGCTTACTTTTGACGAGACATGGACGCCCGTATGGGGCGAGGAGAACGCAATCCGCAACCACTACAAGGAGATGCGTGTCAACCTCGAGCAGCCTGCTACGGGCCGGAAGATGAGTATAGCCTTCCGCGTCTTCAACGACGGCATGGGCTTCCGCTATGAGTTCCCCATGCAGAAAAAGCTGGCGCACTTCACCATCTCGGACGAGCTGACCGAGTTCGCCATGCCCGGCGACCTCACCGCCTACTGGATCCCCGGCGACTGGGACACGCAGGAATATGACTACACCAAGAGCCGCCTCAGCGAAATTCCCGGTCTGATGGAGGAGGCATACACTCATCACAACAAATGGCAGAGTTTTGCCGGCCCACGCACGGTGCAGACGGCTCTCCAGCTCAAGAGCGACGACGGCCTGTACATCAACCTCCATGAGGCCGCCCTCATCGACTATCCGTGCATGCACCTCGACCTCGTCGGCGACAGCGCCTTTGTCTTCAAGGCCAACCTCGCCCCGGATCCCGCCGGCATGAAGGCTCAGATGCAGGCTCCGCGCACAACCCCCTGGCGCACCGTCATCGTCAGCGACGATGCCCGCGACATCCTGGCCTCGCGCATCACCTACAACCTCAACGACCCTTGCAAAATCGAAGACACGTCGTGGATCAAGCCCTGCAAATATGTGGGCGTATGGTGGGAGATGATTACCGGCAAGAGCAAATGGAGCTATACCAACGACCTACCCGACACGCACATCGAGAAGGTGGACTGGACAAAGGTCAAGCCTCACGGCAGACACGGTGCCACCACCGAGAACACCAAGCGCTATATCGACTTCGCCGCCGAGCACGGTTTTGACGCTGTCCTCGTCGAGGGATGGAACATCGGCTGGGAGGACTGGTCGAACCGCTTCAAGGACGAGGTCTTTGATTTCGTCACCCCGTATCCCGATTTCGACCTGCCTTACCTGCGCGACTATGCCAAGGCCAAGGGCGTGAAGCTCATCATGCACCACGAGACATCGTCGTCGGTACGCAACTACGAGCGCCGTATGGACAAGGCCTATCAGTTCATGAAGGACAACGGTTACGACGCCGTCAAGAGCGGCTATGTCGGTAACATCATTCCGCGCGGCAACAACCACTTCAGCCAGTGGCTTGTCAACCACTACCAGTACGCCGTCGAAAAGGCCGCCGACTACAAGATTATGGTCAACGCTCACGAGGCCGTGCGCCCCACCGGCATCGCCCGCACCTGGCCCAACCTCATCGCCAACGAGAGCGCCCGCGGAACCGAATACCAGGCTTTCGGCGGTTCCAAGCCCTCGCACTGCACCATTCTGCCTTTCACCCGTCAGATTGGCGGCCCGATGGACTACACTCCCGGTATCTTCGAGAACGACGTAGAGAAAATCAACCCCAAGAAAAAATCGTGGGTCAACTCCACCATCCCGCAGCAGCTGTCGCTCTACCTGACGATGTACTCGCCCCTGCAGATGGCCGCCGACTTCCCCGAGCACTACGCCAAATACATGGACGCCTTCCAGTTCATCAAAGACGTCGCTATTGACTGGGACAAGTCGTGGTACCTCGAGGCCGAGCCTATGGAATACGTCACCGTAGCCCGTAAGGCCAAGGGCGAGGACCGCTGGTTCGTCGGCTCCACCAACGGCTACGACGCCCGCACCTCCACGGTCAAGCTGTCGTTCCTGCCCAAGGGCAAGTACAAAGCCACCATCTACCGTGACGGTGACAACGCCCATTACAAGACCAACCCCCATGACTATGTAATCGAGACTCGCACCGTCACCCCGTCCACCAAGCTGAAAATCAAGACAGCAGCCGGTGGCGGCTACGCCATTAGCATCGTCCCCATACAGTAAGACATCTCCCACACCGGACATAAACCGGGCCGGCGCTCCGAAACGGAGGCGCCGGCCCGATTTTTTTTATGTGATTTATGTGGAGGATGTGTTTGTGTGTTCAATTATTTTGGCTTAGGGATGGCCGGGGGTGATGATGCGGTCGCCGAGGACGTGGGCGAAGGAGCCTTTGAGGACGTTCAGGCGGGCGATTTCGGCGAGGATGGGAGCGATGTCGCCGCCGGTCTCGGTGGCTGTGCGCAGGCGTTCGCGGGCGTCGGCGAGGTTGCAGCTGAGGATGGCGTTCTTGAGTTCGGAGAGGGTGCGGGGGATGAGCTCGACGAGACGGTCCTCCTCGGTCTCTATCTTCTGGAATTTGGTGTAGACCTTAGACAGTGTGTATTTGTCATCGGCGAGCTCGGTGGCCAGCGTGCGCAGTTCCGTGTCGGGGTCGGAGCATAGGATACGCTCGGCGTAGTGGCGGGCGTATTGCATCTGTGCCTGCTGCTGGTCGGCATCGAGCTGTTCGTTGAGGGTTTTCTCGCGCTTCTCCATCTCGGCGATGCTCTTTCCGTCGGCGCGGATGGCGTCGATGCCCTCGGTCAGGCGGTGCTGACGCTCTACGGCCAGCCGGTCGCATTCGGCGGCGAAGTCCTGCGCCCACGATGTTGAGGCAATCTCGCACATCCGCGTCCAAAGTCTGAGGTAGACGGGAGAGGAGAACTCTATTTCGTCGCTACGCAGCTGCATGTCGATGTATTCGAGCACCGACAACGGCACGGTATCCCCCTCCTCGGTTATGCGGTCGCATAGGTACATCAGCCCGTAACGGAGGACATAGCGCAACAGCTCCTTCTCGAAGGTGGCGAGGTAGTTCTGCCGTTTTGTGCGGTGCGTGGAGCCTGCCGCCTGCTGGCCCGAGACTGCGCGGCGCAGAGCCTCGTCGGGCTGTACGGGCGGCTCGTCGGCTTGTGTGGCTGCCTCGCCCTCGGCTTCCTGAGTGCCCTCTGCCGGAGTTTCCGAGCCTCCGATTGGATGGTCAAGGGTGTGGGCGGCGGCACGGCGCTGACGCTCTTTCTCGCGCTCCTCCTCGTTGCGGGCCATGAATACCGCTAACTGCTGCGAGAGCACCTTGTCGCTGAGGTCGAAATCGCGTGCACACATATTTATATATTCCATCCGCGTGATGGGCTCCGGGATGACCGAAATCGACCTGACGATGTCGGCGATGGCGCGTGCTCGCTGCAGCGGGTCGCCCGAGGCGTCCTTGAGGAGGATGGAGCTCTTGAACTTGATGAAGTCCGTCTCGTGCGTGTCCAGATATTGCTTCAGTTCCTCGTTGCTGTGATTCTGGGCGAACGAGTCCGGGTCATCGCCGTCGGGGAAAAGGAGCACCTTGACGTTGAGGCCGGCCCCTAAAAGCATGTCGACGCCGCGGAGGGCGGCCTTGATGCCGGCGCTGTCCGAGTCGTAGATGACGGTGACGTTCTTGGTGAAGCGGCGCAGCAGGATAACCTGCTCGTCGGTGAGCGAGGTGCCAGACGAGGCCACGACATTCTCCACGCCGCTCTGGTGCATGGAGATGACGTCCATATAACCCTCGACAAGGATTACCTTGTCGTTGCGGGTGATGGCCTGGCGCGCCTGATAGAGGCCGTACAGCTCGCGCTTCTTGCTGTATACCGACGACTCGGGCGAGTTGACGTACTTGGCCATCTTCTTGTCTGTGCGTAACGTGCGTCCGCCAAAGGCGACAACCTGGCCGCTGAGGCCGTGGACGGGATAGATGACGCGGGCACGGAAGCGGTCGTAGATGCCGTGCTGACCGTTCATGCACAGACCGGTCTTGACAAGATTTTCCTCCGTGTACCCTTTTGCCGTCGCGGCCTTGTAGAGGGCCGTGCTGTCCTCGGGGCTGAAGCCGAGGTGGAACTTGCGTATCGACGCGTCGCTGATGCCGCGCTCGCGGAAGTAGGCCAGGCCGACGTCGCGTCCCTCGTCACTCTCCTGCATGTAGTTCTCGAAGAAGTGCATGGCAAAGTCGTTGACGGCTAACAGCGACTCGCGCTCGGCGGCGTCGGCGCGCTCCTTGTCCGTCTCCTCGCGCTCCTTGATTTCTATACCGTATTTCTTGCCCAGCCAGCGCAGGGCCTCGCCGTACGACATACCCTCCAGCTCCATCAGGAAGTTGACGGGGGAGCCGCCCTTGCCGCAGCTGAAACATTTGCAGATGTTGCGCGACGGCGACACCGAGAACGACGGCGTGCGCTCGTTGTGGAAGGGGCAGAGGCCTATGTAGCCTGTGCCGCGCCTTTTCAGCGTGACAAAATCGCTGACGACCTCGACGATATTCGCCGAGTCGAGGATGCGCTGCACGGTCTCATGTTCAATCTTTGCCATAGGTTGTGCAAAGATAAGAAAAAAATTGCTACCTTTACGTCAGAAAAACCAATTAACGCGTATTGACCAAAGTATCACACAAATAAAATTTGCATAACATGAAATTCAGGAAACTGGCGGCCGCGGCCCTGGCGCTGAGCCTGTGCGCGGCGGCCCAGGCACAGCGTATCGCCTTGCTCAGCGACGTCCACGTCACTCCCGGAAACGCCAACGACAAGGCTCTGCGCGTCGCCGTGCGCGAAATCAACAACGGCGACTTTGACTTCGTAGTCGTCAACGGCGACCTCACCAACGAGGGCAGCGACAGCGAAATCGCCAACATCAAGGAAATTCTGGACGGCATCACACTGCCGCTGTATGTCCTCCCCGGCAACCACGAGAACAACTGGAGCCAGTCGGCCACCAAAACTTTTGTCAACACTTTCGGCGGCGACCGATTCGTAACCACCGTCGACTCGCTGGTGATTGTCGGCATCAACTGCGGCCCGTACATGAAGATGGGCGACGGACACATCAAACAGGAGGATCTGCACTGGCTGCGCAAGACTCTTGACGAAAAAGTCAAACCCGGTTACAAGGTGCTGTCGTTCAACCACTATCCCATCCAGGCTGACATCGACAACTGGCGCGACTATGCCTCGCTGTTGCTCGAATATCCCGTCATCGCCCACATCAACGGCCACTACCACACCTGGCGCACCTACGACATCGACGGTATCCCCGGCGGCATGACCCGCGCCCTTGACATGCGCGACGGCAAGCCAGGCTACGCCATCGTTGAGGTCGGTCCCGAGTGGATTCACTTCTACAACAAGAACGTCGGCGAGCCCGCAAAGGCCAAATATGCCTTTGCCGTCAACACAAAGCACAAACCGCTCCCCGCTGACAAGTCCGGTGAGTGGACCTCGCCCGAGGGCTGGGAGGTGACGAAGGTCTGGGCCGACTCGGCTTCGGTATTTACCCGCCTCGGCTTTGACAAGGACAACGTCTACTTCGGCAACTCGCTCGGCCAGGCCCGCGCCGTGGGCAAGGCCGACGGAAAGCTGCGCTGGAGCATCCCCACCGGCGCCTCGCTGTTTTCGCGTCCCGTGGTCACCGCTCCCGGCACCATTGCCGTTCCCACCGCAACCGGCATAATGATGGTCAACGCAAACGGCAAGGTTGCCAAAACGCTGAAATCGAAGGAGGGTCCGTACGTCGCCGACGGTCTGCTCACCGCCGACGGCAAGGCCTACATCCAGGGCGGCTACAAGCGCCTGGAACGCCGCAATCCGCGCAACGGCAAGCTGGTATGGAGCTATGACTCACTCTTCAACTACTGCCAGGCCGCTCCCGTTGTCGACGGTGACGATGTCATCTTCGGTGCCTGGGACACCAACCTGCGCTGCGTCTCGCTCAAGGATGGCCATCTGAAATGGGTATGGAACAACGGCAAGACGGCCAATATGCTCGGCCCGGGCAATGTCGTCCCCGTAGTCACCGACGACAAAGTGATTATCGTCGCTCCCGACCGCTATATGACCGCCATCGACCGCCGCACCGGGCGTCAGATTTGGCGCGACAAGAGCCACCGCTACCGCGAGGCCCTCGGCGTCAGCGAGGACGGTAAGCGCGCATACTCCAAGACCATGGACGGCGAGCTCGTGGCAGTCTCCACCGCCGGCGACACCTTCAAAGAACTGTGGACCGTCGATATGGGTCTCGGCTATGAGCACGCCCCCTGCATCGTTGTCGAAAAAGACGGCGTAGTCTACGCCGGCAGCCGCCGCGGCATCGTCACCGCCGTCGACCCGCAGACCCGCAAAGTCCTGTGGAGCCTCCCCGTCGGAGTCAGCGAAATCAACGGCATCGACCTCGACCCCACCGGCGGCGACCTCTACGTCTCCCTCATCGAAGGCACCATCTTCCGCATCCACAAAAAGTAAGACCCTATCCATGGCAAAACTACGCGGCCACAGCATAATTGATGTTGTGGCCGTGTTTGTATTTAGATTTGTGCGCGGATGTTGACCTTAACACCTCGTGACGGGCTTAGGGTACACAATAATTTGTATATAAGCGAAATTTTTGCTAACTTCGCGGTCGCAAACGGGTGCGGGCTGTTTGGGCTGCACTGCGGATTGCGGAAGGAGGCCGTGTGCAAGCGGCTGACTGACAAATCGAAACTAATTAAACTATAACACAAGAGATATGATTAACGCTCAGGACATCAAAATCGGAACCTGCATCCGTATGGACAACAGCCTGTACTTCTGCATCGACTTCCTGCATGTAAAACCCGGTAAGGGCAACACTTTCATGCGCACCAAACTGAAGAACGTGGTTGACGGCCGCGTACTCGAGCGCCGCTTCAACATCGGCGAGAAACTTGAGGACGTATCCGTGGAGCGCCGTCCCTATCAGTTCCTCTACAACGATGGTCAGGACGACATCTTCATGAACAACGAAACCTTCGAGCAGGTGCCCATCAACAAGGAGATGGTTACCGGCGCCGATTTCATGAAAGAAGGTGACACCGTCGAGGTAGTCAGCGACGCATCGACCAACACCATCCTCTTTGCCGAAATGCCCACCAAGGTTGTCCTCAAGGTGACCTACACCGAGCCAGGCATCAAGGGCGACACCGCCACCAACACCCTCAAGCCCGCCACTCTCGAGACCGGCGCCGAGGTTCGTGTGCCCCTCTTCGTCAACGAAGGCGACTCTGTCGAAATCGACACCCGCGACGGCAGCTACGTCAAGCGCATTACAGCCTGAGACAATTCTCGGACAATTTGAAGCAGTGCCAATAATGTAGGGACATCGCTTTGCAATGTCGGTTCGGTCAAACGGCTGACAGGTTCAATGTGCCAAAGGCACGTCCCTACATTAGAAAAAATTTGACATGCCACACAACAGGCCGACGCATAACCTATTGCGTCGGCCTGTTGTTTTTCTCGTAAATTTGTGTACCTTTGTGCATCATGAAAGCAAAAATCATCATCACATTTGCGGCTGCCGCTATGGCGGCGTCGGCGATGGCGCAGACTGTAGGGTCGGAGTACCGTCTAAAAACCGTCATCCCCGTGGCCGGACGCCAGGGCATAGCCATCGACAGCAACTACTATTACGTTTCGGACACGCGCGCCCTCTACAAATACGACAAGCAGGGCAACCTTGTACAGAAGAACGACGCGCCCTTCCGGCATCCCGAGATTGCCAATCATTTCGGCGACATCGACGTCTTCGACGGAGAGATATACTGCGGCATCGAGCGCTTCGAGTATGGCCGCGGCTACAATATCGCCGTGTCGGTCTATGATGCCGGCACGCTGGAGTGGAAACGCGACTTCCCGTGGGCTCCCGAGAGCGGCCAGGTCGAGGTTTCGGGTATCGCCGTCGACCGCGACAAGCGCATGGTGTGGATGTCTGATTGGGTTGACAGCCGCTACGCCTACTGCTACGACCTCGACACGGGCCGTTACCGCACAAAGATGCAGTGCGTGCCCACGCCCTACTGGTGTCAGGGAATTTTCATCGCCGACGGCAAAATTCTTTTTTCTGCCGATGACGGTGAGGCCGCCTACAATCTGCCCGACAATATTTACGTCGCTGAGATAGGGGAGGTGCCTTACACCGGACTTGTCGAAGGAGAGGAGGTTGTCAAGGATACGCCCTTCAGCGTCAAAATCGGCGGGGACGGCAAGCCCGTCACCCGCAAGGGCCTCGTCGCCGGAGGCGCCCAGCGCGGCGACGTCAGGCCGCTGAGGACCATGACCGACTTCCGTCGTGCCGGCGAAATCGAAGGCCTCGCCATCGACCCCGCCAACGATGACCTTGTCGTGCTAAACAACCGCGGCACCACAATCGTTTTAGGCATGAGCCAGGGTCCGATTACCGAAGAGGGCTACACCGGCGAGGTGCATGAACTGTATGTTTACGAGCTTTTAAAATAAAAATCTATTTCAAGGTACAATCTATGACTGACATACGCAGAAATCTTATTGACCTTATCGGCGACACGCCTCTTGTCGAGGCTGTCGGGACTGAAAAGAAAAATGGCCTTAAAGCGCGTCTGCTGCTCAAACTGGAGAGTTGCAATCCGGGCGGAAGCAGCAAGGACCGCGTGGCTCTGTCGATGATTGAGGACGCCGAGAAACGCGGTCTCCTCAAGACCGGCGCTACCATCATCGAGCCTACCAGCGGCAACACCGGCATCGGCCTGGCGTTGGTGGCCCGTCTGCGCGGCTACAAGTGCGTTCTGATTATGCCCGATACCATGAGCGTCGAGCGCCGCAACCTCCTCAAAGCCTTCGGCGCCGAGCTTGTCCTCACTCCCGGCAGCCAGGGCATGAAGGGCGCCATCGCCAAGGCCGAAGAACTGCACAAGGAAATTCCCGGTTCGTTCATCCCCGGCCAGTTTGACAATCCCGCCAATCCTGCCGCTCACGAGCGCACGACGGCGATGGAGATATGGCGCGACACCGACGGTGCCGTCGACATACTCGTAGCCGGAGTCGGCACGGGCGGAACTCTCTGCGGCACCTCGCGCCGTCTCAAGAGCCTGAAACCTGAAGTGCGCGCCGTGGCCGTCGAGCCCGCCGAGTCGCCCGTTCTCAGCGGAGGCAAGGCCGGAGCGCACAAGATTCAGGGCATAGGCGCCGGATTCGTCCCCGGCAACTACAATCCGTCTGTAGTGGACGAGGTGATGACAATCACGGGTGACGAGGCCTTCGAGGCTGCACGCAACCTTGCCCGCGACGAGTCAATACTCGCCGGCATCTCGTCAGGTGCCGCCCTCGCCGCCGCCCTTAAACTCGCGAAAGATCCCGAAAATGAGGGCAAGACCATCGTCTGCGTGCTCCCCGACACGGGTCAGCGCTATCTCTCAACAAACCTCTTTGTGCAATGACCACCGACAACGACAAAATAGTGGAGCAGCTGTGCCATCAGCCCGACGGCACGGCGTCGATACTGAAGCGCACCAAGGGCCGTCTGCCGTCGGGGCAACGTCTCAAGGAAATCATGCAGCTTATCCGCGAGGTGATGTTCCCGGATTTTTTCGCCGAGGTAGCTCCCTCGCCCAATGTCCTGCGCCACGTCACCGCCGTGCGCCTCGAGGACATCCGTACCGAGCTGGCGGCACAGATACGGCGCGCCGCACGCATCGGCGAAAAGCCCGACATCGACAGCGACGCCGTTGCCGAGGCGTTCATCGCTCATCTTCCCGAGCTGCGCAGCCTTCTCCTTACCGACGTCGATGCAATGTTCGATAACGACCCCGCTGCCATAGACCGCGCCGAGATTATCTTCTGCTATCCGGCCTTTACGGGCATGCTGCATTACCGCATCGCCCACGCCCTGCTGACGGCGGGAGTGCCCCTGCTGCCGCGCATGATTACCGAGATGGCACATTCGCGCACCGGCATAGACATCCATCCCGGCGCTGTCATCGGCCCGTATTTCAGCATCGACCACGGCACCGGTGTCGTTATTGGAGAAACAAGCCGCATAGGGTGTCATGTATCGATATACCAGGGCGTTACCTTGGGCGCCAAGAACTTTGTCCTCGACAGCAACGGGCACCCGCTAAACGTGCCGCGTCACCCCATCATCGAGGACCATGTCACCATTTATTCCAACGCTACCATCCTCGGCCGCATCACCATCGGTAGCCACGCCGTCATCGGAGGCAACCTGTGGGTGACCTCCAACGTGCCCGCCTATGCCCGCCTAAACCAGCGCCAGGTTGTGGACCAAAGGTTTATCGACGGCGCCGGCATATAAAGTTGGGCACTGTGATAATGGCTTCCACAATCTTTTTTTAACTTGTAACCAAATAATTATGACTCTCCTCGAAGCTATTCCCCTGCGCCACTCGGTGCGCAAATACCTTGACAAGACGCTGCCTGCCGAGATTGTTAAACGGTTACGCGATGAAATTGACAAAGTCAATAAAGAAGGCGGTTTGCATATCCAGCTTGTGACAGACGAGCCAAAGGCCTTTGCGGGCATATTGTCGTATGGCAAGTTCTCCGGCGTCAAAAACTACTTCGTTATCACCGGGCCCAAGTCGGACACCCTCGACCGCACAGCCGGATACTACGGTGAGCACATAGTTCTGTTTGCCCAGACTCTCGGCCTCAACACCTGCTGGGTCGGCCTCACCTATCGCAAGATTGCCGGGACGTACGAGCTTAATCCCGGTGACAAAATCGTCTGCTACATTGCCCTTGGCTACGGCGAGACGCAGGGCAATCCGCACAAGACAAAGACCGTCGAGCAACTCGGCAATGTCGGCCCCGATACCCCCGCGTGGTTCCGCGACGGCGTAGAGGCCGCCCGTCTGGCTCCCACCGCCATCAACCAGCAGAAGTTCCATTTCACCTACGTAGCCCCGAGTACTCCCGGAGAAAAAGCGAAAGTCATCGCTACCCCCGGCCGCTCTCTTGCCGGTTACACCCGGACCGACCTCGGCATCGCCTGCTGTAATTTCGAGCTCGCCGCCGGAAAAGAGAATTTCGAGTGGGGGTAAATGTATTTGTATGCTTTTGCCTTGTTAAATAGCAGATTGGACTTATAAACATAAAGCAAAGCGTTAAGCATCGGATAAAGTATTACTTTAATCGCTTAAATCGAGCTTCACATAATATCCTGTTGTAGGGATGCACCCTGGCGCATCCGCATAAAATTCATTGAGTTCCAATGTTTTGCGGATGCACCAGGGTGCATCCCTACAAACTAATACTGAATTTGGATAATTTCTTTTTCATTTGTGCGCATTTTTCATCGCGCGGGCGCGATAATATTGGTGGAAAATCTGTACCTTTGTCTATTGATAAACTGCAATGAACGAGAAAGCGCTGACACAGCTGTATCTCAAGGATACGGCATTCCAGAATCTGATGCAGAGCCGCATTTTCAACGTGCTGCTCATTGCATCGCGCTACGATGCGTTTGCCCTTGAGGAGGACGGACGCGTCGACGAGCAGCTTTATTTCGAATACGTGGCCCTCAACCTCAGCAGCCCGCCCCGCGTGACCCGCGTCTCCAATTTCGACGAGGCGCTTGAAGAGATGCGCCGCAAGCATTACGACCTGGTAATCTCCATGCCCGGTGTGGAAATCAGCGACACTTTCTCCCGTTCCCGCGAGATAAAGGCCGAGTTCCCCGCCGTACCCATCGTCATGCTGACGCCGTTCAGCAAGGAAGTATCGCGCCGTATGGCTTCCGAGGACATGACGTACGTCGACTACGTCTTCAGCTGGCTCGGCAACATGGACCTTCTGCTGGCCATCATCAAGCTCCTCGAAGACCGGATGAACGCCGAGCGCGACATCAACGGGGTGGGGGTGCAGATGATTTTGCTTGTCGAAGACTCGGTGCGCTTTTATTCGTCGGTGCTCCCGCACCTTTACCGCTTCCTGCTCACCCAGTCGCGTGAGTTCTCGACCGAGGCACTCAACGAGCACGAGCAGATGCTGCGCATGCGCGGCCGTCCAAAGGTCATGCTGGCCCGCGACTACGAGGAGGCTCGCGACCTGTACGAAAAGTACAAGGAAAACATCCTCGGCGTCATCAGTGACGTCTCGTTCAAACGCGAGGGCGTCAAGGACCACAGTGCCGGAATTACACTGGCCAAGTGGCTGAGGGGGCGAGACCCGTATCTGCCAATCATCATCGAGTCGAGCGAGGTGCAGAACGCCGAGCGCGTGCGCGACTTCAACGGCATCTTCATCGACAAGAACTCCAAGAAACTGTCGGTCGACCTCGGCGAGGCCATCAAGGCCAGCTTCGGCTTCGGCGACTTTGTTATACGCAATCCGGCCACCGGCGCCGAGATAATGCGCATCAGCTCGCTCAACGACCTGCAGAAGCACGTCTTCGAGATTCCTGCCGACTCGCTCTACTACCACGCCTCGCACAACGACATCTCGCGCTGGCTCTACTCCCGCGCCATGTTCCCCATCGCCGACGTGATGAAGCAGCACCGCTTCCGCAGCCTCGACGAGGCTCCGGCAGTGCGTCAGCTCATCTTCGAGCTGATTGTGAAATACCGCCGCATGAAAAACCGCGGCGTGGTGGCCGTGTTCAAGCGCGGCCGCTTCGACCACTATTCCAACTTTGCCCGTATCGGCCAGGGCAGTCTCGGCGGCAAAGCCCGCGGCCTGGCCTTTGTCGACTCGGTGATAAAGCACAAGGGCGAGTGCGACGACTTTGAGGGCGTCACCATCAGCATCCCGCGCACGGTGGTGCTGTGCACCGACCTCTTCGACCGGTTCATGGCCGAGAACAACCTCTACGGCGTGGCCCTCAGCGACGCCCCCGACGAGGAGATTCTGCGTCGGTTCCTTGAGGCGCGCCTTCCCGAGCGTCTCGACGAGGACCTGCGCGCCCTCATCGACGTCATCGACCGGCCCCTTGCCGTGCGTTCGTCCAGCCTGCTCGAGGACTCGCACTACCAGCCTTTCGCCGGTATCTACGCCACATACATGGTTCCGCACGGCACCGACTCCGACGAGATGATGCGCCTGCTCAGCGAGGCCATCAAAGGGGTCTACGCCTCGGTGTTCTATGCCGACTCAAAGGCATACATGACAGCCACCTCAAATGTCATCGACCAAGAAAAGATGGCGGTGATAATTCAGGAGGTGGTGGGACATCGCCACGGCGACTGCTATTTCCCCAGTTTTTCCGGCGTGGGCCGTTCGCTCAATTATTATCCCATCGGCGACGAGAAAGCTACCGACGGCGTGGCCCAGGTGGCCATCGGCCTCGGAAAATACATCGTCGATGGCGGCCAGGCGCTGCGGTTCTGTCCGCGCCATCCGCGCAAGGTGCTTCAGACGTCGACCCTCGACCTTGCCCTGCGCGACACGCAGACATACCTCGACGCCCTCAATATCGACGAAAAGGCGTCCGGAAATTTCAGCGTCAACGACGGCTTCAACCTCGTGCGCCGCAATGTCCAGGACTTTGCCGGCGACCGAGTCCTCGACTACATGGTGTCGCGCTACGACTACGCCAACGACATGCTCATCGACAACAACATCGGTCCGGGACGCCGCGTCGTCACCTTTGCCAACGTTCTGCGCGACAATGTCTTCCCCCTTGCTCCCGCCGTCGACTTCATGCTGCGCACGGGTCAGGAGGCCATGGGACGGCCCGTCGAGGTGGAGTTTGCCGGTGACATCAACCTGCGCCCGGGGCAGAAATCGCCCAACAAGGGGCACATCTACTGGCTGCAGATACGTCCTATCATCGACCGCAAGGACATGGTTGAGGACTCGATGCTGAAAGCGCCGGAACAGGACCTGCTTCTGCGCAGCAACACCGCCCTCGGCCACGGCAACATCGACGACATCACTACCGTCGTCTACGTCCGGCCGCAGAGTTTCAGCCCGCTTGCCACTCCCGCCATCGCCGCCGACCTGCAGAAGGTCAACAGCCGCCTTGTCGCCGAGGGACGCAACTATATCCTCATCGGTCCGGGCCGCTGGGGGTCGAGCGACACGTCGCTGGGCATCCCCGTCCGCTGGCCCGACATCTCCGGCGCCCGCCTCATAGTGGAGACTGCCCTCGGCAACTACCGCATCGAGCCCAGCCAGGGCACGCATTTCTTCCAGAACCTCACGTCGTTCGGGGTAGGGTACTTCACCGTCAATCCGTTCACCGGCGACGGCAGCTTCTTCGACTCGGCGTGGCTCGACGCCTTCCCCGCCGAATTTGAAAACGAATACATCCGCGTCGTACGCTTCAGCTCACCTCTGCTCATCGGCATCGACGGTCGAAAGAGCGTGGGCGTGGTGCTCAAGCCCGGCGCAGCAATTAATACCACAGAAAATCAGAATACACTCACATAAGTTATGGGAGCATTAGACAGCATAAAACGTCTCTTCGGCTTTGACGCCGGATACGACGACCCCGATATGCAGGAGGACGAAATCTCAAAGCCGAGGTACACTCCGGCCACTCCGGCACGCCAGCTTTCCGAAAGCACCGTGACGCCTGCCGTTAATCCTGCCGCCGGTAGCCGCGGACCGCGTCCCGAGGACATCTTCGAGCACGTCGTGGCGGTCTTCAACCAGGCTTTGCCCGATTTCCTGAAGAACTCTGTTGACCCGGAAAAGCAGCGCAGACTGCTCTACGATGGTCTTACGGCAGACATGAAGGCCTACGTCGAGGCCTCGCGCAAGGAAGCCGAGGCACAGTGCCGCCGCAATTTCGAGCAGCAGAAGACTCAGCTTCAGGCCAACATCCGCGAGATGGAAGCCCGCTACAGCCAGTATAACTCCATGCGAGACGACATGCAGCAGAAGCTGTTGAGCAGCGAGCGTCAGCGCCGTGCCATCATGGAGCGCAACAAGGACCTCGAAGACCGCGTGGCTTCGCTTGAGGCCGAACTGGAGCAGTTCCAGCTCGAGAACAAGAGTCTGATAAACAAGCTCAAGGTAGCCGATGTGCGCAACGGAATGCAGAACGGCGAAGCTCCCGGTGGCGAGGCAGTCGACGCCCTCATCGCGGCAGCGGTGAAGACCGCCAACGAGGAGACCGAAAAAAAGGTTCGCGCCGAGATGGAGAACAAGATGAGGGTGGCTGTCGAAAAGGTTCGCGCCGAAGCTGCAGCTTCGGCAGCTGACTCCGGCGACGTCGAAGGCCGCCTGACACAGCTGCGTCAGATAAAAGATTCCGAAATCGAGGTTCTGCGCAAACGCCTCGACGAGGAGCTGCAGAAGGCCGACGGCCTGGAGAAGACTCTGGCCATGAACACCGATATGCAGGCCCGTCAGGAAAAACGCCACAATCAGGAGAAAGAGGAGCTGCAGAAGCAGGTCGACCAGCTCAGGGCACGCTTAGAGGCCGTAAAAACTGAAAAGGCCGAAGCTGAAGTCAAGGCGGCAGATGAAAAACCGGCAGAAGCTCCCGCTCAGACAGAGAGAAGACCCATTCGTCGCCATTCCGGCTCTCGCAACCTCAAGGCTCCGTCATTGGCGTCCAACGCATCCACGCCTGACGATATCCTCAGCGATACCGACTGGCTTGTCTCGCCCAGGGCCAGCAGTGAAAGCCGCAACGAAGGCCGCCGCAAGAGCAAGACTCCGCCTGCCGATGACCAGCAGCTCTCGCTGTTCTGACAACAACATAAGACATTAACACAATACATGATAAGACGATGAAAATAAGATATATTGCAGCACTGACTGCTCTGGTGGCCGCAGCGGCCGTTCAGGCACGTGAAATTCCCGGCGCCTCTCTGGTGCGGGAGATGGAGACATACCTTTCGTACAAAAAGCAGATAAAGACGCCCCCGCACTTCACCTATCTGCCCGACAACACTCAGTACGCCATGCTCAGCGCCGACGGCAAGGTCGTCGAGACATACGACATTGCTTCTGGCAAGCGCACGGGAGAACTCGTTGACCTCAGCAACACCCGCGAGACGACATTGTCGTCGATGGAAGGCTTCATCATCAGCCCTGACGCCTCCAAGGTGATTGTCTACCGCAACTCAAAGCCGATATATCGCCGCTCCTTCAGCGCCGAATACTACGTCTACGACCTGCACTCGCGCCTCCTGCGTCCCCTCAGCACGCAGTTCAAGACGCAGCAGATACCGGTGTTCTCACCCGACAGCCGCATGGTGGCCTTTGTCGCCGAGGGCAATATATATATCAAGAAAATCGACTTCAACAGCGAGGTCGCCGTCACAACCGACGGCGCCGCAGGCAAGATTATCAACGGCGCCATCGACTGGGTCTACGAGGAGGAGTTCACCATCACCTCCAGCCTCGCCTGGGCACCTGACAACACCATGCTGTGCTACCTGCGTTTCGACGAGTCGAAGGTGCCGGTGTACACGCTGCCCATCTACGAGGGCGCCTGCCAGCCCCGTCGCGAGTACGCCCTTTATCCCGGCGAGCTGAGTTATAAATATCCCGTCGCGGGCGAGACAAACTCGACGGTGACTCTGCACAGCTACGATGTAGACAACCGCAAGATTAAGGACATCACGCTGCCCGACAAGACGATTGAGTACATTCCGCGCATCAGCTTCGGCCCCACGGCCTCGCAACTCATGGTTTCGACGCTCAACCGCGACCAGAATAAATTCGAGATTTTCTCCGTCAACCCCGCAAGCGGCATCTGCAAGTCGGTTTATTCCGAAAAGAGCAATGCCTGGGTTATCCCCGAAGCATACGAGAATCTGACATACGGCCAGAACGGTTTCACCGTCCTCAGCAACCGCTCGGGACATACCCACGCCTACCTTTACTCGTACACGGGTTCGCTGATGCGCACGCTTACCTCGGGCGATTTCGACGTCACCGCCTACTACGGCCAGGATGCTCTCGGCAACCACTACGTGCAGACGGCCACACCGACTCCCCTTGACCGCACCGTTCAGAAAGTCGATGCCAAAAAAGGCATCCTCGCTCCCGTCTCGCCGGTGGGCGGCACAACCAACGCGACCTACTCGCCGGACTGCCGTTATGCAGTCATGGCTACTTCAAGCACCGAGACCCCTGCGTCGTATACGCTGTGCACGGCAGCAGGAAAGTCACTGCGCGTCCTCGCCGACAACAAGGCGTTGGGCGAGAGCCTGAGCGCAAAACTGCCCAGGAAGGAATTTATCAAGGTGCCCTCGGACGGTCGCGAACTCAACGGATGGATTATGCGTCCCCGTAACTTCGACCCCTCGCGGAAATACCCCGTTGTCATGTACCAGTACAGCGGCCCGGGCTCGCAGACCGTACTGAACACCTGGGAGACCGGCTGGATGCAGTACTTCGCCGACCACGGCTTCATCGTGGCCTGTGTTGACGGACGCGGCACCGGCGCCCGCGGTAGCGAGTTCATGTACAGCGTCTACAAGAACCTCGGCTACTGCGAGACCATCGACCAGATCAACGCCTGCCGCTACATCGCTACCCTACCCGGTGTCGACGGCTCGCGCATCGGCATCCACGGCTGGAGCTACGGCGGATACGAGGCGCTGATGTGCGTGACAAATTCCGAAAATCCTTTTGCCGCCGCCGTGGCCGTGGCTCCGGTGACCGACTGGCGCTATTACGACACAGTCTACGCCGAGCGTTATATGCTGACGCCTCAGCAGAACGAGCATGGCTACAACGTCTCGGCTCCGCTGACGAATGCCGGCATGATGTCGTCCGACCTGCTGCTTATGTACGGTACTCTCGACGACAACGTGCATCCCGTCAACACGCTGCAGATGGCATCGGCGATGCAGACCTCCGGAGTGCTCTTCGACATGATGTCGTTCCCCAACATGAACCACAGCATCTACGGCTGCAACTCACGCGCCGTCATCTACGCCAACATGTTCCGCTTCTTCCGTGACCGACTTGCTCCGGACCGGAAGTAATCGGCTGACCACCTCTGAAAACTTTTGCCCCCCAATATCGAACCAATCATAATGACAACAGAAAATACATTCAGAACTCCGTCTTTAAAGGAACGCAACGCCATGCGCATAAAGGGCGTTTACGCTCTGTGGCGCGAATGGCTGTATTCCTTCGGCGCACTAACTCTAACCGTCCTTCTTGCCGGCATCATCCCGAAAATCATCCTGCCGGCGGTGGTGCTGCTCTTTGCGTGGCTGCTGAGCGGGTATGTCGCACCTTACAGGCAGAAAAATCTGCTGGCATGCGTGCGCCTGGCCTCGCTGACTTCGGCGGCACTGGTTTGGTCGGCTGTGGTGATGCTGGTGTGCATAGTCATCGTCGAGACACCTTTTATGAATGATATTTTTCCGCCCGACACCCTTAACCCTGAACATCCGTTCATAACCGCGCTGGTGGTATTTCCCGTTACGGCCATCGTCATGGGCTATGGCCTGCTGACGTATGGCCGGTCGCAGTACTGCCACCGATGCAAGATGATGCTGGGATGCAGTCCCGCCGACTCGTTCGCAGGCAATATTTTCCACCGCGAAGCCCGCTATCAGCTGCAGCTGCTCCTTACGCTGTCGATGGTGATAAGCGTCGTGTGCGGCATTTATTACTTTGTGAAATACAGCAACGCCAACTACAACGATTCAGACAAGTATTTCTTCGTCATCATTCCCGGCATCTTATTCGTCATCTCGCTGGCTTATACAGGCGCCCGTTGCCGTAGTCTCATTGCTGCAATTCAGACAGTCATCGAAAGTCCGTCAACAGCAGATACGGAGTTGCGTTTCCTCATCCTCCACGGCGATACCGTGTTGCTTCAAACTCCCGAACCCGCAAATGCCGACGAATACATGCAGGTTGACACCCCTGCGACGGTTACGCTTCCTTTCAGACATCAGATAACGAGGGCCGAGGCCGAAAAGGAATTTGAAACTGTTTCAGGTCTCGAACCCGGCAGTTTTGAACTGCGCCCGCTATACAATAATGTCACTCCCGACGGTTACGGCAATGTTTTCCACTATGCCGTTATCCTGAATGCCGACGCTCCTGTTCCTGACGGCTTCAAGCCGCAGGGCGACTGGGCGACCCTCGACCAGATAAACAGCCTGTGGCGTTTCCACGGCGTCAGCCCGGCACTGGCGGCGGAGATAAACCGCATCCTCACCGTCACCATGGCATGGAAGACATACGACGAGAACGGCTATCGGCGTTATCCCATCAAGAACTACCACCCCACCTTCCGCCTGCGCGACTTCGGCCAGTGGTCGGTGGACTACCAGGATCCGGTCTGGCTGTATGTCGCCAACTTCAACCAGGACAAGCCATTGTTCCATGTGCGCAGATTTCTGCGCAAACTCGCCGGCAATAGATGAGCGCGGACAAGCCAAAGCCGGTGCTGATGGTGACGGGGGTCACCGCCTGCGGCAAGACTTCGCGTGCCGTGACGCTGGCTCGTGCTCTCGGCGGCGAAATAGTGAGCGCTGATTCGCGTCAGGTCTACCGAGGTATGGACATCGGCACGGGCAAGGACCTGGGCGAGTACGGCGATGTGCCGGTGCACGTGCTTGACGTCGTTCCGGCCGGTTACCGCTACAATCTTTACGAATACCTGCGCGACGCCCGTGCCTGCATCGATGACATCGAATTCCGCGGACATCTGCCCATTGTCTGCGGCGGCACGGGTCTTTATGTCGAATCGCTGGCAAGAGGTACGCGTCTGCCGGAGGTGCCCGAAAATCCGGATCTCCGCAAGTCGCTGGAGGGCAAATCACTTGCCGAGCTCACCGAAATTCTTGCCGGCATGAAGCGCCTGCACAACACCACGGATGTCGACACGGCCAAGCGTGCCATCCGTGCCATTGAGATTGAAACGTACTACGCCGAGCATCCCGAATTAGCTGCTGCTGTCAAAGGCAATGGCGATGACCGGCGCTATGCGATTATCTGCCTTGACATTGACCGGGAGTCGCGTCGCGAACGCATCTCCAGGCGCCTTCGCAGCCGTCTCGACGACGGTATGCTGGATGAGGCGCGGCGGCTTATGGCCGAGGGCGTTGATGCCGACACTATGTTATATTATGGCCTTGAATACAAATTCATGGCTTTGCATCTCACCGGCGCTTTGTCCTACGATGAAATGGTGAGCGGACTTGAGACTGCCATCCATCAGTTTGCCAAGCGTCAGGCAACCTGGTTCAGGGGAATGGAGCGGCGAGGTTTTACGTTGCACCACGTTCCGTATGATATTCCGGATGTAGACCTTATCGCCGAGGCAAAATCGTTGCTATGAACAAGCCTATCCGAATCCTTGCCATTGCATTGATGGCGTCTGTCGCCATTGTCGCAAAACCTTGTGTCCCGGACACTGTCCCTGCCGACGGACTTGCTCAGGCGGATATTACGGTTCGCTGTCCCGGTGAGTGGGCGCTGATATGGGATTTTACGGATTCGGCAAACTATAATACCGCGGAGATTAAGACGCTGCTTGTCCCCGATGATATTTACGGCGGACGGTCGGCGGTCTATGTCAGTACAGTCAAGGATGGCAGGAAAACTCTTGTTGGACGGCAGGAAGTCACCCACAGCGAAAATGAAACCGGCCTTCGCCTGACGCGGAATATCGATGACGAGGTGCGTCTGGTTGCCGGTGACAATACTATCGTCAGCTTCAGCGTCCCGTTTGCCGGCATCCCGGGAAGTCTTGTCTGCGTGAGGTCCGATAAGGGCGTTGTTTACAAAAATGTCGAATTGGCAGGGATGGTGCATGACGAGCGTGCACCGTTCGGGACGCTTGAGCAGCTCACGGAATATATTGCCTCGTCAAAGGATTCGACAGAGGGAATCTGGGAATATCAGGACCGCAATATGCCGGCGGGAAAAATTGTGCCCGGCGGAAACTATGAGGTTGCGGTAGTGCGTATGCCGGACTCGGACAGCTACGGCATTTACTATCTCGGTGGCGCCGAAATCTATGCCGACCGCTGGGAACCGTTCATGCGCAAGGGCACTCTTATCCCAACCGTTTTCCCCGGTTCCTTCGACCTTGAATGGACAGACGCATCCCGCTCCCGCAAACTCTCCCGCGAGGACTACGCCACCCTGACGATGGACAACTCGCTGCTGACACTGAACTTCCCCCTTATCAATACCATTATCCGTTTCCGCCGGAAACTGTAGCGTAAACCTTTTTGCGGAGTCCGTGGTTTTTTAATAAAGCGAAAAATCATGGACAACAATAGTATTAATAAGGGAACGAAGGCCGGAGCGCATTGTCCGGCTTCGGGACCGGTGTCGCCGATGGCGGCCAAGTTGTGCTCGCCTTCCGGCGCGTCATATTATGTGTTTCTGGTGCTGATGCTGGTGGCGCTGAGTGCGCTCGGGTCGTTTGTCAACGATATGTACTCGCCGGCGCTGCCTGGTATGTGCAAATTTTTCGGCTGCAATGTGCCTCTGGCGCAGTTGGGACTGACTATGGGCATGGCCGGACTTGGAATCGGTCAGCTTCTGCTCGGTCCTATCAGTGATAAGATAGGGCGCAAACCGGCGCTGATAGGGGCGACGGGTCTTTTCATCGTGGCTGCATTGGTGAGCACGCTCTCACCCTCAATCCAAGTTTTCAATCTCTGCCGGTTCTTCCAGGGCATGGGCGCCTCGTCGGGATATTTCCTCGCCAAGACAATTCCCGCTGACGTATACGGCGGCCGTGCCCTTGCCAAACTTATGGCGCTGGTCGGCGCGATAAACGGACTCGCTCCGGCCGTCGCTCCCGTCGCCGGCGGTGTCGTCGCCGATGCATGGGGGTGGAAGGCGATATTCTTTGTCCTTGCCGGATTTGCCGCTATAGTCATTCTGCTGTCGCTGCACATGAAGGAGTCGCTGCCGGTTTCGGCACGGTCGAAAGGCTCAATCTGGGCATCCATCGGCGGCTATGGCACATTGCTGTGCAACGGCAGGTTTATGACACACTGTCTGCTCAAGGCCTTTGCGCTCGGCATGCTTTTCTCCTACGTCTCGTCGGCTCCGTTCATTGCGCAGACGCACTATGGACTTACGCAGACGCAGTATGGCCTGTGTGTCGGTGTCATCTCGCTCTTTGCGGGCGGCGGCTCGGTGATTTCCCTGAAATTCAAACCGTATAAGAAGGCCGCCTTTGTCGGGTCATTGGTAATGGCGGTCGGTGTCGCGTTCCTGACTGTTTCGCTTCTGGCCGTCGAAAATCTGTGGTTCTATTTCGGCTGCATGGCAGTGATAATGTTTGGCGCCGGCATGATTTTCGCGACGTCCAACACGCTGGCTATGAACGAAGGCCGCGGACACTCCGGAGAGGCCGCGGCCGTGATAGGTGTTACTGGTTATATTGTGGGCGGAATAGCATCGCCGCTTGTCGGAATCGGTAACTTCATGCACTCTACAGCCATCGTCAGCATAGTGATAACGGCGATAGTCCTGCTTTTTGCGTGGCTGTCGAAGCGTATTCCGGCAGACCTCGGAGGGTGAACGGGCTCAGCCCTCGTTTTCTATTAGGAAGCGCTCGGCGTCAAGTGCGGCCTTGCAGCCTGTCGAGGCTGCGACGATGGCCTGCTGGTATGTCGGGTCGCAGACGTCGCCGGCGGCAAAGACTCCGGCAACGCTGGTTGCCTGCGTGTGGTCATGCAGGGTAATGAAGCCCTGGGCGTCGGTATCGACGTATTCGCTGAACGGCTTGCTGTTGGGTGTGTGACCGATTGCCAGGAAGAGGCCGTCGATGGGGATGTCGTACTTTTGCTCGCGTTCAGTGCCCGCGTACTCAATGAGGTGTGCGCCTTCGAGGACGGGGTCGCCGAAGAGGCCGATGACGTTGCTGTTGAAGAGCACGGTAATCTTGGGGTTGTCGAGGACACGGCGCTGCATCACCTTTGACGCGCGCAGATAGTCCTTGCGGACAACGAGGTAGACTTTTTTGCAGATGTTGGCGAGATATGTGGCTTCCTCGCATGCCGAGTCGCCGCCGCCGACAACGGCAACAGTTTTATTGCGGTAGAAGAAGCCGTCGCATACGGCGCAGGCCGAGACGCCCATGCCCATGTACTTCTGCTCGTCATCGAGACCGAGGTAGCGGGCTGCGGCGCCGGTGGCGATGATGACGGTATCGGCTTCGTAGGTTTCCGAGTCGGTGGAGAGAGTGAAGGGACGTTTGCTGAAATCCACTTTGGTTATCTGTCCGGTGTGCATCATGGCGCCGAAGCGCAGAGCCTGCTGGCGCAGGTCGGCCATGAGCTGGTTGCCGTCGACACCCTGCGGGTAGCCGGGGAAATTCTCAACTTCGCCGGTGGTGGTAAGCTGGCCGCCGGGCTGAAATCCCTCGACGAGCACAGGTTCGAGGTTGGCACGCGAGGCATATATGGCTGCGGTGTATCCTGCGGGACCCGAGCCGATTATGAGACATTTTGTTTTCATATATTGTAAAATTTGGTTAGCGGAGGTCAATGACTTCGTAGCCTTTGAAGGCCGAGGCGTTATATGAGAAGCGTGAGTCGGGGAGTTTTCTGCCTGCTTTTATCGAGCTTATCGAGAGAACGAATTTATCGCCCGAGCGTGTTACCCCGGTGAGTTTTATCGGACGCCAGTCTTTGGCCGAGACTGTGAGCGTTCCCGATTTCAGCATCGTATTTCTGTTTTTGGGCGTCAGGGTGACGGAGTAGACTCCGGCTTTCGATTTGGCGAGCTTGCAGGTGTAGTCTTTTTTGTACTGCGAGAGCACGACAAAAGGATTTGTCTCGAAAATTTCCTCCTCAAGAGGAGTGGTGATGCTGACCTCGCGGGTGTTGCTGTTGGCTGTCCACTGTGTCTTGCCGTTGTACCATACTGTCATGGCGCCGAGGGTAAGGTAGAAGCGGCGGTTGCTCATGACGGCGATGCCGCTGCCGCTGCTGCCGCCGTTGATGACGCCGAAGCTCACCGTCACCGAGGCGGGAGAAGTGAGCGTTGCCGACGCCTTCTGCATAACCTGGTCGGCGGTGACGGCGGCTGAAGCCGAGAGGCCGGAAACAAGAGCGATGAAGAAAATCAGTATTTTAGTTTTCATCTTATGCTGTCGTTGGACTAAGTTAGCTGTTGTAGCTCTTTTTGCTAAAGTAGCTATCATAGATATATTAGCTGTCTTAGCTATAACAAATTTTCGCGGGATAAAGTTAAACCGTTTATTTTTGTGAGAGGATGCGTTCGAGGGTATCCATGTCGACAAGGATTGAACGCGGTTTCGAGCCATTTTCGGGGCCGACGATTCCAGCGGCGTGCATCTGGTCCATGAGCTTTCCGGCGCGGTTGTAGCCGAGGCCGAAGTTGCGCTGAATCCAGGATGTCGAGCCTTTGCCTTCGATGACGACGGCGCGGGCAATCTCGTCGAACATGGCGTCGCGCTCCATGCCCCCCGAGGCTCTTGTGCCCATTGTGCCGCCGAACGAGCCGGAGGCTGCGCCGGGCTTGGAGTCGGGGTCGGGTAGGAGGTAGGGCTGACCAAGACTGGTCTGTCGGGAGATGAAGTCGACCACGCGCTCTACCTCGCGGTTGGAGATGAAGGCGCACTGCACGCGCTCGTGCTCGTCGCCGTTCTTGTAAATCATGTCGCCGCGGCCGATGAGAGTGTCGGCGCCCTGCTCGTCGAGGATGATGCCCGAGTCGATGCGCTGGCTGACGCGGAAAGCGATGCGGGCGGGGCAGTTGGACTTGATGAGGCCGGTGAGAACCTGACGCGAGGGGCGCTGTGTGGCGATAATCATGTGCATGCCGGCGGCGCGTCCCTTCTGGGCGATGCGGGTGATGGGACTTTCGATTTCCTTGCCGCCAGTCATGATGAGGTCGGCGAACTCATCGATTACCAGAACAAGGTATGGCAGGTATTTGTGCCCCTCGATTTCGTCGAGCTTGCCGTTTTCAAATTTGGCATTGTAGCCTTCGATTTCGCGTTCGCCGGCCTTGCGGATAAGGTCATAACGGTTGTCCATCTCTATACAGAGCGAGTTGAGGACGGCCAGCACCTTGTTCATGTCGGTGACGATAGCGTCGTCATCATCGTCAGGGAGCTTGGCGAGGTAGTGGTTGATGAGTTTCGAGTACATGCTGAACTCCACCATCTTGGGGTCGATGAGCACGAATTTGAGTTCGCTTGGATGCTTTTTGAAGAGCAGCGAGGTGATGATGGCATTCAGACCGACGGACTTACCCTGACCCGTGGCGCCTGCGACGAGCAGGTGCGGCATCTTGGCGATGTTGGTCATGAAAATCTCGTTCTGGATTGTAGCGCCGAGAGCTACCGGCAACGGTTTGTTGGTGGTGCGGAACTTGTTGCTGTCGAGGACGCTGCGCATCGAAACGATCTGCGGATTGGCGTTGGGTACCTCTATGCCTACTGTGCCGTTCTCTGTGATGGTTATTACGCGCACATTCTTTGACTTCAGGCCCATGGCGAGGTTTTCCTCAAGGCGCTTGATGTCCTGGGGACGTACGCCCTCTTCGGGATAGAGTTCGTAGAGGGTGACGGTCGGGCCGATGGTGGCCTTGATGTCCTTGATGCCGATGCGGAACTGCGCCAGCGTGTCAAGGATGTTCTGGCGGTTGCGTTCCTGCTCTTCCTCATCGATGACGTTTTCCTGGCGGATGTCGTCAAGGAGGTCTACTGTTGGCTGCTTGAAGAAGTACATACCGTCGCGGTGGTCTTTGCGGACGGTGGATACAGGCTTTTTCTCACTGTCCTCCTCGGCGGTGTCTGCCTGGTCGCTGTCGAGCCGGGTGAGGGTGACCTCGAAGCCTGACTCGGTGGTGGCGGGCTCGTCGTCGAAGGAGAAGGCTGTGTTATCGTCAGGTGTGGAGGCCTGCTGATTTTTCTGTATACTGTCGGAGGCTTGTTCGGGCTGAGCTTTTTCGGTCTGTTCCGGTTCTTCCGGGATAACGGGTTCGACGGGTTCGGTCTTGGTGACGTGACTTTCGCGGCGAGGCTGAGGCTCGTACTCGGTGGTGTCGTCGGTCAGTGGTTTGGTAGCGGCGGCGCGACGGGTCCGGATTTTGTCGGCGATGTTCTTGCACTTATGTCCGAAATTGCAGAGAGGATAGTAGAAGGTTGCAAAGACGGCAACGAGAAGAAGAAGGCTGACGGCGACGGCGCCGATATAGCCGGTGTGGCTGATGAGGAGTTCGTTGAAGCCATGGCCGTGAGTGCCGCCCCAGACTACCTCCGAGTCAGCTGTGTAGGTGATGAGTCCGGTGACGACGGAGAGGGTGACGGCAAGAAGCAATGACTTGAACGTCAGCGCCCAGAAGTTGAACTTTTTTGCTGCAATCAGAAATCCGCCTACCATTATCAGATAAATGGCCACGATGAACGAGCCGACACCGAGGGCGTCGCTGAAAACGGCGTGAGTAAACCAGGCGCCGAACGAGCCTCCGGCGTTGGCGGTCTTGCCCTGTTTGGCCATTTCCTCGATGGTCTGGTTGATGACCTGGCTCTGGTCGGCAGCCGCAGTGCGCAGATACGAGAACAACGTTATTGCCATCAGCGCACCGAGAATCAGCAGAAAGCTGCCAAAGAAAATGTGCACTCGTCGGTCTTTAAGCATTCCGAGCAGGCCTGTGCCGTTACCGCCTCCATTGTCATTGTAATCCGTTTCGTCGTTCCTGAGTCGGCCGTCATTGTGCGGACGGTATTCCTTACGTCTGCGGACATTGCGATTTTCGGCCTTTTCCGTGGCTTTTTCCGCGGGCTGTTCGTCCGTGACAGGGGGACGGTGATGATGTTTCGCAGGTTCTTCCTGGCGGTCGGTCCTTGTGGTAACTGTCTCCTGCTCGTCATCGTTTATGCCGGTATAGCCGCGGCTCTCGCTGCGTCGCGAAGTACGGGTGCGTCGCGGCGTGTTCTGATAACGTTCGGGGTTAATGTCAAATTCCTCCATCTGTTCTTAGATTCTTTAATTTTAAGGTTTTACCTGATATTGGAAATTCAGAGCGCTTTCAGGGCGGCGATTTCGGCCATGGGGTCGGGCGCGCCGAAGACAGCGCTGCCTGCTACAAGGGCGTCGGCACCGGCCTCGGCGAGAAGCTTGCCTGTGGCGAGGTTTACCCCTCCGTCAATTTCGATAAGGGCTTTCGAGCCGGTCTCGGCGATGAGGGCACGCAGGCGCTGGACCTTGTTGAGCGTGTTGGTGATGAATTTCTGCCCTCCGAAGCCGGGGTTGACACTCATAAGCAGAACCATGTCGACGTCGGCGACAATATCGCGCAGCATCTCTATCGGAGTTGCCGGATTTAGCGTTACCACGGCCTTCATGCCGGCCTCGTGGATGGCCTGGACGGTGCGGTTGAGGTGTGTGCAGGCCTCGAAATGGACGTTCATGATGTGTGCGCCCACGTCGCGCGTGCGCGTGACGTAACGGTCGGGGTCGACTATCATCAGGTGTACGTCAAGGGGCTTGGTGGCACGCCTGGCGATGGCTTCGATGACGGGGAAGCCGAACGAGATGTTGGGCACGAAGACACCGTCCATGACGTCGAGATGGAACCAGTCTGCCTGCGAGGCATTTATCATGTCTATGTCGCGGTCGAGGTTGCCGAAGTCGGCCGAGAGCATCGAAGGGGAAACTATCATATTTGCAGGGATATTATTGACGGAAATATTGCGGGTCAGTCTGTTGCCTCAGATCGGGTCGTTGTCCCGGCCGGGCTTGGGCTTGTGGGTGCGGAAGGCGTTGAAGAGGATGTAGCCCACGCAGAGGAGCAGTATGCCTATGCCGATATAGCTGAGGTAGGTGTTGTAGAATTCGATTTTGTCGAACAGCTGCTGCAGAGGTACGGTCTTGCCCAGCCAGTAACCGAGGCTGGCGAGGACGATGTTCCAGATGCCGGCGCCGAGGAAGGTGTAGAATATGAATTTCCAGATGTTCATGCGGGCGAGGCCGGCGGGGATGCTGATAAGCTGGCGCACGGCCGGGATGAGGCGTCCGATGAGGGTGGAGACGGCGCCGTGCTCGTCAAAATACTTCTCGGCTTTGTGCACCTTGGCCTCGTCGAGGAGGCAGGCGTGGCCTACGCGCGAGTTTGCGAAGCGCATCACCAGCGGGCGGCCGATCCATACCGACAGCCAGTAGTTGATGAGAGCGCCGCAGAGGGCTCCGAGAGTGGCCACGAGCACCACCATAGCCAGGTTCATATCGCCCTTGGTGACGGCGAGGTATGCGGCGGGGGGCACAACGACCTCGGAGGGGAAGGGGATGAACGAGCTCTCGATGGTCATGAAGACGAAGATAAGGATGTAGCTCGCATTGTCAACGAACCAGCGGAAGAACTCGGCGGCGTTGAATATTGAAAGCGGGTCGAAATTTTCGAACATAAGGGGATGTGTTTAGGTGTGATTGCGGGAGGAATTGGGGCTTTCCGTATTTCATGAGAAACCGGAGCCTACCGGACAAAATTGTTGCAGATGCAAATTTACGAATAACTGCTGATATATGTAGGCTGTCAGCGGCAAAAACATGCAACAAAAAAGCCCGCGCGGCCTTGGTCGCGCGGGCAAGTGTTTTATGTCAGTTTGTGTGTTTTGCGGAGATTACTTGGAAGCGTCTTCGATGGTGCAGATGCTGACGCGGTTCCAGGACTCTTCGGTGAACATGTGACCGATGCCTTCGCCTTCAGCGCTGATGCGGCTGGGGTCAATCTTGAACTTGTTGACGAGGGCGGTCTTCACGGCCTCTGCGCGGGCCTTGGCAAGCTTGATGTTGAAGTCGAGGTTGCCGTCCTGCGAAGCATAACCCTTGACGATTATCTTCGAGCCCTTGTGGTTCTTAAGGTACTGGGCAATCATCTCGATGTTGGGCTGCTGGTCAGCGGTGATGACCGATGAACCGATGCGGAAGAAGACGTAGCGGACGCTGTTGAGGTTGTTGGAAACCTCCTTGACGGTCTGGACGGGACGGTTCAGGCAGTCGTTGAGCTGGTTCTGCAGGTCGTTGATCTTGGTCTGGTAAGCGTTGTTGTTGGCCTCGCACTGGTTGAGAGAAGCGCGAAGGTCGTTGATCTGGGCGTTGAGGGCGTCGATTTCGGCCTGGTTGTAGGGGTTGACGATGTCGAACTTGTAGCCGCCGAGACGGTAGGTAACGCCTGCCTCAAGGTTGAAGGCTGCCTTGTGGATGTCGTAACCGGCATTGGTCTGGGCGATGGCGTTGCCGGTCATGTTCCAGATGACAGAGGGCTTGACCGAGATGGTGAGGTTGTCGTTGAGGTTGAAGTTGAAATTGAGACCGGCCTTTGTGCCGAAGTCGTTCATGTCCTTGCCTGCGGCGGCGTTGACATAGTTGTGGAGCCAGCCTGCACCTGCGGTGGCTTCGATGTCGAAGGGACGGAGGCTGCCGTTGTAGCCGCCGAAGAGGTTGAAGAGGTTGACAGCACCGTATGCGCCGATGTACTGGTCGTCAAATGCTGTTTTGCTGGGAGTGTTGATCATTTCCCACTTGGAGGTGTTGACGGTAAGACGGCCTTCTACACCTACTGCGAATGTAGGGGTTACCTGCTTCTGGATGTGCATGCCCCAGACGCCGCGCATCGAGCCGAAGAATGCCTGGCCCTTCATGGGGGTGGTGACACCGCCGTCGAGACCGATCGACCAGTTGTCGAAGAACTTGGGCTGCTCAATAGCCTGAGCTGAAGCAGAAATTGCGCCGAAAGCAACGGCTGCTAATAAAATAATCTTTTTCATGTGTTTGATGATAGCTGATAACGTTAATATATTACTAATGCAAAGGTAAAAAGAATTTTCTGATATTCAATTCTTTTTTAATTAAAATTTACTTTAAATGTTAACAGGAGGCTGTTTGGGGTTAGTATACAACGGATTGTTGTTCCGGTTATTAGGTGCCGAAGGAACTTTTTCTCCCTTCTGCTGATATAATAACACGGCGGAGCATGATTTGTTTGTGCCGGACAAAGAAAATCGGCGAAAAGGTGCGCTCCGGGGTGTGGGCTGACCACAAAATGTCGTGAGCTGACCATAAAAAGGTGTGAGCTGACCATAAAAAGAGGAGGCTGTGCCACGGTGTCTTTGCGGCACAGCCTCCTCAGGCTGCTATTGTTAATGCTTGGGCTTGCGGAATATCAGTCTTCCTTGGCGTTCTCAAGGTACTCCTTGTGGAGCTTGTCCTGGATGTCGCTGGGAACGAGCTCGTAGCCGGAGAACTTGAGGGTGAAGGACGAGCGGCCGCCGGTGATGGAGCTGAGGGCGGTGGAGTAGCTGGCCATCTCCTTGAGGGGCACCTTGGCGTTGATAACCTCGAAGCCCTTGACGGAGTTCATGCCCATGATGATGGCGCGGCGTCCCTGGAGGTCGCTCATGACGTCACCCATGACGTCGCCGGGCACCATTACCTCTACGTCATAGACGGGCTCGAGGACCTTGGGGGCGGCGTTGTTGAAGGCCTCCTTGAAGGCGTTGCGGCCGGCGAGGCGGAACGAGATTTCGTTGGAGTCGACGGGGTGCATCTTGCCGTCGTAGATGCAGACGCGGACGTCGCGGGCATACGAGCCGGTGATGGGGCCTGTCTCCATGCAGTCCATGAGGCCCTTGACGATGGCGGGGATGAAGCGGGTGTCGATGGCGCCGCCGACGATGCAGTTGTTGACGACGAGCTTGCCGCCCCACTGCAGGGGTATCTCCTGGGTGTCGCGGACGCTCATCTTGTACTCCTGGTTGCCGAAGCGGTAGGTGTCCGGAGCGGGCATGCCTTCGGTGTAGGGTTCGATGATGAGGTGCACCTCGCCGAACTGGCCCGAGCCGCCCGACTGTTTTTTGTGGCGGTAGTCGGCGCGTGCGGCCTTGGTGATGGTCTCGCGGTAGGGGATGCGGGGCTCCTCAAAGATGATGGGGAGCTTGTCGTTGTTCTCGACACGCCATTTGAGGGTGCGCAGGTGGAACTCGCCCTGGCCGGAGAGGATGGTCTGCTTGAGCTCGCGGCTCTGCTCGATAATCCATGTGGGGTCCTCCTCATGCATGCGGGTGAGTATCTGCATCAGCTTCTCCGAGTCAGCCTCGGTGACGGGTCGTACGGCGCGCTGGTATTTGGGAGCGGGGTATTTGATGAAGTCGAATTGGTAGTCGCAGCCCTTCTCGTCGAGGGTGTTGCCGGTGCGTACGTCCTTAAGCTTGACGGTGGCGCCGAGGTCGCCGGCTTGCAGCTCGTCCACGGGAGTCTTAATCTGACCGCAGGTGCAGTACAGCTGTGCCAGGCGTTCCTTCGAGCCGCGGGTGACGTTGTCGAGGTCGGCGCCGCTCCTGAGGGTGCCGGACATTACCTTGAAATACGATACCTCGCCGATGTGGGGCTCGACGGTGGTCTTGTACATGTAGATGCTGAGGGGGCCGTCGGCGTCGGGCTTGACCTCCTGGCCGGCGGTGTTGACGGGAGCGGGCATCTCGTCGCAGAAGGGGACGACGTTGCCGAGGAACTCCATCATGCGGCGCACGCCCATGTCCTTGAGGGCGGAGACGCAGAAGACGGGGTAGATGCTCTGGCTGATGAGGCCCTTGCGGATGCCCTCGCGCATCTCATCCTCGGTGAGGTGCTCTGTCTCGAAGAATTTCTCCATGAGCGACTCGTCATTTTCGGCCGCGGCCTCGACGAGGGCGCGGTGCAGCTCCTGGGCCTTCTCCATCTGGTCGGCGGGGATGTCTTCGATGACGGGCACGCCGCCGTCGGGCCCCCACGAGTATTTCTTCATCAACAGGACGTCAATCATGGCGTTGAAGGACGGGCCGCAGGAGAGGGGATACTGGATGGGAACGATTTTGGAGCCGAAGACCTCGCGCATCTGCTCGATGACGTTGTCGTAGTCAGCCTTTTCGCCGTCAAGCTGGTTGAGGGCGAAGATTACAGGCTTTTCAAGGTCGGTGCACGTGCGGAAGATGTTCTGCGTGCCCACCTCCACGCCGTACTGTGCGTCTACGAGGATTACGCCCGTGTCGGTGACGTTGAGGGCGGTGATGGCGTTGCCTACAAAGTCGTCGGCGCCCGGGCAGTCGATGACGTTGAGCTTCTTATTGAGGAATTCGGCATAGAAGACGGTTGAGAAAACCGACGAGCCGTATTCTTTTTCAACGGGGAAATAGTCGCTGACGGTGTTTTTCGCGTCGATGGTTCCGCGGCGTTTTATAACTCCACACTCGTAGAGCATGGCCTCGGCGAGTGTGGTTTTTCCGCTACCCTTGCTGCCGAGCAAGGATATGTTCTTGATTTCGTGGGTCTTGTAGACTTTCATATTGGTATGTGTTAGGTTTTTGGATTAATGGTAGGGCTCCGGTGATGAGCGGAGCGCTTTAACGGTATTCATTAAGGCACGTAAAAGTAGGTAAAATTTCGCATTTGACGGCCGAGATTTTATATGTTACGCAACATATTTTTAACATAATGCCCCCGTGCGCCGTCATTATTTTGCCAAAAGAAGCAATTTTTGTAATTTTGGCATCTGATTTGCAGTATGGCTAAATAAAGCACAGAAAAGGGATACACATTAATTATATAGGATGAAAGAGAAAAACGATATAGAGACATTATTCGCTGGCGGCGGCGACGGCGCCCCCGCCGTGTCGATGGGGCGCGTCAGCATCGACATGGCGCGCATCAACGAGAGCAAGCCCGACTACGACCGGCTGCTCCTGCTGCCCACGCGCAACCTCGTCCTCTTCCCCGGCGTAGGCATGTCGCTGGGCCTGGGACGTGAGACGTCGGTCAGGGTGGCGCGCTACTCCGAGGAAACCGTCACACGCGTCGGCGTCGTCTGCCAGCGCGACCCCGACAAGGAGCGGCCTCGCGGCGCCGACCTGTACGAGTACGCCGTCGTCACCGACATTCTTAAGGTGCTCGACCTGCCCGACGACGACCATGCCGCCCTTCTGCGCGGACACGAGAAAGTCCGCATCGTCGAGGTGACGGACTCAACGCTGATACCCGGCGCCCTCGTTGCCAAGGTCGTGCCCGTGCACGAGCCGGTGCCCCGTGCCGGCAACCTTGAGTTTGACGTACTCCTGCAGAACATCATCGCCCTCTCCGAGGAGGTCCTCCACGCCGTCTACGAGCATATGCTGCCCTACAACCCCAAGGAATTGGGCTCGCCCGTCGAGACCGTCAACACCATCGCCACCAACATGCCCTTCCCGGTGGAGGAAAAGGAGGCCATGCTGGCCACGCCGCGGATGAAGCAGCGCGCCATGCTGCTCTTGCAGGCCCTCCAGCGCCACAAGGAACGTCTCGAGGTCAACGCCGAAATCATGAAGCGGGCGCGCCGCGGCATGGAGGAGAACCAGCGCAACGCCTTCCTCCACCAGCAGATGGAGACTATCCGCGAGGAGCTCTACGGCGACGACGAGGGCGAGATAGACGGCTTCGCCGAAAGGCTCGGCGGTCTTAATGTGTCAGACAATATCCGGACAACCCTGACAAAGGAGATAGACAAGCTGCGGCGCCTCAACCCTCAGACCCCCGACTACTCGGTGCAGTACTCGTACCTCGACACCGTCCTCGGTCTGCCCTGGGGCATGAGCAGCGAGGTCAACGAGGATTTCGACCTTGCCGAGAACATTCTTGAGAGCGACCATTACGGGCTCGAGAAAGTCAAGGAGCGCATCATCGAGCAGCTTGCCGTGGTGATGGACAATCCCGGGGGCAAGGCTCCCATCCTCTGCCTCGTCGGCCCTCCCGGCGTGGGCAAGACCTCGCTGGGCGCCTCCGTGGCGCGTGCCTTAGGCCGCAAGTACCAGCGCGTGGCCCTGGGCGGCCTGCACGACGAGGCCGAGATACGCGGCCACCGGCGCACCTACATCGGCGCCATGCCCGGACGCATCATCGACGCCATGCGCCGCGCGGGCACCGACAACCCCGTCCTCCTTCTTGACGAAATAGACAAGATAGGCGCCGACTACAAGGGTGACCCGTCGGCGGCCTTGCTCGAGGTGCTCGACCCCGAGCAGAACTGCCA
>JBJFEE010000025.1:0-4459 GCA_051890455.1 Muribaculaceae bacterium
TGGATAAACATGCCAAAGGCATGTCCCTACATTTAGGCTATTTTGACACACCTCCCCCTACATTTAGGCTATTTTGACACAGCCTCTTTTTACAGTATATATATAATATATATTATATATATACTGTAAAGCTCCTGATTGTAAAGGGCGGTCAAGACCACTTTTCTTTCCGTAGAACCCGCTACCACGAGAACAGACCCCTCATTTCCTAAACGGAAAGAGGGGTCTGTTCTCACACGCCATATCATCAGTCGGCATCCAGATACTCGGAATATTCAGACAGATTTCGGCTTACTTTAGCAATTGTCTTGCTGCTGACGCCCATCTCCTTCTGAATGGTGCTATACGACTGGTGTTCATTGAGACGACGCGCTATTTCGATATCGGCCTCCTTGCGACGGATTTTGTTCTCGTCGGGCTCGTCGAGGTTTTCAGCCTCGGTGCCGTGACCTTTGACTTCAAAGTGCAGGAAGTCATCTTCCTTGACTATTTCGCACTCGATGACATTGTCGTCGCCGTAGGTCATCTCGGTGGAGCGCACCTTAATCTGCTTTATGTACCTTGACGACGGGCGGTTTTTCTTGGATGTGCCGATGGCAAAGATGCTGTCCATGAAGTTGGCGATACGTTTCGAGCCTGCCAGCGAGTTCTGCGTCAGCGGACTATTGGTGTTTCGCTTGGGCGTATGGGCCAGCACCAGAACCGAGAAGCCTCCACGTTTCTTCATCTGAATGAGGCGAGACATGAGCTGTGCTGCGGCGTCGCCGCTCTCTGATTTCGAGGTCAGCCAGGTTATGTTGTCGATGATAAGGATTTTTGAGCCAGCCTCCTTGGCAACAATTTCAATCTGGTCGAGCACAAATTCGATGTTGTCCTCGACAAATACCTCGGGGTTGAGTTCGACGCGATGCAGGTTGTTGGGAAATTCAAAAATCTTGCCGGTTTCCTCGTTCGTATATCGACGCTGGAACTGCTTATCTGTCAGCTCAAAGTCAAAGTACAAAACCAGGTCTTTGACCTTCCTGGCAATCTCAATGGCAATCTGCACGGCGAGGATGGATTTGCCGAGGTTAGTGTCTGCGAATAAACAGCAGACCTCATCCTCGAACCATAAGTCGTTCCACAGCGATTGAGGATTGGGTCGTTTTGCGGCATCATCTATCCACTGGTTAGCCGTTTTACAGATAAACATACCGTTGTCAACAATCTGATGGTTGGAGCCGCCGGGGACAAGCGAAAAATTGCCGCAGTCCCGGCCAAAAAGATTTTCAATAGTGTTTTTCATAATGAAAATTTTTTTAAAGTTATTAATTGAGTGGTTTTTTCATAAGGTTCACAAAGCCTATAAGCTTCGTGAGACTCGGGCATCATACCTCGATGGTAGGTGCGTTGTAATAAATGTTTGTTTAACATATAAATTTTTTAGATTAAGGGGTTGTATTAATGTATTGTTAATTGTTGTGATTAACGCCTGCAAATATACAACTTTTCAAGGCGGCCGTCAAGGTTTATGCCAATATTTAACTATACTTAACAAAAAACAAGCCGCCGGGAACGATACCCGACGGCTTGGCGTATGGTTAATCAGTTGGGGTCAGTACGAGTGAGAGTCGGTGTCGACTTCCTTGACGGTGAGGGGTTTGGCGTTGATTTTGCGCCAGGTGACCCAAATGTAGGCGATGACTACGGGGACGATGAGGGAGGCGTAGGCCATGGTCTTCAGGGTGTAGGGGGACGAGCAGGAGTTGTAGACCGACAGCGACGACGCGGGGTCGGTGAGCGAGGGCAGGTAGGCCGTGTTGTTGAACCCGGCGAGGACAAACAGCACGAAGACGACGGCGACGGTGCCGATGCCCGACCACCAGATGCCTTTGTTCCAGGTGTTGGAGAAGGCTGTGCGGAAGATGCCGTAGAGGACGGCCAGGACACCGCCCAAGAAGACGGGGATGGTCCACCACATGTCCAGCATGTTGTGGAGGTAGATATTGGCGACGGGAACGACATAGCCGGGACGGGCGGGGTCGACACGGAAGCCGGCCTGCAGCATCAGCACTACCACGAAGCCCACGAAGAGCAGGGCGAAGGTGACGCCGTTGAAGAGGACGCTGATGCGCGTCGAGACGCCGAAGGCGCGGGCGTCCTTGATGTCGTTGGTGAAATAGAGGGCGGCCTGGGTACGCGCCAGGAAGAAGACGGCGAAACCGAGCAGCAGGCATTTCCAGTTGGCGATGGCCTCGAGGCCGTGCGTGGGCGCCCATGTGGAGATGACGGGATTGCCCGGCTCGACAAGGCTGACACGGCTGACGGTGAACTCGCCGCCGAAGAAGAACATGCCCACGGCCACACCGAGGAGGACCGTGCCGACAAGGCCGTTTATGAACAGGAAGGTGTCGTAGGTACGGTATGTGAACAGGTTGCCGGGCTTCGAGCGGAACTCATAGCTGACGGCCTGGAGGACGAAACTGAACAGTATCAGCATCCATAGCCAGTAGGCGCCGCCGAAGCTGGTGGAATAGTACAGCGGGAACGAGGCGAAGAAGGCGCCGCCGAAGACGACGAGCGTGGTATAGGTAAACTCCCACTTGCGACCAAGCGAGTTTACCATCAGCTTGCGGCACTCGGGCGAATTGCTCGACTTGATGAGGGTCTGTCCGCCCTGAACGAACAGCAGGAAAACCAGGATGGCGCCCAGGATGGAAATCAGCAGCCACCAATATGCTTGAAGAAATGTCATAGTCAATTTAATTTAGTGTTGTGAAACTTCCTGGATGTCAGTGCGTGAGTTCTTGGAAATCTGACGGCACATAATTGAGATTTCAGCGGCGAGCAGAGCCGTAAAGAGGACGGCGAAGATGACGAAGGTGGTCACCACCGACGAGGTCGGGATGGAGCTGATGGCGACACCGGTAGGCATCAGGTCCTGGATTACCCATGGCTGACGTCCCACCTCGGCGGTCACCCAGCCTGCCTGACTGCATATCCATACAAGAGGCACAGAGACGATGCCAAGGAACAGCACGAACCTGTTCCTGAGCCATCCGGCAAAACGCGGCATATACGAGGCCACGACAAAGAGAGTGAAAATCAGCAGCAGATAGCCGCCGAGGATGACCATGATGTGGAATGAGTAGAATGTCAGCGCTACGGGCGGAACAGCATCCTCGGGGCTGTTAAGGAAGCCGTAGCCAAAGTATTTGTAGTTCTTTTCGATGACCGGGAGCTGGGCGTCGGCGACGGCCTTGTCGCCGTCCCTGAGGGCGTTGGAGTAGACTTCGAGGGCCTTGCGGGCCTCACGTCCCATAGCCATGCGCTCGGTGTACGAAATGGTGTTGACGGTGTCGCCCTCGGGAGTCAGCGAGACGCCCTCGATGATGTCGCGCACGCCTGGGACAAAGGTGTTGGTGCTGCCGTTAGCGAGCCACGAGAGCATGCCGGGGAAAGCAATCTTGCATTTCACGGCATCGGCCTCGCCCTCATCGAATGCCTTCTGATCTAAGAAACCCACACCGACAAGCTCGGTGCCTATGCTGCCGCGGTTGAGGCCTTCCATGGCGGCCAGCTTCATGGGCTGGTGACGGGCCACGTCGACGGCGCTGCCGTGTCCGAAAGCCATACAGCCAAGTATGCCCACGGCACCTACCACCGAGGCCACCTTGATGGAGCGCAGGCACGCCTCGCGGTTGCGGCCGCGCCACAGCATCCAGCTGCTGACGCCGATAACGAAGACGGCGGCGACGCTCCACGTCTCGGTGACGGTGTGGAAGAACTTATTGACGGCAACGCTGCTGAGGGCCACCTGCCAGAAGTTGTCCATGACATTACGCATCTGCGCGGGGTCGAACTGCATGCCCACGGGATACTGCATCCACGCGTTGGCGACGAGAATCCACCATGCCGAGAGGGTGACGCCGAGGGCTGTCAGCCATGTGGCAGTGAGATGGAAACGCGGCGAGACCTTATTCCAGCCGAAGAACATCACGGCCACAAACGTGGCCTCGAGGAAGAAGGCGAAGAGGCCTTCGATGGCCAGCGGGGCGCCGAAGATGTCGCCGACGAACCACGAGTAGTTGGACCAGTTGGTGCCGAACTCAAACTCGAGGATGAGGCCGGTGGCGACACCTATGGCGAAGTTGATGCCGAAAAGCGTCATCCAGAAACGCGTGATGCCCTTCCATGCCGTCTTGCCTGTGCGCACATAGATTGTCTCCATGATGGCGACAATGAGCGCAAGGCCGATGGTGAGGGGCACAAAAAGCCAGTGATACATGGCCGTCAGCGCAAATTGCGCGCGCGACCAGTCGACAGTGCCAATCAGTTCGTTCATAAAATAGAGATATTTTTAGGGGTTTAGTATTTTCGTGTCAGTTATGGGGTATATCGTTGAATGTTCGCATTGTCGGGGAAGTGTGTCAAAATAGCCTAAATGTAGGGACATGCCTTTGGCATGTTTATCCAAACC
>JBJFEE010000026.1:0-27419 GCA_051890455.1 Muribaculaceae bacterium
ATGAGGTCGACGATGGGGTACTGGTGACGGTACTGCTCGAGGATTTCCTCGGTGGTGGACCATGCGCCACCTTTGGTCTTCTTTGCCGACGGGTCAATCTGCATGCGGCCGAAGAGTATTTCGCCTACCTGCGTCGGCGAGCCGACGTTGAATTTCTCGCCGGCCATCCGCCAGCACTGCTCCTGCAGCTCGTCGAGGCGCGCCGACAGGCTGCGCGACATCTGACCTAAGACACCGGCGTCGAAACGCACGCCCGTGCGCTCCATGGCGGCGAGGACGCGCACCAGTGGCATCTCGATGTCGTCGAGGAGCTTCTGCGTGCTCTCGGCGACGATGTCGCGGCGGAGAGCCGGCAGCAGGCGCCGCACGGCCTCGGCGCGGGCGGTGACGGTGGCGCCGACCTGCGCGGCCGTGCCCTGAAGCGGCTTTTTACGCTGGGTGGCCGTCATGGTGTAGCCCGGCAGCGTCAGGCCCAGCATCTGCATGGCTATGTCCGGCAGGTCGTGCGGGGCGTCGGGCTTGAGAACGTAGTGGGCCACGGCGACATCGTAGTACGGGGCGGTGACGGCGATGTTGTGACGGCCGAGGATTATCATGTCGCGCTTGACGTCCTGGCTGACGTATGTGACGGCGGGATTGTCGGTGAGCGGCTGTACCACCTCTGCCAGGGCGGCGGCGCTGAAGGCGTCCCAGGGAATGTAGGCGGTGAGGGCGTCGGAGGCGCTGACGCCGATGCCGCGGAGGGTGGCCGTCATGGCCTCGTCGCCGTCGGCATAGACGCTGAAGGCGAGGTCCTCGGGCGATGTCGCCAGCACACGCCGGGCAAAGTCGGCCACCTGCTCGGGCGTCTCCAGGATTTCAAAGCCCGCGGAGGGCGCCGACAGCTCCTCGGCGACGGGCTCTGCAGAGGGCAGGGGAGCCGCGGGGGCCTGTGCCTCGTCATCGCCGAACAGCGACGGCTGGACGGGAGCCTGGGCGGCGGGCGCGTCGCCCGTGCCGAGTTTCTTGAGGTATGACGAGAACTGCAGGTCAGTGAACAGCTCGCGCAGGCGCTTGACGTCCGGCTCGCGGCGCAGCAGTGCCTCGGGGGTGATGTCGAGGGGGACGTCGGTCTTGATGGTGACGAGGAATTTCGAGAAGCGTATCTGCTCGGCCGCAGCCTCTACCTTTGCGCGCAGGGCACCCTTGATTTGGTCGGTGTTGTCGAGCATGTTCTCCACCGAGCCGAACTGCGCGATGAGCTTGGCGGCGGTCTTCTCGCCCACGCCGGGGCAGCCGGGGACGTTGTCGCTGACGTCGCCTTCGAGGGCCAGCAGGTCGATGACCTGGCGGGGGCTGGAGATGCCGTAGCGCTCGCACACCTGCTGCGGACCGCGCACCTCGAAGCCCTTGCCCTTCAGCGCCGGGCGGTACATTAACACGTTGTCGGTGACGAGCTGGCCGTAGTCCTTGTCCGGCGTCATCATGTAGGTGGTGAAGCCCTCGCGCGAGGCCTCGGCGGCAAGCGTGCCTATGATGTCGTCGGCCTCATAGCGCGGCACCTCGATGACATGGATGCCCCATGCCTCGATAATCTCCTTGATGACGGGTATGGAGAGGGTGATGTCCTCGGGCTGTTTGTCGCGCTGGGCCTTGTATTCGGCGTAGAACTCGTGGCGGAAGGTGTCGCCGCCGGGCGGGTCGAAGCAGACGGCCATGTACCGCGGATTTTCCTTGCGTATAATCTCGTCAAGGACGTTGGTGAAGCCGTAGACGGCCGAGGTGTTGCGCCCGTCCGAGGTGTAGAACGGGTTGCGTATCATCGCGTAGTAGGCGCGGTATATCAGTGCGTATGCGTCGAGCAGAAACAGTTTTTTCTCTTCCATCTTTGCCGGGTGTGTTATGTAATGGTTTGGTAAAATTACTAACTTATTATGAATAACGGCGCCGTATTGCCGAAATTTTCGTAATTTTGCAGAGTTTTATGAACCAGCTCGACGACATACGCGCCAGCCTTGCGCCCGACCTTAAGCTGATGGAGGACTGCATCCGCCGTCAGCTCGCTACCGGCAACCCCTTGCTGCAGACCATCATAGACGGCTGCTTGCGCTCAAAGGGCAAGCAGATACGTCCTATCCTCGTCTTCCTGTCGGCACGGGTGCTGGGAGGCATCACCGACCGTGTGGTGTCGGGGGCGGCGTCGCTGGAGCTGCTACACAACTCGTCGCTGATTCATGACGACGTCGTCGACCAGTCGTCCGAGCGCCGCGGGGATTCCACCATCAACTCGGTGTGGGACAACCATGTGGCCGTGCTCGTGGGCGATTTTTTTGTGTCGTCGGCGCTGCAGCTGGCCATCAAGACGGAGAATGTCGCCGTCGTGGAGACTGTCACCGGGCTGGGCAAGACGCTGAGCCTGGGCGAGCTGGACCAGATTTACAACGCCATGCACGGCGAGCTGAGCGAGGAGAACTACCTCAGCGTGATAACGTTGAAGACGGCGTCGCTGTTCAAGGCCTGCGCCCGCACCGCCGCCGACGCCCTCGGCGTCAACGACGAGCGCTCGCGCGCCCTGGTGCGCTTTGCCGAGCTGCTTGGCCTGTGTTTTCAGATGCGCGACGATGTCTTCGACTACTTCAGCGACCCCGCCGTGGGCAAGCCCACCGGCAACGATCTGCGCGAGGGCAAGGTGACGCTGCCGCTGCTGCACGTCCTTGCCGACGAGTCGCTGCCCCTGCACGAGGCCATGAACACGCTGGTGCGCTCGGGCTCGCTCAACGAGGGCGAGATTGAGACGCTCACCACATATGCAAAGACCTACGGCGGCATCGAGTACACCTATGCCCGCATGGCCGAGCTCCGCGCCGAGGGTGTGGCCGCCCTCGGCTGTCTCCCCGACAGCGAGGACAAGCGCCGCCTGATTGCCATATTCGACTACATAATCACCCGCAACCACTGATTTTGCGGTGGGCGGAATTCTATATTACTATGGCTGAGAATAATACCAAAGATACTAAGGAAACCGCAGCACAGGCCGCCGAGGCCCGCGAACCCCGTACTTTCAAGGAAAGAGTGGCCGCCACGCGCAGGACGCGCTGGTGGCGTTTCGGCATTGTGGCGCTCATCTACCTGCTCTGGGTGGTGTGGATGAACAACTACTGGTTCCTGCTGGGCCTGCCCCTGCTGTTCGACATCTACATCACCGGCTACATCCCCTTCACCTGGTGGAAGAAGTCGAAGTCGGCGGCCACGCGCTCGATAATGTCATGGGTGGACGCCATCGTCTACGCGCTGATTCTGGTGTACTTTGTTTTCGCCTTTGTCGGCCAGAACTACCAGATTCCGTCGTCGTCGCTTGAAAAGACATTGCTCACGGGCGACTACCTGTGGGTCAACAAGATGGTCTACGGCCCGCGCGTGCCCATCACGCCCATACACTTCCCCCTGGCGCACAACACGATGCCCTTAATCGGCGGTGACAGCTACGCCTCGTGGCCCGAGGTTGAATACCGCCGTCTGCCCGGCCTGCGCGGCGTCGAGCGCAACGACATCGTGGTGTTCAACTTCCCCGCCGGCGATACCGTGGCCACCAAATTCGAGGAGGACCCCATGTATTACGAGCTGTTGGTCAAGCAATATGGCTGGGGCGAGGTCAACACAAACACCGAGAAGTTCGGCAAGGTGAAATACCGTCCCGTCGACCGCCGCACCAACTTTGTCAAGCGCGTGGTCGGCCTCCCCGGCGAGCGCCTGGCAATCCATGACGATGTCATCTACATCGACGGCAAGGCGCAGAAACAGCCCGAAAACGCCCAGTGGCAGTACATCGCGGCTCTGTCGCGCCCCATCACCGACGAGCAGATTAAGGAGTATGATATCAACCAGTCGGACGTGCAGATTCCCGAGGGCGTCAACGCCGAGGTGATGGAATATCTCCGCGCCAGCCTCCCCGGCTCTAAGGAAACCGATGCCATTGTAGTTATCCCCTTGACTGAGAGGATGCTGAAGGAGATGAAGGCCTCCGGTCAGATTACCTCGGCAGTGCGCACGTCGCACCTCGCCGGCCTGCAGCCCGAGGGCCTTAACCTCTTCCCCGAAATCGCCGCAGCCGACTGGACGACCAGTGAATACGGAGGCGCTGACGGCATCATCATCCCTAGGAAGGGCCTGACCGTGCCCATGAATGCGCAGACATGGGACCTCTACAAGCGCGTCATCCGCAACTACGAGCATCACCCCGACGCTTGTCTCAAGGATGGCACCGTCTATATCGGCGGCAAACGCGTAAAGGACTACACCTTCAAGATGGACTACTACTTCATGATGGGCGACAACCGCGACATGTCGCAGGACTCGCGCTTCTGGGGCTTTGTCCCCGAGGACCACATCATCGGCGTCCCCATGTTCATCCTCGCCTCCTTCGACCGCGAGCACTCCCTCTTCGACGGCAAAATCCGCTGGAACCGCATCTTCCGCTCGGCCAACCCCGACAAATGACCCCGCCGGCAGCGCCCGAGCCGGGTAATGTAATTATAGTCTGAATACAAGGTATTTGTTTATTTTCAACCATTAGTGATGTAGGGACATCGCTTTGCGATGTCAGGCCGGGGAGCGGATGTAGGGTCGCGGCATGCCGCGGCCTTTCGTCCTGACTAACGTGCCAAAGGCACGTCCCTACATTCAGGTCATGCACAAATATTTTATACTTTTATTATAAAAACCTGTGGCAAATTCCATTGTCGAACCCAAATCCGTTCCCGTCCTGAAACCCGTCCTGGCCGCTCCCCTGAGCTGGTACGCCGCCATGGCCGCCAATGACCTCGTCATCATCAACGGCGACCTCCCATTCGACAAGCGCGACAAATCCACCCACCGCTTCGCCATCGCCGACGTCCGCGGCCCCCTCAACATCACCGTCCCCATCAGCCACAACACCGACGCCGGCCAACTCTACTCTGGTTTCGGTACTAGTGACGGCTTAATTTGTAAGCCTGCTCCCCACCGCCGTCCCACTTGGAACGACATCCTGATCAGCGACCACAACCGCTGGTGGCAGACCGCCGCCACCACCTTGGAGACCGCCTACGGCGGCACCCCCTGGTTCCACGACCTCTGGCCCCGCTTCCGCCACCTCTTCACCGACGAAGCCGTAGGCCGCCCCGTCCTCGCCTACCTCCTCGACATGGACGCCACCATCCGCTCCATCCTCCACCTCCCCACCCGCATCACCGTCGCCACCCCCCTCGGCCCTAATTTTGGCACCCCCCTGACTCCAACTCCCTACCCTGAAGCCTCAGTCACCATCCCCCCCTACCGCCAAATCCGTCAGGACACCTTAGGCCACATCCCCAACCTCTCCATCCTCGACCCCCTCTTCAACCTCGGCCCCGACGACACCCTCGCCCTGCTGAAAGGAATAGGTTCCCAAAAGAAGGCAGGCAATACAAGATTTATCATCTTGGACACAGCAACATCGGTAATATATTCCAAAAAATTGGTACATGTACCATAAATTTGGAATAGAAATCTTGATTCGGCATGCGCTTGGGCTGATTTGCCGTGGCTAATTGCTGAAATTTTGATAATAAAAGAGGAAGACCAAGGCGGCCTTCCTCTTTTGGGATTAGGGTTGAAAAGGGGTTATCTTACCAGCAGTTTTGTGGCGTGGCCGTTGACACGGACGATGTAGACACCGCTGGGCACCTCGTGGCGGATGCTTCCCTTGCCGGAATATACCGCTATTCCTTGCAGAGTGTAAATCTCCACGGTGTCGCTGCTGTCGGCTTCAACACAGATGCTGCCGCCTGACGTATAGACCTTGTACTGCTTGTCAATCTCGATGTCTTCGTCAAGATCCGCTATTCCGGTTATATTCCAAAATCCTTTCCAGATAGGATCATTCTGATATGCTGATAAGAATTCAGCAGGCACGGTAACTTTTACGTTTTCGTACTGAGTTTCAGTGGGATTTCCAATAATGGGAGGATTGGGATTAAGGGAGTTCAATTGTTTTAAAGAGGGTAATTGCGATATACTCTCTATCTCCGATCCTAATTGAAACTTACGTAACTGCGGTCCAAGAGTTAAAACCTCAACCCCGCGAGTATCCATCTCACATCCTTGTAACGGACGGCCTAAATATATTTCCGTAGTTGGGTTATCAAAATAACCATAACCCCAATGAAATGTAGAGGCAGAATTGCTATAATAAATATTATCGCTTTTATTATATGTATCTGAATTACGATACCCCCATCCAATTTGAAGAGTATCAACACTATCTTCAAAAACTATTTTAGTGGGCGTATCGTTAAGCAAATCTGCATAATAAGTAGAGGCATGACTTTGCGGACTGACGTATATACCTAAATTTAAATATCTAATTTTGGAACTAATTACCAGTGTATCAGTGTTAATGCCTTGATAATAATATTCATCATGTAATGGGATAGCACCTAGATATAAATATTCCAAAGGGCAACTATTAAAGCATTGTAGATCAATCGTAGAACTTTTCACGATTGCTTTTTTAAGTTGCTGGCAACTCCTAAAGCAAGCTAAACCGACTCGATTTACTGTTTCTGGTATATTAATATATGTAAGTCCACTCGAACTAAAGCATTGAGCACCAATATTGGCTATAGTCTCTGGAATATTTATTTGAGCTAGATTTTTACAGGCAAAAAAACATCCCTCTTTTAGCGTTGTAATAGAATTGGGAATATTAATTACTGATAGATTAGAACATCTTGCAAAACAATAGGTGCCAATATCTGTTAAATTCTTGTTTAATCTTATTGAAGACAATTCCGTACACCCATCAAAAGCCCCATTACCTAATACCTTAACATTATCCGGAATTGACATTGATTTGATGCTCGTACAGCCATTAAAGCAATAATCACTTATATTTTGAAGAGAAATTGGTATATTTATTATTTTCAAAGCCGAACAACGGCGAAAACATCCATAATCCATCTTTTCAATAGAATTTGGAAGTTCAACTGAGGAAAGACTCGTACACCCTGCAAAAGCATGGTTCCCAATCAACTTTACAGAATTTGGAATAGATAAATATGAGAGCCCGGAACAGTTATTAAAGCATTCGCTTCCGATTTCAGTAATAGTTTCAGGAATCGATATGGACGTGAGGCTATAACACCCACTAAAACATTCAGAATTCAAGGTCGTAATCCCAGATGGAATATTAATACTTGAAAGATTTACACATCCTTTGAAACAACTCGTCCCTATAGATTCTATTGTTTCAGGAAGATTTATGGCGGTTATTTTTTCTTTTTTAGAGAAAGCACGATCCTCGATGGAAACAACTTTATATGTGGATCCTTTAAATACAACTTCAGAGGGTATAGTAATTTCAATTTCGTCCCGCAGCAAATAAGATTCAAAATAAGATTCAACAGTACAAGTGTTAGATGATAGTTTAGTATAGTGGATGTTATTTATTTCGAAATCATAGGCGGATGCTGAGAAATAGGTACATAGCAATGAAATGAGCATCCAAAGATTTTTAATGATTGATTTCATATGTGTTTATTCTTTAATTGTTAATTTACCAAATTCGCCGTAGAGTACAATAGAATGGGGGTACACGCCATTAGTGCGATTGGGAATTGACGCCATACGAGTTTTAATGGCATCGTCAGATAATCCCCATGCTATTAGCGGATCAGTATCCGGGGTGATTTCTGCTGTTGAATAGAATTCGCAAGAATATGTTTTCTCTTTATATACGAATTCCACCCGATATAAATGATAACCGTCTGTTGTCATTTTTTTTCTTGGCTATGCCTCGGTCATCCTCTCGTTGGCATTAGACTGATTTATAAAGGAAAAGCGTAGGAATCTGTATCGGTCACCGTCCTACAAGCAGAGGCTTCTCGCGTTGCCCTATCGTAGTCGGACGGCAACGTGCAGAAGCCCACGCCAGTATATGTAATCATGGCCTCCGGGTATATTTCTCTCGAAATATCGCGCCGGAAGCGGGATAATTACACTACCAAAGGGCATCTACCGTTGCTCATTCCTTGACTTTGATATGAAATTTTGCGAGAATTTCTGCTTGTCAAGAATCAGCGCGGATAAACGCTTTCTTAAATATGTCATCTGCAAACCCACTCCGCTTACCCCCAGACCGGGAGCCGGTTCGGCGAACCGTACCCTACTGGCGTGGTCTGCGTGGCGGTCTGCACCGACAAAGTTAGAAATAAATTTTGAAATTCACCCCTACCACCCTGAAAAACACAAATTTTCAAAACGAAAGTAAAAACCGCAGGAGAAAGACTGACGGCATTGCCAAATATCCATTTTATTGGGGTGTCATATTCTCCCTACATTGGCCATTTTGAAACATGCTCTTACTTGGAGGCCATCATGCCTTATTTATGTATCCGTCAATGCGATGATTATTCCCAAATTTCAGCGGAGGACGGCGGCTACTTCTTTGAAATAGAAGGATTTTTCGGTGTTGTCTGCCATACGTAGGAGGAGGGGGCCGGTGGGGTCGACTCGGGAGATGGTGGCTTCGAAGAGCTGGAGGGTGCGGGTGTCGAGCCAGCGGTGGGGGAGGCCGTCGTTGCGCCAGAGGAGGGTGTGGAATTCGGCGGTCAGGGTCGGCGAGGGCGGGGTTGGCGATGCAGGGAGGGATGAAGATGGGAGGGTGGCGGCGGTGTAGTCGAGGATTTCGGTTACGACGTCTTGGAGGACGGTGTCGAGGTCGAAGGGGTGGCCGGCTATCTGCGCCATCGAGACGGGGTTGGGGGCTTTGGAGCGGAAGACGGTCTGGTTGACGTTGATGCCGATTCCGGCGATGGAGCGGGTGATGTATGAGCCTGAGACGGTGTTTTCTATGAGGATGCCGACCATTTTGAGGTCGCCGGCATAGATGTCGTTGGGCCATTTCACGCGGACGTCGGCGTCGGGGAGGGCGCGGCGCAGGGCACGGCACACGCCGACGGCGACGGCCATCGACAGCTCGAACTGCCGGGCCGCCGGCCACCTGTGAGGGCGCAGGACCAGCGAAAAGGTGAGGTTGGCGCCGGGCTCCGACTCCCACGAGTTGCCGCGCTGGCCGCGTCCGGCGGTCTGCTCGCGGGCGGTGACGACGGTGCCGTGCGGGGTGTCCTCCTCGGACAGCCCGGCGGCATAGCTCAGCGTCGACGTGCACGTGTCGACATGGATGCGGTTCATCAGTCCTCGTCGGGAAGAGTGACGGTGAGGGTGCGTCTGCCGGTGTCGTGGTCGGCCTTGATGTCGACGCGGACGGTGTCGTCGGGGAGCATGGGCTCGATGCGCTCGGGCCACTCCAGCAGGCACAGCACGCCGCTGTCAAAGTAGTCCTCGACGCCTATGTCCATCGCCTCCTCCAGGCTCTCCAGACGATAGAGGTCAAAGTGGTAGATGAGCTCGGCAGTGGTGTCCGAGCGGTATTCGTTGATGATTGAGAATGATGGCGAGTTGGCCATGTCTTCTTCTACGCCCAGACGGCGCGAGAGGGCGTTGATAAAGGTGGTTTTGCCGGCACCCATCTCGCCGTAGAAGGCAAAGATGGTGTAGTCGCCCATCAGGCGCACAAAGGCGTCGGCGGCCTTTTCCAGGCCTTCGAGGCCGTCAATTTCGATAACTTCCTGTTTCATTCGGCAGTCTGTTTGATTTCAATGCCCAAAGTTACGGCTTTTGCGTGTGAAATCAAAAACGGAGGGGCAAAACGGGCTTACTCGGCCTCGCGCACGGCCTCCGCAGCGTCATCCGTCTCCGGGCAGGCCCTCAGATAGTTGCCGATAGCCTGTACCGCCAATAGCGACGCCTGATGGCCGTACTCGCCCTTGCCCATACCGTCGCAGACCATCGCCACCAGTCCCAGCGGCGTATCGCAGTGCGCGCAGACATCCTGGTTCACCACCTTTCCGCCCGCCACCGTCGACGCCGCCCCCCGGAACAGCCCCTCAAAGGCCGTCCCGACAGGTGTGACACCCTTGGGCAGCCGTCTCCCGGCCACTCCGGTCCTCATCCTATCATCACGTGTGCTCATAGTATCAAAAAAAAGAAAAGTCAAAACGAATAACATCACCATGGAGGAGTGTCAAAATGTATGATTTTAATGATGTAGGGACATCGCTTTGCGATGTTAAGCTTGAAAGACAGCATATTGCCCCAACATGCCAAAGGCATGTCCCTACATTCAGGCTATTTTGACACACCCCCCTATATAATAACCGCCAAATTCTCCTTTTGTGCGCCCTCTGCACAAAAAAGCGCGTCTCACCGGGAAACGCGCTTAATCATCATCTTTGAAATATTCAATGGCAAAACCGATGACGATGAAAATGCCTAAAAGAAAAGGGATAACGCACAAGATTGTTACTATCGTTTTCAACATTTCATCGGTCGAGGACTATGCACTGCACTTTCGAGCAGTCGAGGTTTGGCATCTGCATGCCTACTGGGGCACCGATATAGGTGGGGTCGCAGACTACGTAGCGCGTCTGGCCTACCTGCATGGCGTCGCCGGCGACGTTGTCGGTGAACCGTACTGCCGTTGCCAGGTGGTTGGGGTAATAGACCAAAGCCACATCCAGGCCGAGCAGGTCGCGTACAAGGTGCGAGAACAGCACTGCACGGTCTTCGCAGTCGGCGTATGGATAAAACAGACTCTCTTCGGCAAAGAACACGCGGTCGTGCCCCCAGACCTTATCGTCGTATTCGTAAACCAGGCCGGTCTGCACCCAGTCGAGCAGGACGTTTGCGGCGGCCTCCTGCGACTTGCCGTTAATGGCCTGACGCAGTTTGGGATACAGCATATCGCGTGTCTTCTGCGACAGCGGAGTGTTTCCGTACATGGCCCAGCGAGACATCATGTTGCCGTCAATCGCCGAGGTCGGATATGTGCCGTAAAAGTCAATCAGTGACGACGGCACACCCACCGCCGGGGTCACGGACGGATATTTCCTCGAGGTGATGACGCGGTCGGGCGACATCTTCCCTCCTAATTTCTGCTCTTTTGGAATCAGCAGCGACAGCGGCTTCTCGCCGTCGAATTCATAATCGATTATGCTCAGGCGCTGCACATTGGGCCCCCAGGGATAGTAGCTGATGCCGTTCAACGAGAAATTACTCTTGTCGAATATGTTATGACTGCTGCCGAACAACAGTACCAGCCGTGTGCCGTCAAATGCCAGCCGCATGCTGTATCCGGATTGGCTGTAAAGGTAGGCCATCAGCAATGTGGCGGCGTTGCCTTCGCCGCAGAATTTTATGCTGAGCTTGCTCAGGAAGTTGATGTAAGCCCAGTCGCACATGTCATAGCGGATGCGGGTCTCGAGGCAGTCTCGCGCTGCATTGTCCATCTCCTGCCCGCTGAGCTTATTCCAGCCGTCAGACACGAGTTCTGGCGTAGCCTCCGGTATCGACATACGCGCCGACTCCGGCAGGCGCACCTTCGGGCTTATGCCGTAAAAGTCCACCTCAAAGTATTCGGCACCGGGGTCCGGGACCTCGCGGATGGGCTCCTTGGGTACCGGCTGAGGCGTTACCGGCTCAGGCTTCACCACCTCGGGCTCGGTGACTTTGGGCTTTTCCTCACGCTCGCCCGGGAACTTGCGCGGCGGAAGCGGGTTGAGTTCCTGAGGCTTAGGCAGCGGTGCCGAGCCCTCGAACCATTTGCCGCCTTCCTTTATGAATTCGGCGTAACGTCGGTTGGCTTCCTCCCTGAAACTTGTGTATTTACCCAAAGCCTCCTGTCTGAACTTCTCATATTCCTCCTTATGGTTTTGTGCGACGGCCCCTGCGGCGACAAAGGCACATATTGTCGCCACAGCAGCGCATCGTATGAGGGAAGGGAACATGGATGGCAGATTAATGTCCTTACTTATTTCTTGTTCTTAATCACGATGTCGGGTACAATCAGCTCAGTCTTGTTGCGGTCGAGGACATTGCCGATTTTCAGAGTGAACGAGGGAGCCTCAAGAATACCGGCGGCGGGGAATGCCAGTGTGAATTCCTCCCATTCCTCATCGCTGACAGTCTTTTCGTCACGATAAATCTTGGTGTCGTCGTTCCAGCTTTCCAGCTTGCCCTTGACACCGTCAGGATTACCGGGAGTGACGAGATAGATGTCAGCGAACGAGACATTGTAGCTGTAGCGCTGTTTCTGCTTGATTTTGACAAAAATCAGGGCATCGTTGCCATGAATATGGATTTTTTCGATTTTCAGTTCGAAAGGACGTATCTGCTCGTTGCGGTTTATCTTGTAGTTCTTGGCATTAACACAGAGCATTGTGCCGCAAATAAGAAGCAGAGTCAGAAGATATTTCATATAAGTCTGTCTTATAAAGATTTGCAATCAGTTAAGTTTCCAGTTTTGCCAGTCGGCGGCAATGGCTGAGGACGATATGGCCGTGGGCGTCTGCGATTTGCCGTTTACTACCAGCGATTTGCGCTTGACGTTGTCGCGCACATATTCTATCAGCGAGCCCAGCGTAACGTCGCCGCGGCTTTCCTTGAGCTTTTTAAGCAGATAATAGGTAAACATGCCGTGGCCCTGTTCCTCGTACGGGTAAGCCGTTTCGTCGCCCTGTGCCGAGGTCAGCACGATGGTGTTGCCTGAAGGCGCTCCGGTCTTGGGCTTGATTGCCACGCCGCGTGCCGAAGCCAGCATGCCATCGCCGCGGGCAGCGCCGCTGAAGCAGGCATCGAGAAGCACGACGGTCTTTTCGGACGGCATGTCACCCAGGGTCTTGTAGAGGTCGGCAAGGCTGTAACAAGTGCTCATGTCGGATACATATCCGTCGATGGGCATCAGGTAAGCGTTGCGGGTACCTTCGTCGGGTACACCGTGACCGGCGTAATAGACAATGAACGAGGCTTTACCCTGATAGGCATCGGCAATCTGCTCCAACAGCCTGATTTCGCGCCTGATGTTGTTGAGAGTGGCGTCCTTGATAAGGTGTACGTTGGTCGAAGGCAGGCCCAGGGCGGTCTGGCAGTAACGGGCGAAAATCTCGCCGTCATTGATGGCGTTGGGCACCTTGGCCACGTCCTGGTAATTCTCGTTGGCGACAATAAGCGCGAAGACATTCTCGGCCACCTTGCGCGTCGGAGGTATCTGGACATCGACATCCGACTTTTTGGCCCGCTGAACCGGTTTTGTCGGCTGAGCGGAAGCCACGCTATGGTTATCGGCGGGACGTGAGGATGATGCTTTTGACGAAGATGAAGAGGCTTTTGCCTTTCCCTGCGGGGACTGCTTGCGGGGCTTGTCGGCGGAGGCAAGGTTGTTGTGTGAAGCTCCCCCAGCCTTGCGGTAGGCTTCGCCTAAGTCGGGCATCGTGTCGCCTTTGTCACGTGCGGCAAACCGTTTCTGCCATTCGTCGGCACGCCTGGGGTTGGCCTCGATGCCTATGCCGTCGCTGTAGCAGCGGGCCAGCTCGGCCATCGCCGGGGCAAAGCCGCGCTCGGCGGCCCTGCGGTACATGTTGAAAGCCTGACGGGCATCGGCGTCGACGCCTATTCCATGTTCGTAGCAATATCCCAGGTAGAACTGGGCCATGACGTCATTGGTTGCGGCGGCGGTTTTGAGCTGAGACAAAGCTTCGGTGACATTGCCGCGTCCCAGTTCATCAAAAACTTTCTCGGTGCGCGGACTCAGCGTGTAAGCCCAGGTGCATAGAGCAAAAAGGCCGAAAACAAGTGACAGAATCTTGCGCATATATTGTTTACTGTTATTAACGGCAATGCCGGCGCCCGCCCGAGAGGACCGGCGCTGACATGCCTTAAATTCGGTGCTGTAATAAAAAGCTATTCGTTACAGTGTGCGTATCAGTCGTTCTTGAACTGCGAGAGATCCTTGCTCTTCATGTAGGACATCTTGCCCCAGTTGTCGTTGGCGCCGTTGAAGACGATTTCCTTCTTGTAGTGGGTCTCGTCGTAGTTGGCGAAGAGGACGGCACCGACACCGCCGGTGGCTATGGTGGCGATGGAGGCAAGAAGCAGTTTGCCGATGTTCATGCCTTTCTTCTTTGATACCCAAGTGGGGTCGAGTGTGAATTCACCTTTCTTGAAGTCACCGGTCCAGTCGCAGACGATGACGGGAGACTTCTCCTGCTCGAATTCGAAGGGGCTGTCGGCCTTGATGTGCACCTTGGCAGCCTCGGTTTTCTTGACGCCGAAACCGCGTTTGTCTTTCTTGGACAGTTCGGGGGGCATCTCAACGTAGTAGGGAGCAAGATAAACGTCGCTCACCCAGGTCGAGATAACAACGGGGGTCCATTCCTCCGAGCGCTTGTTGAAGGCATAGGCAATCGAGGCGCCGATGTTGCTGACGCTCTCGTCCTCGGTGAGGTGACGGCTTGCAGTGCCCAGATATTCCTTGCCCTTGGGGTCGGCGTCGAGCGACTCGTTGACCATCTCGTTGATGATGGCAAGCAAGCGCTCCTCGTACTCCGAGAAGTTGCCGGCGGGCGACTCGGTGGTGGTGTATTTGCCGTAGATACCGCCGGCCATGTTGCAGATGAAGGTCTCGTTCTGCTTGCTGCCGGTGCTGGGGGCTATCGAGATAAACTCTTCGATTGAGGTTGATTTTTTCTTCTTGGAGGCCTTCTTTTCGTCCGTACTCTCTTCGAACATGGGGTACGACGAACCGTTGTGCACAAGGAAGCACTGCGACAGGTCGATAAAGATGGTCTTATTGGTCTTGTTGGTGGCCCAGAGACGCTCGCCATAGATTTCGAGCTTGATATTTTCGTCCTCATAGACGCTGTTGGCGGGCGAATATGCCATTACCAGTGCGGTGCGGTAGTTGGTCTTGACGTCGCGGGCAACAGCTGTGCCTGCCATAAATCCCAACAGGGCGATAATTAAAAGCAGTTTTTTCATCGCTGTGATTTTTTGATTGTGATAATATTACTGATTGATTGTATTTTGTTATCGTGTTTTTTGACGTCGGCCAGCCATTTGCGGAACTCGGCCGCGGGCAGCATACCGGGCACGGACTCGTCGGCGAAGGTCATGTTGGGGCGTACGAGGTTTCCGGGAGCAAAGACGGTAACAATCTCGTTCTGCTCGACAGCGCCATTGCAGGTCAGGGTGTACTCGTCGACAAGGCCGGGCTGAATGTCCGCTTCCATTTCGGACGAGAAAAACACGTACGGGATGTCCTTGTACACCTTTCGTGCCGGCTCGGCGCAGCGGGCGTACGGCAACAGGCAGTAGGCGTTGTCCTCGCCGTCAAGCATGAACACCAGCAAAGAACCTTCGACCGGAGTTTTGAAATAAAGGAACATATCGTCGCCTTCGCGGAAGTCATCGGCCTCGTCGCGCAGCTCGGTGCCGTTGCGCAGTATCCTGACTTCGAGTGGAGTACGCGCTTCTGTGATTTCGCGAATCTTGCCGCGCACGGTGCACTTGGCCACGATGATGTGGTCTTTGTATTCTATCTCGAATTTGGGCTGCCCGATGGTCTCAATCCATTCCCCTTTGACCTCACTGCCGCCCACCGAGTAGAACTTGCTGTCAGTCTTGCCGTTTTCGTTGGTGATGACCGTGCTGTTACTTTGCATGACGACGCTACCGAAGGCATCCTCGATGGCCTGGAGACGCGCGCGTTCAAGAGCTTTTTGCTTTACCTGCGCGATAGTCTCGTTCTCCTGTCCATAGTATATGTATGTGGCCTCGGCCGTCTTGGTTTTCTGAGACAGCGCGGTCACTACCGACAGTAGCAGTGTTGCGGCAAGCGTTAAAATCCTCATGGAACAGACAGCTTATATCGTGTCGTACGTCGTGTTATATTGCGTCGTACGTCGTGCGTGTTACCAGCCCAGCAGGCTGTCAAGTTTTTCGTGCAGATTGTCGCCGCGCTGTTCAAGGTCTTTTTTTACGGCACGTTTGGCGGCCGCCTTGGCCATTGCCTGGCTGTAGGCTATGCGTACAAGCACTTCGCGCTGATTGCCGTTTACCTGACGGTACACCTCGGTGACGGGGACTACGCGGCCGATGCTCTGCGATATAAGGTTTTTGCTGGCCATGACGCTGCGGGTAACCGATTCTGCGTCGCTCTGGCTTAGCTGCTCGTTGGCTACAGTGTTTTCGATAAGAGCCGTTATCTCGGTCTGAATCTGGCCGGCGAGGTTCTGCTTGGCTAGTTCGAGAGCCTGCATCTTTGCGGCATCATAGTTGCCGCCGGTGCTCATTGCCTCGGCCATGATGAACTGGGGAAAGCCGTCGTTGTCGTACTGATACTGCATAATGTACGAGCGGTCGAGCTGTTTCTCCAGGGGCAGTGCGCCGGGAGCGGTCTTCCAGCCCTCCTTGCTGAGCTTCTTTGCCTCCTTACGTGCGGCCTTGCTTGCTTTTTCGTTAAGCTCTTTCTTTGAAGCTTTGGCAAGTTCCTTGCGCTCCTTAAGCTGGTCCTTGACGCTGTCTGCATAAGTAGAGACAGAAACGGCCAGCATCAATGCTATTACTGCGAAGATAGTCTTTTTCATAGGACTATGATTGGTTGGTATGTTGGAAGATTCCCTGTCCAACAAGGCAAAATGAAAAGCGTAGGAACCTATATCTGCCGCTGCTTCAATAGCTGTAGTTCCCGCATCGTCCAAAGCCACTACGGAGAATACACCGTCTTATGGCGGACAACGCCGAGTCTTATGCCCCTGAAATCAGCGTCGATAAACGCTTCTTTGATAAGTCAAATTGCTAAACCGTCCCTGCCGGTCCCAACAGGAAACAGACAAGGTCAATTTGACGGCAAATATACGATTTTATTTATTCTTTTGCAATAATTAATTTTATTTATGCTTTTAACAACAGAAAAGATTTATATAACTGTTTTGTCGGTCGTATCCATCGCATGGATGCTGTGATGCGGGGCGGCTTTGCCGGTATTAAGTTTTTTTATGTTGCGGACGGTAGCAAAAGGGTGTTGTGCTTTGTTATAATAAATCAGGAGGATGGGGATATGTCTGTCCTTTTCGATATATCTGTTTTTTTTCTCATTACTATGGATTTATTTTATCAACTTAATCTGTCATGAAAACGAATTACACACTTTTGGCCATGATGGGTGCGTTATCCACCGTTGCCGGTCCCGTTTATGCCGCAGACGCCTCGGACGCTGCCAATGTGAGGATATTGTGGCACACGGTAGACATTAATCGTGGCACATCTTCGGTCACCGCCACCGTCACCGCGCAGATTCAGGTGCTGGATGGCAAGACTTTCGATGCTCCGGTCTATCCTGTGCTGTACTCTGTATCGGGAGACTTGGAGTATGGCGAGGCTGACGGTCAACAGATCACTTTGCCTGCAGCCGGGAGAAATATTACCGGGACGCTGACCTGGACCGTGGGTGTCAGCCCGGCCCTTTTGCGCGACACGAACCAAAGTCTATTATGTATCATGTACTTTCGGGACAGCATTGGCAAGGGCGTCGAACTGTCGAGTGTGGAAGTAAACAGCTCGGGAACTACCGGCATCACTGACATGGCCGCCGACATCGGTACAACAACTGAAATCTATGACATAGCAGGAGTCCCTGTCGCCCGTGGCGAAAATATCAATCTCACCTCGCTTCCGCATGGCGTCTACATCCTCCGTTCCGGCATGGATGTCAGCAAAATTGTCCGCTGATTGTCCGTACATCTTTCAGACGTACCAAGACTTTTTCTCCTCGTCCGACATAAAAGAGGGTGTGTCAAATTGCGGGAATTTAATGATGTAGGGACATCGCTTTGCGATGTTAAGTCTGAAAACCAACGGTTTGGATAAGGCGGTGTGTCAAAATGTGAGATTTTAATGATGTAGGGACATCGCTTTGCGATGTTAAGCCTGAAAGACAGCATATTGGTCCAACATGCCAAAGGCATGTCCCTACATTCAGGCTATTTTGACACACCCTCCCCTACATTTAGGCTATTTTGACACAGCTTCTTGTTTATGATGTGTTTTTTGTCCGCAGTTATCAGTTGGTGCGGTGGAGGACGATGGCGGTGCGGGCGGGGAGGTAGAGGCGGAGCCAGGCCACGCCGGCGGGGGAGTACAGGGGGTCGGGGGCGGTGAGGTGCTTGACGCTGTCGTCGACGTTGCCGTAGCCGCCGAATTTGGGACGGTCGGTGTCGAGGACTACCTGATAGCAGCCGGGAGGGGCGAGGATGCCGTAACCGTCGTAGGACTTGTCGGGGCTGAAGTTGAAGACGAAGCAGAGGTCGCCGCGCATGAAGGCGAGTATCTGGTCGTCGTCTTTCTCCCACAGCTTGCGCACGGGCAGGGTCTGGAAGTTGTAGATGCCGCCGACAAGCTCAATCATGGCGTTGTCGAAGTTATTGAGCAGATGATACTTAAGATTGGGGTTGTCGACGAGGTTCCACTGGCGTCGGGCATATTTGTAGCTCCAGCCGTTGCCTTCGCGGGGGAAGTCTATCCACTCGGGATGGCCCCACTCGTTGGCCATAAAGTTGAGGTAGCCGCCGTTGATTGTGGCCAGGGTGACGAGGCGTATCATCTTGTGCAGGGCCATGCCGCGGGCGACGGTCATGTCGTCGTCGCCCATCATCATATGCCAGTACATTTTGTCGTCGATGAGGCGGAAAATGATGGTCTTGTCTCCGACGAGGGCCTGGTCGTGGCTCTCGCAGTAGCTGATGGTCTTTTCGTCGGCGCGGCGGTTGGTGAGCTCCCAGAAAATCGAGGTGGGATGCCAGTCCTCGTCTTTTTTCTCCTTGAGTGTCTTGATCCAGTAGTCGGGGATGCCCATGGCCATGCGGTAGTCGAAGCCTATGCCGCCGTCCTTGACGGGCAGGGCCAGTCCGGGCATGCCGCTCATCTCCTCGGCGATAGTGATGGCCGTCTTGGAGATATAGTGGACGAGTTTGTTGGCCAGGGTGAGGTATGTGATGGCGTCGGTGTCCTGATTGCCGTTGTAGTAGTCGCCATAGCCGCCGAAGTTGGCTCCCAGGCCGTGGTCGTAGTACAGCATCGAGGTCACGCCGTCGAAGCGCAGGCCGTCGAAACGGAACTCCTCTATCCAGTATTTGCAGTTGGAGAGCAGGAAATGGAGCACCTCGGTCTTGCCGTAGTTGAACAGCAGCGAGTCCCAGGCGGGATGCTCGCGGCGTGCGCCGGTGTTGAAGTACTGGTCGTACGAGCCGTCGAGGCGCGCCAGGCCCTCGGCCTCGTTCTTGACGGCGTGGCTGTGGACGATGTCAAGGATGCATGCCAGCCCTAACTCGTGGGCTCGGTCGATGAGGCTCTTGAGGTCGTAGGGTGTGCCGAAACGGCTCGACGGAGCAAAGAAGTTGGACACATGGTAGCCGAAGGAGCCGTAGTAGGGATGCTCCTGGATGGCCATAATCTGGATGGCGTTGTAGCCGTCGGCGGCGATGCGCGGCAGGATGTTGTCGCGGAACTCGGCGTAGGTGCCCACGCCCTCCTTGTCCTGGGCCATGCCGATATGGCACTCGTAGATGAGCAGCGGGCGCGTGTCCGGCTCGAAGTTGCTGACCTTCCAGTTGTACGGCTCGGCGGGGTCCCATACCTGGGCGGAGAAAAGATGCGTCTTCTCGTCCTGGACGACGCGGGTGGCGTAGGCGGGGATGCGCTCGCCGCTGCCGCCGTCCCAGCTGACGTACATCTTGTACAGCTGGCCGTGACGCATGGCCTCGAAGGGCATCTCCACCTCCCAGTTGCCGTTGCCGACGGGGTGCAGGGTGTATTCGGGGACACCGGCCTTCCAGCCGTTGAAGTCGCCGATTAGGCTTATCCCGGTGGCATGGGGTGCCCACTCGCGGAAGACCCATCCGCCGTCGGCGGTACGGTGCAGGCCGAAGTAGTTGTGGGCGTTGGCAAACTGGTCAAGACCGCCGCGGCGTCCGCCGGTGAGTTCCTTCTCGCGGCGTTTGGCGTCTTCGTGACGTCCCTCGATGGCGGCGGCATAAGGCTCCAGCCAGGGGTCGTCGCGCAAAATTCCAAGGGTACGTTTGCGCGGCTTGCGGGCCGCCGCGGGCTTGGCCGCAACAGCGGCAGTATTCTTTTTCTGTGCCATGTGTCAGTTATGTTTTAGTTTTTCAGGGCTTGAAGGGCGAGCCGGCAAATGTAGGGACATCGCTTTGCGATGTCAGGCCGGGTACGGATGTATGGTCGCGGTATGCCGCGGCCTTTCGCCCGGGCAAACGTGCCAAAGGCACGTCCCTACATTTTCTGTCGTTGTTACGGCACCTCTATATAAATGAAAAAAGGGCGCTCTATGTTCAAAGACATGGTGCACCCTTTTTCAGATTTATCAGTATGTCTGGAAAGCAGTCTTGAGGTCGTCAAGGCAGAAGTACGAGGGATTGGTCATGCCCCACATGCTGGTCTGGCTCGACTCCATCTGCATGTAGACGGCGCGGACGTTGCCCAGCGGGGTGAGGTCGACGGTCTCCCAGGTGTTGGCGATTTTGCCGTCCTTGGCGAGGTAGTGCTCGACCTTGCTGACGCGCTGGCCGTCGTTGACGCCGTAGAAGATGACCTTGCACCAGTCAGTCGAGCTGAAAGGCAGGTTGAAGTCGGTGCCGTGGAGCATGGCGTAGTAGCCGTAGGCGCTGTTGGTGATTTTCACGCTCTGGGGGTTGGACGTGCCGGCGGTGGCGAACACCATGGCGCAGCAGGGTTCCTCGGGCACCTTTTCGCCTGCCGAGGCAAGAGGTTCGCGGGTGTCCCAGTAAGCCAGCACATAATCAAGCGAGCCGTTGGCGCCGCCGCCGGTGATGCTGCCCCACTGGTGGGCAATCCAGTCGCCGCTGACACCCTGGTCGGCGTTGTCCTTCGAGCGCGAGGGGCAGAAGCCGTACCACGACTTGTACTCGACGCCGTCGTAAGTGTCGACCTGTGCGGAGTGGCTCATGGCGAGGTTGGGCGCATACTGGATGCTCTTGAGCTCCGTGTCATAGCATCTGTCATAGTAGCCCTCGGTGGTGAAGTCCTGCGAGTTGGTGACCTCAAATGAATAGCTCCACTGCACGTTGGTGAGAGCTCCGTCGCCATCCGAGTTGCAAGAAGTCAAAGCCACCGCAGCGCCCAGAGCGAAAGCCGCCACGGCAAGGTTCTTAAAAATAAATTTCATCAGATTTCAAATTTATAGGTTATGATAATAATTGATTTCAGAAAAACCATGCGGAGTCGTGGCGCACAAGGCAACAAAGCCTGTCCTCCGTCACCGCGTTTGCAAAGATAGCACAATTTCCCTAAAAACCAAAAATACATGCGGGTGAAAGGAACACCATTATTGTTGGCGGGTGATGAAGGATAGGATTAGGGCGAGGACTTCGGGGGAGATGGTTTCGCGGATTTCGGGGTATTCGGTGACTTCGCCGGTGGTGGCGTGCTGGAGGAGGTGGTTCAGGGCGGGGAGCTGTCTGATGTCGGCTTTTTTGCAGTGGCTTTTGATGGCGGAGAGGTTAGCGGCGGCGTCGACCTGGGTGTCTTTGTCGCCGTTGATGGCGAGGACGGGGCATTTGATTTTTGAGAGGCTTGGCGTGGGGTCGAGGCCTAAGAAGACGTCGAGCCAGGGGGTGCGGGTTTTCTGCGAGGCCTTCATCGAGGCCAGGACAGTGGCGGGAGGCGTGATTTTGGATGCTTTGACGAGCGAGTCGACGTCGATGGGTGTCGGCTGGCCGCCGCGGCGTGCCTGGTGTGCCATTTCGTCGAAGAGGAGGCTGAGCAGGGCGAGGCTGTTGTTGATGTCGGTTTCGCTCATGCCGGACTTGACGAGTGAGCGGCGGTTCTGGTCAAGGATGGTTTCTTTGCCGGGGACGGCCATTCCGGCCAGCGAGATGATGAAATCGGGGACTTTGTCGGCGCCGAGCAGGAAGGCAATCGTGCCACCCTCGGAGTGTCCGATGACGCCGACTTTACCTATGGCAGGGATGGTGCGCAGGAAGTCGACGGCGGCGCGGGCATCGTCCTTGAAGGTGTAGGTGGTGGCTGTCTTGAAGTCGCCGCCGGATTTGGCCGTGCCGCGGTCGTCGTAGCGGAGCGAGGCTACGCCGTTGCGAGCGAGATAGTCGGCGATGACGGCAAAGGGTTTGTGCTCGAACAGCTCCTCATCGCGGTTCTGCGGACCGCTGCCGGAGATAAATACCACTGCGGGTATTTTCTTGCTTTCGGCCGTCATCGGCATAGTGAGTGTGCCGGCCAGGGCAGTTCCGTCAGGGGCTGTGAAGGTGGTGTCGACTGACTCGTAGGTGAATGGCGCTTTGGGTGTCTGCGGGCGCCGTACCTCAAGGGGATCTTCGCCTCTGAGCGTCAGAGAAAACGACATGCCGCCCTGGCGAAAGGTACCGGTGATGGTTCCTCCGGCGATTCTGCCGTTGTATGAAGCACCGATGACCTTGCAGTCAAGTGCGACGGAGTCGGCGCTGCAAAGGGCTACCGAGACAGGGATGCCCGTGGCGCCCTGATTGGGCGAGTCCATGGTGCATTGTGTGACGCCGGACGTGCTTTCCGAGAAATTGAAGACGAGGGGCAGGCTCGCTCCGCCGAAAGAGAGGTTTCCGCGCCAGCTGCCGGTAAGGGCATAGGCCTGTGCGCAGCCGAGGATGGCAAGTGCCAGGGTAAGGATGCCGAGTTTGGATTTCATAAAAATGGGGTGTTTGCTAAAATAGCTGAGATAGCTAATTTAGCTATTATAGCTATCTCAGCTGTTTTAGGGAGACTGATTTTTCAGGAAAGGGTCAGACCCAGCTCGTCCATGTAGCGGCGGAGGTCGGGGTGGCGTTTGAGCATGTCGGCGAGGACTTCGCGCTCGTTCCAGGTCGAGGGGGAGCCGGGGCCGTCCTTGACGTGGACGGTGATGGTGACGGAGTAGTTGTCGAGGGAGGTGTGCAGGTGGTCGAGGAGGCGTGGCAGGGCTTCGTTAATCTGGCTGGCCTGCATGTCGCTGTCGACTTCGACATCAAGGCCGAAGGAACCGGCGCGGCGCACCGGGACGTGCGAGCGCATGGTGTGTACCAGCAGCTGCTCCTGACCGTGGCTTTCGATGTAGGATGTCCACGCCCCGGCAAGCTGTTCGGCGGAGAACTCGCTGGCGGGCTTATCGGTTTCCCGGGGTGCCGTTTCCGCTGACTGAGTTTCGGCTGCGGGAGCTGCGGGAGCTGCTTTGGCGGTGTTTATCGACAGCACTTTGCTGTCGAGGCTTGTGCGCATGCCCCGGGCCTGGGGACGTCCTACGACAGGTCCGTACACGACGGGGCGCGGGCCTCCGGCGGGAACCGGAGTCGGGGTCGGTGCGGGCGCACGGTGCACCTCCGTCCGTCCGGCAGCCTGTGGGGCCGGAGAGGCGGGAGCGGCGGCCGTTGCGGGCTTTGCCGCCGGAGCAGGGTTCGCGGGCTGAGCCTGATGGAACTCGGCGATTGAGTTCAGCGGCCCCCCGACGTCATCGCCGTCGTCGAGGGGCTCAGTAGTTGGCATAGCCGGATGAGCGCGAGCTCGACGAGGAACTGTTTGTTGGAGGCGGTGCGGAAATTGAGGTCGGTGGAGTTGACGATGGCCATGGCGCGGTAGAAGAACTCCGGGGAGAGCTTGGCGGCGCGGGCGGCCATGGCCTGACGCTCGTCATCGGAGGCTTCGAGGAGTTTTATCGTCGACGGGTCGCGCGCTACCATGAGGTCGCGGACGTACTGGCCGACGCCGTTGATGAAGAAGAGCGAGTCAAAGCCCTTCTCGCGCACCTCGGCGTAGATGTTGAGGGCGCCGGGGACGTCCGAGGCGGCGAAGCAGTCGCAAAGCCGTTCGAAATAGCTGTTGTCAAGGATGTTGAGGTTGGCGATGGCCGAGGCGTAGGTGATGTTGCCGCGCGAGGAGGCCGCCACCTGGTCGAAGATTGAGAGGGCGTCGCGCATGGCGCCGTCGGCATGGCGGGCTATCACGCTCAGGGCACGGGGCTCGGCGGTGATGCCTTCGTTCGCGGCCACATACTGCAGATGGTTCACCATATCGGCGATGGTGATGCGGTTGAAATCGTAAATCTGGCAGCGCGAGAGGATGGTGGGGATAATCTTGTGCTTCTCGGTGGTGGCGAGGACGAAGATGGCATGGGACGGCGGCTCCTCGAGGGTTTTGAGGAAGGCGTTGAAGGCGGCCGCGGACAGCATGTGCACCTCGTCGACGATGAAGACGCGGTAGCGTCCGTCGGTGGGAGGCACCTGCACCTGCTCGCACAGGTTCTTGATGTCCTCGACGCCGTTGTGCGAGGCGGCGTCCAGCTCGATGATGTTCATCGACCGGCCTTCGTTGAACGAGCGGCACGAGTCGCACTCGTTGCAGGCCTCACCCTCCGGTGTGCGATGGGTGCAGTTGATGGTCTTGGCGAAGATGCGCGCGCACGATGTCTTGCCGACGCCACGCGAGCCGCAGAACAGGTAGGCGTGGGCCAGGCGGTCCGAGGCCACGGCGTTTCTCAGGGTATTTGTCAGCGCGGCCTGTCCCACCACCGAAGCAAAGGTGGAGGGACGGTATTTGCGCGCCGAAACGATGTATTCAGACATAAATTCTGAGTTGGTGGGTATTCTTACAGTTCGAGGTCGGCGTTGATGACTTCGTGCCATGGGAGCCCCTGGAGGGGCAGCTGGGCCATGAAGGGGTCGGGGTCGAACTCCTCGACGTTGTGGACGCCGGGCTTGTTCCACTTTCCGGTGAGGAACATCATGGCGCCAATCATTGCGGGAACGCCGGTGGTGTAGCTGACGGCCTGCATGCCTGTTTCCTTGTATGCCTCCTCGTGGCTGCAGTTGTTGTAGATGTAGTATGTGAGGTCCTCGCCGTTCTTGCCCTTGCCGGAAATGCGGCAGCCGATGGAGGTCTCGCCGTGGTAGTTGGCGCCGAGGTCCTGAGGGTTGGGGAGGACGGCCTTGAGGAACTGCAGGGGCACAATCTGCTGGCCCTGGTACTCGATGGGGTCGATGCGGGCCATGCCTATGTCCTGTATGACGCGCAGGTGGGTGAGGTACTCCTGACCGAAGGTCATCCAGAAGCGGGCGCGGCGGATAGTGGGGAAGTTCTGCACCAGGCTTTCCAGCTCCTCGTGGTACATCAGATAAGAGTCGCGGGGACCGATATTGGGATAGGTGAGGTCCTGATGGATTTCGAGGGGACCGGTGGTAATCCATTTGCCGTCCTGGTAGTAGCGGCCGTTCTGGGTAATCTCGCGGATGTTGATTTCGGGGTTGAAGTTGGTGGCGAAAGCCTTGCCGTGGTTGCCGGCGTTGCAGTCGACGATGTCGAGGGTCTCCATGGCCGAGAACCAGTGCTTGGCGGCGTAGGCGGTGAAGACGCCGGAGACACCCGGGTCGAAGCCGCAGCCGAGGATGGCGGTCAGGCCGGCCTTCTCGAAGCGCTCGCGGTAGGCCCACTGCCACGAATATTCGAAGTGAGCCTCGTCCTTGGGCTCATAGTTGGCGGTGTCGAGGTAGTTGACGCCGGCGCGCAGGCAGGCGTCCATGATGGTGAGATCCTGATAAGGCAGGGCGACGTTGATGACGAGGTCGGGCTTGTGACGCTCGAAGAGTGCCACGACGTCGTCTACGTTGTCGGCGTCGACGCGGTCGGTGCTGACCCAGGGTTTGTTGATGACGCGGGCTACGGCGTCGCATTTGCTCTGCGTGCGCGAAGCTATGATGATCTCGGAGAACACATCGTGGTTCTGAGCGCATTTGTGGGCGACGACGGTGCCTACACCGCCACAGCCTATGATAACAACTTTTGCCATGTATTTTGAGTGTTATGTAAGTTTAAAAAATTAGTTATAACATTAAGTAAGTTTGATGCTTATGAAATTTTGAATTCTTGCTTCGCAAGCGCTGAAGCGATTGCTTTTGAGCGCTTTTTGTGCTTTCATTCAGTCGTTTAGCACGCTAAACTCCTTCATTCAAGCCCAAAAATCATCTCAAAATCTCTTCAAAATATCTATAAGCTAATTTTTTCAACTTACTTATGTATTTTGTATTTTCTTTTTTTGCGGTCCTGGATGGAGATGCAGGCGAAGGTGAAGATACCGAGAACAATCAGCAGGAGGGTCTGCATGCCCATGACGGTGTTGGCGAAGGTGATTGCGTCGGCTTTGCCGACATGGTAGAAGGTGCAGAGAGCCAGGACGACCGACCATTGCCAGGGGCCGAGGCCGCCGTTGGAGGGTACGCCCATCGACAGCGACGACAGCACGAAGGTCACCAGCACTGCCAGGACGCCGAACTCGGCGACGGTGTCGGCGGTGAAGGGGAAGGCGTAGAAGGCCACGTAGAGCTGGGTGAAGTAGCAGCCCCAGATGCACAGGGTGAGCAGCAGCCACAGGCCTTTGTTCTTCACCTGAGCCATGGCGGCGAAGCCCTTCCAGATGCCGCGGAGAAAGTCCTGTATCTTTGTCACGAGCTTAATCTCTGTTTTCCATATCATGAACCACCAGAAGAGGCCGATGAAGACCACGATGCCTATCCACAGCCATGGGGAGCGCAGGAAGGCGGTGATGCTCTCGACAAACTGTACGTCATCGAGATAGCGCGACATCTGCGTGGTGGCGATGAAGAAGGTGACGAGGGTCATCAGGAACACCGTCACCGTGTCGGCGAGGCGGTCGCCCATCATCGAGCCGAAGACTGTCGAGAAGGAGCTTTTGCTGCGCTTGGCGATGAAGTCGGAGCGCCACAGCTCGCCCAGGCGCGGGAGCACCAGGTTGATGGAGTAGGTGCCGAAAATGCTGAGCACCAGTGTGAACAGCGGCGGATTGATGCCGAGGGCCTGCAGCTGCAGGCGCCAGCGTATGGCGCGGAAGACGTGCGAGAAGATGGAGATTACCAGCGCCAGCGCTATCCACCAGAAATCGCACTGGGTGACGATGATATGCCACATCTCGGCGGGGCGTACGTCGGTGAAGAGAGATCTGCATAGCAGCACCGTTATCGCCAGGGGGACGCCGAACTTGAGCAGGTATCCGAGGTGTTTTTTTACCGTTTCCTTTTTCATGTCGAAAAGGTCGTTGTTGCGTTTCGGAGCGGGTTATTTGATTTCCACCACGCGCAGGCGGTCGCCCTGTTCGTTGACGATTGAGCGGAAGTAGCGCTCGTTGTAGCCGCCGAACTTGAGTCCTTTGGCGATGCCGTTTTCGTCGCGCGAGAAACTGCCGTCCTCGTTCTGCGCCTTGATGTTGCCGTCGAGGTATTTGACAAGGAGCATATCGCCGAGGTTCTTATAGTCTTTGGTAGCTTTCGAGGCCCATGAATTGGTGACGTCGGCAAGATAGTTCTGTGCGTCGGCGTAGCTCATGGATGCGATGTCGGCCTTGGCTTTGCCGATGGCCTCGTCGATGCCGTTCTCAAGGCCCGACTGCACGCGGCGGATGTCGGGAATCATCTGCGAGTAGCGGTTGTAGGCCTGGTTGGCGACGTAGTTGTTGACCCAGA
>JBJFEE010000027.1:0-4275 GCA_051890455.1 Muribaculaceae bacterium
TCACGGCATACCAGTTGCCAACCCTCTTGTTTCATGTCGAGGTAGCAACCGAGTTTATTGAGAACCAAAGGAGCCGAAGCGTGGTTGTCAAGCGAATACTTCACATTATCGTCCCATATTTCGCTAACGAGTATGCGGTTAAGCATCTTCCACTCAATATTATATTGGCTATGTGACTGGCTATTGAGCACTATAAGCTCAAGCGGGCAGTTCTCCCGATCATCCCAAGTATAGCAACCTTGGGAGGTATCGCAACGGGAGGAGTCGGAATACTTAGCCATATAATATTGCCAATCGTAGATTCTGAAATCCTTGCATTTTTCAGAGCAAGGTTTGATAGCATCAGCCGACGGTATTTTAGCGACGATTTTCAGAATGTTATCTTGAAAACGTCGCTGCTCGTTAGCGATAAAGAAATCTTTCAGTGCTTCGTAGCGATGTATGAAGTATCGCTTTGTTTGGCTGGTGTCACTGACCATGTATGGCGAAGCCTGCATGTAGTCAATCTCGGTATCGAGCAGGTTACTTTTGAGAGTTTGGAAGTAATCCCAAGCATTCTGTCCGAGGATTTCTTCAAAATGCTTTAGCTGTGCTTCCAATTCAGTTGCTTCGGGATATTCGCTCATAAATAGAGCTATAGACCCACTCAATATGTCGTGATTTTCAAATCGCAGAACTGCTTCATAAATTTCGGTGGGCAACTTCTCTGTTTTCTTACGTTCCTCTGCCCATTGAGAGCCAACGAATGAATTTGATTTTTCATTCTTGATGTAGCCTTTGTTATCCACAATGTGCTCAACATCCATCAAGAAGCCATGCAACATATCATAACGGGCACTGTTGCCCCTAACGTTAGCGTTAACCAAATTCCTTACTACTCGTAAGCTACGGATAGCATCTTTGTATTCGTATTTGCGAGAGTTTATGAGGTGAAGAGCATAGAAGTATATGAGTTCGGGGACTGTCAAGTCGCTTTCAATGGCGAGATGAATGACCGGTTTGCGTTTCTTCTTGTCCCAAAACAGACGGATTTTATCATCCTTGCCGCAAACTTCCTCAGAGAAATAGAAATATTTCTCCCAATTTGCTTGGATGCCACCTTCTGACCGATGAATATCCGAAATAGTGTCGAGATATGATGCGACTTGCTTAACGGCATCCGTGCCGGTGAAGATTTCTTCGATTGTCGCCGGACGATTCTTTGACGGCTCAATGTCCCGACGGAATAATTCAAGTCGGAGAATATTGTTTATTAGTTGCATATAGCCGTCATCGGCTCGGCGCACAATAGTATCGCGACTTTCGCCCTCTCCGCTGACATCGGGGTTGGCGAAATCCCAAACAATATCCATCCAGGCATTGTCAAGTTTGTTGGCGACATCACTTTTGAGGTCGCCGTCGATCTTGGCAATGGCTTTCTCCAAGTCTGACTTGAATATCTCAAACGGCGTAAGTTTTTTGCCGCGAGAGTTCATCTTGATATACAAGTCATCCGACAAGCCGAACTTGTCTAACGACAGCGCATAGAAACGTATATTGTCGCCTGTCATAAGGCGAGTCCATAATTCGGGCATCGGATTGGACTTATATATGGAGTCTATGCGCTCCAGCACATTGAGCATTGACTCAATGGTTGGGTCGGAGTCATAGCTCGGCATATATTTGGGGTGTCCGCTAATTTCATTTGCCAAATTAGCGCGACCCTCTATGACGTTATCAAAAATAGATTTGCCGTCTGTTTCTTTCTCGCCGTCCTCGGTTTTTACTATGACCTTGGGGCGTTCCAAAAGATAGCCTCTGACGGTATCAATAAGAGCTTCACAGAAATCGGTAGCCGACTGGCGCGTTTCGTAGCGGAACTTTTTAAGCCATGCGACCTCGTTATCGGTAACTCCCGGTTGAACGAGCGAAGCATAGAAATAAAGGAGAAACAAGGTCGTAAGGCGTTGTTGTCCGTCAAGCAGTGTTAAGCCGGATGCGTCAACACCGTTCTTAACGTATGGGCCGCCATACACAAAGTCGAAGATGACATCCTCATTGTTGCACACAGCATCGAGCATAGTGCCTAACATACCGTCAAGCACTGCTTCGACCTTTGCCTCTTTGCGCCCATAGGCGTAGTCGCGCTGCACCTTGGGGATTATTACAACCGACTCCTCAGCCATTAAGCGAGGAAAGGTTGTCAGTTTGCCTATTTTGTTGTCGTTATTGTCAGCCATTGTTTACCTCGCTTTCTTCTTTAATGGTTTCAACCTTAGGCGCAGCCACTTCTTTTGGTAGATATGCAGCAAGCACTCGCTTGATGTCGGCGAGATAATTGATACGGTCACTCTCGCTCCAGTAGAAATTCTGCTGTACGGTGAAGTCCTCCTGGTTTTTATTGTAGTATTTCATAAACACGTTGCGGGTGCAAATGGGGATATACTCTCCGTCTGCATCGGCTACGGTAATAATCTGTCGCTTAACCTCGAATACCGAGTTGCTGATTGCGGAGTTGGTCGAGCCACTGAGCAATGCCATGTTTGAAATGCCGTGCTCAACGGTCGGTCGGTTCTCGGCACCTGCAAGGCCGTCGAAGAAACGGAGTACATTGTCAAACACCAGCTTCAAGTCATTAAACTGGAAGCGTTCGCGAGAAGATGCGAGGCGTTGCTGTTCTTTGCGCAACAAATCAAGCAACTCAGTGAGTTCCGTATTTTCGGGGAAGCGTTTTTGCAGTGATGCTAAAACGCGCTCGTTTTCGGCAAACCACTCAACCCATTTGTCCTTATCGGAGTGGTCGATAAGGTCGGAGTTTTGAGCGTGGATATGCTCTAAAGTCCAGTTCTTTTCCGACTTGTATTTGTTGAAGGGAAATTTCTCTTTATTGAGGATGCGCGTTGACTCTACGTTGTAGAGGAACAGCACCTGCTTCAACTTCTCGTAGTCGTCGGTATAGGTGTACTCCAAGATAGGCTTCGGCGGGTCGCCGCGTTTAATCACCTTGGTAATGCTATCCATGATTTTCTCCTCAATCAAGGCGTTAAACGCTTTGGTCGAGAGCGTGGATGCTTTCTCCAAAAGCTCCATGAGTATTCGAGAGCCAAGTTTCTTGTCGGCGGCGAGGTAGCCTATCTTGTGGTAGTAATCGTGATTGTTGTACCAATATTTAAGATACGAGAAATAGGTTTCGACCTTTAGCCAAAGTTCCCAAAGGTCTTCAACCTTGCCGAGTTTGAGCATATTGTCAAACTCCACATAGGTATAAAGGCGGTCGCGCTCGCCTTGTTCCTTTTTGGCGATAAGGTCGAAGATGTATTCTATACGGCAACTGTACCCGGCATCGGCGGCATCCGACTCATTGTGGATAAAGAGCCAGAATTGATCATTGCGCAATTCTCGCTCGATAATATCCCATTGCTCGATGATGTGGGCTTGCTTGCGAGCCTTCTCACGCTGCTCGACGGTTTCCTGCATATCTGCTGCGAACTGGCGAAGCAACTCATTGTCGGCATTGTAGACGGCGGCATCCGAAAGGAACATGCCACGGATAAGTTCTGCATTGTTCAATGAAATACATTTATCGTTGAGCCGTTTGAAAATGTCGACAGGCTTTGCATCATCGCGCAATTCATACCAAATAACCTGCACCGATTTGTCTTTGTCACGGTCGTTTGAGAAATTCTCATAGAACGTGCCTTTGAAGCTGCTGAGGTTCGGGCGAAGCGGCGGGGTTTCGTTCTGAAACCAGTTGATTATTTGATTGGCGGCTTGCAGAATATGCCAAGTGTCAATATCCATGCGTCCGTCAATATCGGCATAGATTGTGTATTTCTTATTCTCGTCGCGCTTCTTTTGCAGATTGGCGAATATCTTGCCGAGCTGTGGGCGCGTCTGATAATGAATGTTGAACGACAAATCTTTGTCCTCGTCGAGAAGTTCTTCAAGGGCGAGAATAATGCGAATGGTTGTTAGGCGTTGCTGGCCGTCGATGACCTCGTACCACACATTGTTGTCGGTCGGGCTATTTAAGCCGAGAGCGGCAACTTGTGCCTGTTCCATTTGCTTTACTACGACTGGCTGTAAGCAGTAAAACGCACCTTGTGAGCGTTTGTCGTAGAAAAAGCCATAAAGGTCTTCGAGCAGTTGGCGTATTTGGGTTTCACCCCAACGATAGCCACGCTGATAGTCGGGGATAAAAAAGTTTTTATCCCTCAGCTCGGGTATCGAGCAGCGGTCTAACAAATTTATTGATTCGAGTTCAGCCATATATTATTATCTTCATTTTGCGTTATG
>JBJFEE010000028.1:0-27257 GCA_051890455.1 Muribaculaceae bacterium
CGAGCGACCTGTGGAATACGCCGAGGCGCCGGAGATTATTCGCCTGACGGCAACCAAAGGGCGCGTCATTGACCAGCGGCGTGTTTACAGGGATAGCGTTGAAGCCTTCAATCAGCTTGATACGGTGGCTTATAAGAAATCCGCTGCCGAGGCTTCAACTGAACACACCGCCACAACGCGCCTCTATAATCCGCCTGACGGCACGTTAACATCAGTGCTCGCAATCCTGATTGCCGGTGTTTTCATCTATCTTTTCTATCGAAAACGAGAGTAGTTTTTTCATAAGTTGGTCAAGCGAGTTGCCCGTGAGGGTAGCTCGTTTGGTTTATCGCGTTCATCCTTTCCGACCCGCCCGGAATGAGGAAGCCGCCATCTTTACGAACACTTCCTCCGTCAACCGTTTGCACCCTATACCTCGCCAAGCCCGAAGCATCTTTGTTCACGGCTACGCTTTGCTCCACTGTGAATAAAGACCGCTGCGGTTTCCGAGGCGAGAGATTACGCCCGATAGCTTGCCCTCCGCTTTACCCCGACACCGCTCCTACGTCTCGGTGTCGGGCGCGTTTGTCTGCGCATACGGTCATAAACTCTCTTTGACGGCTACTCTCCCGCTTTTCGCCGCCACCACTCCTACGTCGTGGTGTTGGCCCGCTCCCGTTTCGCTGTCAACTCGGAAACCTCCGCTTGCTTTTTCCGGCTCGTCGAGGCCAGTGCGCTGCACTCATTCCTCCGGTCGGCGCGAGCTGTCGGCTTCCTCGTTCCTCCCACCCATAGAGGAAGCAGCCGCCTTCATCCCAAGCCCACGGCATTGACCCCGCCCCAAGCCCCGATGGTCGGTGCGACGCTGCACTTACTCCACTGCGGCAGACTGACAACCGCTTATGTCAACTCCGCGCTTTCAACGGCACGGAGGGGTCGGCAAACTCTCAAACCGCAAGCGGATTTTAGAGATTGCCTGTCGCTTCGTTGCACTACACGACACCCCTCTGTGCTGTGAGCGCCAAGTCGCCAACGCTCCTTTGTCAGTCTCACCTCCGTTACGCGCAACATCGTCATCACCGCCCATCGCCACGTTGAACCTCGGCAAGCCGAGAGAGCGGTGCTGTCGCAAAGGTCAATTTCCACTCGTGGAAATTTGACCTTCACGGCAGCGATTTTACCGCGCAATGGGGGTGGCGGTCTGCATATAGCGAGGGGGCGAGAGGGGGCGAGGCGAAAAGAAGGCGTAGGGCGGTGGGGGGTCTTCACAGACGGTGGCGGGGGCGTAAACGCCCCCTGCACCCCCTAAGTAGCTCATACTTCGCTACTTGAAATTTTCAACTCAGGGAGTTAAGAAAATTTCTTTGGAAAATCGCGTTAAAAAGTGTTAACCCGTTTTTCCGAGCCAAGCGGTATTATGCTGACTGGCAGCATAATCATTTTCGACGCTCGCCGTTCCAAGTGTCTTTTAACGGCTCGCGATTTTCGCTGAAATTTGCTCAACACTCACAAATTTCAGATTTTCCGATGGCAAACTATACCACTACGGCCAATGTCGTTCTCTCCGTGAACGGCAAACAGGCTCAGAAGATGCTCGCGACCCTTGAACAAGACGCGCAGCGCCTCGAAAAGCAGATAGCCAAGGCCGCGACTGCCGGCGATAAGGCTACGATGCGGAAGTTACAGCGTGAACTGCGGCAGACGCAAAAGGCCATTGACCAGATCAAGGGCTCGGCCGCATCGGTCGACAATGTTCTGCGCCGCCTTGACTCGGCTTCTCCCAAGGAGCTGAACCGCAGTTTGCGGACGCTCCAAACGCAACTGAACGGTATCCAACGCGGCACCGCCGCATGGGATAACCACGTTGCAAAGATTAAGGCGGTCAAGGCGGAAATCGCCAGGCTAAACGCCACAATGGCGACCCAGCGCTCACTGTGGGACCGCATGAACATTTGGCTCAACAACTGTCAGACCGCCATTCTTGGCATCGCCGCAGCCATTACGGGCCTCGTAATGGCCGGACGAAAGGCGGTCAACGCCTTCGCCGAGATGGACGAGGAACTTGCCAATACCCGAAAGTACACGGGAATGTCTGTCGATGATGTCAACCGGCTCAACGAGGCGTTCAAGCGCATGGACACGCGCACACCTCGCGAGAAGCTGAACGAACTCGCCCAGGAGGCCGGACGTCTCGGCAAGAATACCTTGGAGTCCGTTCAGGGCTACGTCGAGGCCGCCGACATCATCAATGTGGCGCTCGTCGACCTTGGCGAAGGTGCCACACAGACCATCGCCAAGCTCACCAACATCTTCGGCGTTGAAGAAATGCTGGGTACAAAAGAGGCCATGCTTGCCGTCGGCTCGACTGTCAATGTGCTGTCGCAGAACTGTACCGCCTCGAAACCTTATCTCGTCGAGTTCGCTCAGCGCATGGCAGGTATCGGCTCGCAGGCGGGCCTCACCATCCCGCAGATTTTGGCTTTCGGTGCCGTGCTCGATGCCAACGGTCAGAAAGTGGAGATGTCGGCGACCGCTATCCAAAAGGTCATTATGAACCTCGCCAACAAGAACCAGGAGTTTGCAGCCCGTCTCGGTCTTGATGCCTCCAAGCTCAACGAGACGTTGAAGCACTCGGCCAAGGACGGTCTGCTGATGTTCCTCGAAGCCTTGCAGAAGATGGGTCAGGACGTGGGATTCGAGAATGCCACGCTCACGCTCGCACCTGCCTTCAAGGACATGGGCCTCGATGCGGCGCGTGTGTCGCAGGTGCTCTCCACACTTGCCATGCACCTTGACGAGGTGAAGTGGCAGATGGGCGAGGCCGACAAGGCTTTCAACGAGGCTTCTTCGGCTACCCACGAATATGAAATCTTCAACAACACCGCACAGGCCGCCATCGACAAGGCGCGCAAGCGCGTGGGCGAACTTGCTATCGAACTCGGAGAAAAACTTTACCCTATTATGAAGCATATCTATACTTCATCGGGTATTTTCCTCCGTGTTCTCAATGTGCTTGTCGACTTCTTCATCAAGTACCGCCGTGAGATTGTAACGCTGACGGCAGTAATCGTTGGCTATAATGCCGTTATGTTGATTTATAATGCCCGCACCGCAATGGCGACAAGGGCCACAGCCCTTTTCCACGGCACTCTCAAAGTGCTTCGTCAGCTCATTCCGGCTCTCCGCTTGCTGTTCACTCCGCTCATCAATACCATTCAGTATTTTACCAACGGCCTCGAAGTCAACTACGCCATGCAGCAGCGCTGGCGCAGGTCGATGGAGGCAATGAAGTTTTCAAACTGGGTAGGGCTTATCCTTGCTGTGGCCGGTGCGGTTTATGCTGTCGGCAGCCGCATGAAAGAGGCAGCCGAGGAAGCTGAACGCGCCCGCAAGGAAGCCGAGGAATACAAGAAGAAACTTACCGACCTCGACGAGGCTTCGTCGCAATACTCCGCCAAGGAGATTGACCGCCTTGATGCTCTCTACAAGGCCGCGACCGATGAAGCCAAGTCTACCGAGGAACGCAAGAAAGCCGCCGAACGTCTGCAAGCATTATATCCCGACTATTTCAAAAATATGTCGGTGGAGGAAATAATGCTCGGCAAGACCAAGACCGCCTACGACCAACTCCGCAACTCCATCATCGAAGTGGCCCGCGCCCGTGCCGCCGCCGCCAAGATTGAGGAAAACGAGAAGGAATTGCTGACCCTCGAACAGCAGGCTCCGGGGCTGAAAGCTACCCGCGACCGTGACAAAGCCACGCACGACGCCGCTGTCCGTGAATGGGAAAACGCTCGACAGATGGAAAGCTACAACTCTTATTCCAACTCTACCGATGCCGCTGTAGGTCAGGCAGTCAACGTAGCGCCTTACGCCAGTAAGGTTGCCTCGACAGGGCAGACCTACAACGCATCGGAAGCGGCTTATCAATCCAACCTCACGAAACAACGCCAGCTCAACGAGGCCAACGAATTTCTCCGGCAGAAATATAATATTTCCGCCGAGGCTCTTATGGAGCCTGAGACCCCCGATATGCCCGTTGTGCCTACCGTGCCGCCCGGTGGCGACGGCAGCGGGGCGGGTACCGTTGACAGATTCGCCGCTGAAAAGGAGTGGCGTGAGCAAGAAGAAGCATCGGCCCGCATCAGTTACGCCACCGGCGAAACTGACTACATCGCCTACACTCGCCGAATGGACGAGATTGCAGTCGAGTTCAGCGAGCGTCAGCTTAAACATACCGACCTCACGGAAACAGAGCGTCTGAAAATCACCGCTGAATGGCGCGAGGCTCAAAAGAAGCAACAGGAGCACTTCGATGCTGAAAGCCTCGAAGCGGAAAATAACCGCTACAATGCCGCTATGGCTGCTCTCAAACAGCAGTATATTGACGGTGCCATATCCAAGGAAACATACGACCTCAAAACCGAGGAAGCCGAAATCGAGCATCAGAAGAAACTTGTGGCGGCTACCAAGGCCGGTACCAGGGAACGGCTTCAAGCCGAGCAACAATTACAGTCCTTGCTGATCGCGCAGATGCAGCGCAAACAGCAAGAACGTGAAGCGCTCGAAGCCAAGTATGCCAACATGAAAAAGGAATACTTCGGCGACAATCCTCAGGAGGCTCAGGCCAAGTATGATGCCGACTTCGCTCTGCTGAAAGTGGTCTACGACCGCGAGCTTGCCGCCGCCGGTAACAACGCCGCTGAAAAACTCCGCATCGAGGAAGCCTTCGAGAAAGCGAAGCTCGCCCTCAAAAAGAAGTACGGGCTTCTCGCCGAGGAAGATACCCGCAACGCTATGGAAAAGGGTGTAGCCAAATCAGCCGAATGGCTGAACTCGGACGGCGGCAAGGCTTTGACCGGTGCCATGAGCACGATAACGTCGGGCATGGCGGCTGTGTTCTCGCAACTTTCTTCCATCGTTCAGGCTGAACTCGAAATACAGACCGCCGCCATCACCAAGCGTTATGATACCGAGATTGCCGCTGCCGAGGGCAACACTTACAAGGTCAAGAAACTCGAAAAGCAGAAAGAGGCCGAAATTGCCAAGGCAAAGAACGAGGCCAACCGCAAGATGTTCGCCATGCAGGTTATTCAGGCTGTGGCGCAGACTGCGACCAACGCCCTTAACGCCTACGGCTCGGCGGCTGCCGTGCCCGTTGTCGGCTATATCCTGGCGCCCATCGCGGCGGCTATGGCCGTTGCCGCAGGTGCAATTCAGATTGCAGCCATCAAGAAGCAGCAACAGGCTTCGGAGGCGCAGGGCTACTCGGAGGGCGGTTTTACCCCTCCCGGTCGCAAGGACGAAGCCGTTGGCGTGGTCCATGCCGGCGAATGGGTCGCCTCGCAAAAGCTCGTCAACAATCCGCAGACCCGCCCCTTGTTGGAAGCCCTCGATTATGCCCAGCGCACCAACACTATCGGATCGCTCACCGCAGCCGATGTGTCACGGAGCATCACTGCCCCTATGGTGCTTGCCTCTCAACCTGCCGCCGCGCACGTGGTCGTTCAGTCTGCGCCTCCCACTGTCGTTGTCGAGCAGAACAGCGAGTACGCCGCAACGATGCGCCAACTCGCCGACAGACTGAACGAACCCTTTGTTACCGTGAACACCGTAACCGGCGATCACGGAATACAGCGGGCCCAGGAGGAATACGACCGTCTCATGCGAAACAAATCTCCCAAATCACGCAAGTAAATGGAAATCAGAATCAATGGTTTGCTCGCCATGCTCAAAAAGGGCACTTCGTTTGAATATGTTGCCGAAAACCGACTGTTCTCCGGCTCGGACGGTTATACGCTCTCGATAACCTTTCCGCTGCGCCATTGTGCGCAGAACCTCGCTATCTTCGGCAACATCAACCGTCAGGATGTGATTGCCGGTAAGGTGATTTTCGACTGCGAGATACGCGACCGCAACTTCTACAAGTTCGGCTCAATCACCATTACAGAAATCAACGATGCCGAGGTCAAGACGCAATTTCTTGAAGGCCGGTCGGAGCAAAACTTCGACATGACCTTTGACAAGGTCTACATCAATGAATTGTCGCTTGGCTCGCCCAAAGTTACCAACCCGGCCTCGCTCTCTCCGTCGCAAGCCTGGGACCCGGTAACACAGCAGTTCGAATCGGTGGCGCTGCCGTGGTGGAACGACTCGTCGGAGGGCTTGCCCCACAACTTCGCCGATTATGTCGATGGCCGCTACAAGTGGGCCGAGAAGACCCGCGACCTCACTTGGCAGCCTTACTTGCTCTACATCACAAAGAAGATTTGTGACGATAGAGGCTACACCTACGACTTCTCCAAGTGGGAGGAAAAGGAGGAATACAAGTACCTGCTCATCTGCAACACGCTTCCCGGAGCATGGGACGTGCCCGAGTATGCCCGTGCGCTCCCTCATTGGACTGTCGCCGAATACTTCGAGAAGCTTGAACTTTTCCTCGGCGGTGAGTTTACCATCGACCATCGTGGTAGACATATCAGTTTTGCTTTTACGCAGCAAATTCTTCAGGATGCCGGTTCGGTCAGGCTTGACCGCGTCATCGACGAGCACACCGTCGAGGTAAAGGTCGAGGACGAGCAATGCGACTATATCGAGGCGAAGAATATTGTCTACAAGGACTGCGATCATCAAATGTGGAAGTATTACTCGTGCGACTGGTTCATCAAGTCGTGGGGCAGAAGCGCCGTGGTCTATGACACTCTCGACCAACTGCTGGCGGATAACAAATGGCTCGCCACTTGGAACGGCAACTCCATGCGTGGCTCCAACCTTAACAAGGTGCTCTATGCCAAGAACCTTGACATGTACTTTGTTATCCGCACTGTCGACCGCACCTTCGTTGAGACCGATGTTTTCGGCCACAACCGCTACAATTACAAGTGTATATTGCAGCCGGTCAACTTGTTTGGCGGTCGTATCGTTGACGATAGCGAGGATGCGGACGAGGTGGAGATAGAGTTCGTTCCGGCCCGCATCGACCACACCGAAGACAAATATGGCTTCTGCCTGTTCCTCTCCTTCTCGGGCTTCTCGGAGTCGAGCGGAGGCTATCGCTCTGATTTTGACTATGACGCCTTCCAAAGGACCGGCGCACAGTCATTGGTGATGGCCGGTGAAAGTGAGGGCAAATCCGAGTATTACGATTGTATCTACATCGGATTTTGGGATGGCGCTATCAGTCCGGGCGGCAAGCTGCAACATCCCTATGTCGAGGACGTTGTCATTGCCGAGGACTGGAACAGTTACTTTCTGCCTCACTTCTCCCTGCGCATCAACAACAATCTGAGCAATCCCCACCGCATAGTCCACAAGATAGACCCCAAAAAGAAGACTACCTTTAAGTTCCTCTCCGACAACATCCCCGATGTCCGCGCTCCCTTCTACATCAAGGGCAAGCGCTATGTCTGCGAAAAAATAACTGCGACATTCACCGAAAATGGAATGTCGCAGCTACTCAAAGGTATCTTCTATCCGATTGTAGACTGACCTCCTAAATAGGACACAAGTCAGGACACTTTTTAGGACAGATTGTAGGACACTTTCTATCGCTTGTCGTAGAGAACGTAATCAAGGACTTTGCGGTTGGCTTCGTCTACTTTGCGCATGTCGAACTCAATGTAGATTGAGGTGACGTCATGCTGATTGTGGCCAAGAGCAGCCTCTATGGTATCTCGCGGAATGTCGAGCGAGGCAGCTATTGTCGCCCATGTGTGACGAGCCCAATAGCTTGTAAGTTCCTTGATTACGATGCCGTCATCGCGCTTGTTGAGCAGGTCCTTAATCTTTGGCAATGCGTATGCCATGCGATTGTAGAACATGCGGTAGTTCTTCTTACCTTCCACGAAGTTAAGAAGGTAGCCCTGGGTGCCGCGGTACTTATCAATAAGGTACTGGGCTTCGGGCAGTACCTTGATTGAGAACGGCTTGCTCGTTTTGGAGCGGAAGAACTCTACACGCCCTTCGCTTTCCTCCGTGAGCAAGCAGATGTCCTTGCAGTTCATACCTAACAGCATGAACGACAAGGCGAAGAAGTCGCGGTACTTCTCCATCCAAGGCTCCAAATCCTGAGCGAGAAGCAGCTTGCGGATTTGGCCCACCGAAAGATTGCGCTTTCGTGTGGGTGCCTTCGGGATTTTGAAACCGCGCATGCCGTTACGCTCGGTGATTTCGTTGTCGAGAGCATCGTTGATCACCGCACGGATATTACGGAAGTGAACACCGCGACCATTGGGAGAGGGGGCGCCGTTCTCTGCGAGAAATTCGTCAAAGCGGATGCACCAGTCCTTGCGAATATCCTCAAACGTAAGCTCATAGAGTTCTTCGCCAAGCCAAGCCTCCATGCGGTTGAATGTAGAGCGGTAGATGTCGTAGGTGCGGGTTTTGTGGCGGTTCATAACCGTCTTAAACCAGTTGGCGAATGAGTGGGGATTGTCGCGGTTGGACTTCTTCTTCGGTGCGGGCTTCGGCTTTGCCACAGCCTTTGCTGCCTCAAACGCCTCGACCGTGGAGCCTTGAAGCGCGGCCTGTACTCTGATTTTCAACTCAGCCGGAGTGAGAGATGCGAGAACGCCCGACAATCCGAGTTCCTGAAGAATAACGTCAACGGCGGAAGTGCGCTGCTTAAGTATCGCGTTGAGCTTATTCTTCTGAGGATGGTTCTTGACCTTGCTTTCAGTGGCGTTCCACTGGTCCTTGGTCAGCTGAATAGGGAGGGTGATGTAGACTGTGCTGTTGCGGTGGTTGAGCGCAAGTTTCAGCGATACTGCCTTGTCGGAATCCTTTCCGACTTTTCTCATGTCGAGATAAAGTTTGGTTGTTGCCATGGTTAAAAAGGCGGCATCTTCCCTCAATTTGCTTTCCCCGCACCGCATTTTGGTGCGGTGATTGGCGCGGTGATTTTTCGGAAACTTTCGGAAAAAGTCTGAAAATTTAGCAAACTTTCGGTACGATTACCATTTTTTTTAACCCATTTCGAGGCTTAAAAAGGTAAAAAACACGCTAACTAAGTTGCTGTTAGTTAGCGTGTTTCATTGCGGAGCGACCGAGATTCGAACTCGGGATACCCTTTTGGGGTATACACGCTTTCCAGGCGTGCCTCTTCAGCCACTCGAGCACCGCTCCTTTGGTGTTTTATGGGTTGCGGATGCAAAGGTAGGAATTTTTTTTGACGTGGAAAAGAGTTGGGGTGAAATATTATGGCTTGCAAAATTTTTCTACGTCTTTATTTTGAGCTGAACTCTGCTCAGGAGAGGATTAAAACTTTAATGTTTATAGTCTTAAATATCTATGAATGTATAGGGAGGTTAGAGATGGAAAACCAAGGATAAATGCTGTTGCAATAGTCAGGCTTTGTGCCAGGTGCCGTCGGCGGCGAGGGCTACGCGGCGGGTACGGTAGAGGGCGCCGATGGCTTTTTTGTAGTCTTTTTTGGAGCAGTGGAGGACGGCGGCGACTTCTTCGGGGGTGGATTTGTCGGTGAGGGGGAAGGAGTCGCGCTCTATCAGCTCGAGGATTTTGTGGCCGAGGTGGTCTACGCGGTTGCCGGTGCCGGGGACGGTGAGGGTGAGGTCTATCTTGCCGTCGTGGCGGACGCTTTTGACGTAGGCGGCACGCTGTGACTCCAGCTCGAGGGGGGCGTAAACTTCGTTGGCGTAGATCATGCCGCGGTGGAGGTTGTCGACGATGGCGGTGTAGCCGATGTCGGTGCGTCCTGTTATCAGCACGTGCACGCGCTGGCCCTGCCGGTATTCGGGGTAGACGTTGCCGAGGAAGTGCTCGACGCGGGCCGAGGCCACGATGCGGTTGGTCTTGTCGTCGAGGTAGACGTAGACAAGGTAGACGCCGCCGGTGTGCATGCGAATCTTCTGCTCGCTGAAGGGGCACAGCAGCTGCTTGACCACGCCCCAGTCAAGAAAGGCGCCGTATTTGTTGACGTCGACGCACTGCAGGTATGCGAACTGCCCCACGGTGGCAAACGGCTTTTCGGTGGTGGCCACGGGGCGCTCCTCCGAGTCGTTGTATACAAACACTCGTATTTCGTCGCCGGGACGGATGTCGTCGGGCACGTATTTTGCCGGCAGAAGCACCTCGTGCAGTTTTCCGTCGGGCTGTGTCGTGCCGTCGGTGAGGTAAAGGCCGAATTCGGCCACTCGTGATACCTTGAGATTGTTGTATCGTCCTAATTTTATCATCTTTTGAGTGTTTATGTCAGTACGGGACAACAAAATGGGCTGTCCTCTCATTTTATATACACACGTCTCATTTTATATACACACGTCCGGCGCGAAAGTTCGGCGGAATACCGTACAAAGGTAAGCAAAAAAAGTCGTACCTTTGGCGAAAATATGAATTAACCCGAAAATGGATTACGAAGCCATAGAAAAATTCTTAGGTACAGGGCCCGACGCCCGTCAGCTCGAGCAGCTCAACGCTCTGGGCACGCTGTACGCTGACTGGAACGCCAAAATCAACGTCATCTCGCGCAAGGACATCGACAACCTCTACCTCCACCATGTCATCCACTCGCTGACGATAGCCAGGTTCTTAAGCACGCTCAAGGACGGCACGACGATGCTTGACATGGGCACCGGCGGCGGCTTTCCGGGCATTCCCCTGGCCATCATGTACCCCGCCTGCCGCTTCCACCTCATCGACCGCATCGGCAAGAAGGTGCGCGTGGCGCAGGAGATAGCCGCGGCTATCGGACTTGAAAACGTCACCTTTCAGCACGGCGACATCGGCGAGTGCCGCAACCGGTATGACTACGTTGTCAGCCGCGCCGTCATGCGCCTCGACGAGCTTGTGCCGCTCATACGCAAGAACATCAGGCCCGTCAGCTTCAACCGGTACGCCAACGGTCTGATTTGCCTCAAGGGCGGCGACCTTGACGAGGAATGCCAGGCCGTATGCGAGCCTGTCATCGATTACCCCGTCACCGAGTTTTTCAACGACCCGTATTTCGAGACAAAAAAACTTATTTACGTCCCGCTTGCTCCGGGAAAAGGAAAGTAGGGACATCGCTTTGCGATGTCGGCTCATGCAAATAGCCCGAAGGCCCCGGCATGCCGCGACCCTACAGCCGGTTCTACGTGCCAAAGGCACGTCCCTACAACAGGCTAAATACTAACTCTCTCAATGCTTTGTTATGTTCCGCATAATCCATCTCGCTGTAAATCCGTTTGAGGAAAATGTTCTTATCCTCGTCGACGAGGACACAAAGGACGCCATCGTCATAGACCCCGGCATGCTGTATCCCGAGGAGCTGCAGAAATTCGACGAAATAATCAGGGAGGAGGGCCTGCACCTCACGCAGATTGTCAACACGCACCAGCACCTCGACCATATCTTCGGCGCCAACGCCGTCAAGGACAAATACGGCATCCCCCTCGCCGCCAGCCCCTCCGATGACACCTTCGGGCAGTCCGTAGCCACCCACGCCGCCCGCTTCGGCATCAAGGCAGGTGCAAAGCCAGTAGTAAGGGACATCGCCCTGGCCGACGGCGACACCATCACTGTCGGCAAAAGCACTCTGCACGTCCTCGCCGTCCCCGGCCACACCCCCGGCGGCCTCGCCTTCTACTGTCCCGAGCAGAAATTCATCATCACGGGCGACTCGCTCTTCCGCGGCTCGATAGGCCGTACCGACCTCGGCGGCGACCAGGCGACACTCGTATCGTCCATCCGCAGCAAACTACTCACACTGCCCGACGACACCACCGTTATCCCGGGCCACGGCCCCACGACCACCATCGGCGCCGAAAAACGCCACAACCCCTACATTGTCTGAGGCCGGTGTTTCCCGTTTCCCGACAAGGAAACAGGGGAAACAGGGAAACGGATTACATCGGGGGGAAGAGGCCGAGGGGGTCAAATTTGTCGGCCTTCTTGGGGTTGCGGGTGAAATATGACCAGGAGAAATTTCTGAGGAAGAGGGTGACGCCCATGTCGATAAGGGGGTCAAGGATGGGGAGGCGGCTTCTCTGCTTGGTGACGAAGTAATGATGCCGGTTACAGTACTCCATCAGCTGAAATGTCTGGTATGCCTTTGAATAGCGATGCAGATGCATCCGGGCGTATATCTGGGCTATGGCTACGACCTGCGATGGGGCATTATACGTCGCGATGAAGGTCTCGGCAGACTGGTCCGTCTCCTCCCAGCGCCGCAACATCAGGCATATAACGGTCTCAGCCTCCCTTTCGGGCGTCAAGATTACATCAGTTTCGTCGGAATTGCGCAGGATGGCGCGGACGACGGCAAGGCAGCCGTTGTAGAGGCGGTTTTCGAGATAGAACTCCGCCCAGTCGCGCCACTGCTGCAGGCCGCTCTCGGGGGTCCACTCCTTCCATTTGCGGTCGAGATAGTCCACTGTCAGCTCGCAGGGGGTGAGAGCGACGTAGTAGTTTATTATCGTGTTGTCACCCGGAAATTTTTCAAGCAAACGTCCGGCCTCGATGATGATTTCGGCGGGGATGTCGTTGAAGTTGCGGATGTCGGCGCACATCCTTTCAAGGTAAGAGTGCGCTATGGACGTGTTGTCCGGATAAGTCAGTGTCATCTCCTTCAGCTGAGACAGTGGGTCGGGCGCCGACTGTTTGGCCAGCAGCTGTGCCTTAAGCTGAATGGCGTCGATGAACGACGGGTCGATGGCTATGGCCATGTCGGCCGACTCGGTGGCACCGCCGAAGTTGCCCAGCTGAATCTGAGCGAAGCCCAGCGAGGTCCAGAAGTCGGCGTTGTACGGTTCCTTCTCCACCAGTTCCGTAAAGACCTTTTCGCCGTAAGCGGCCTTGCCGCGTTCTACGGACTCGGCGCCAATCTCGTACAGCAGAGCCGGCACAAACTGGGCCTTTTCGCGCAGCATGTCGAGGTTTTCCATGAGCCAGTCGAGATTGCCTGTGTCGGCGGCGAGGTTGACGAGCTGGATGGTCTCCTCGTCATTGAGGCTGTCGTACTTGTCAAGCAGGCGTATCAGCTCGTCAAGCGTGCCTTCCCGTCCGAGATTGAGGGCGCGGAGTTTGAGCACCGATGTCAGGAACGTCACCGTGTCGGGATTGGTGGAGGTAAATGCCTCCACGTCGTTGTCGGTGAGAACGTCTGAATAGAAGACGCCGCGGCGCTCAAGCAACTGCTGGGAATCGGGGAACGTCCGTGCGCCCCACATCAGTACCTCGGCACGCAGGTAGTCGTTACCGATATCACCTGCATAGTCGAATATTTCAACGAGGTCAACCTCGCTGAACCAGGGTTCCGAGCCGGGATTTTTGTGACGTGTCTTCAGTGCCGCCGCAAACTCGTCGAGCAAGCGCTGACGCTCGCTGTCGTATGAATAGTTGTCGCCGCCGTCGTTCTGAGACATAAGGGTTTCGGTTAGTTTGTAATTAGCTAATTGTATACAGCCTGGCGATAATCCCATGTAGGGACATGCCTTTGGCATGTTGAGCCTGCGGGCGGGCAGGACCAACATCGCAAAGCGATGTCCCTACATTGCTGCTGTTCGGGGTTCAGCCTTTCTTGGCGACCTTCTCCCAGGTGTCCTTGAGCTGGATGGTGCGGTTAAAGATGAAGTGGTTGGCATCCGACTGGTAGTCGGGTGTGAAATAGCCGATGCGCTGGAACTGGAACTTGGTGCCCTGCCTGGCGTTCTTGGCTACGAACGGCTCTACCTTGACGCCGGTGACGACCTTGAGCGAGTCGGGGTTGAGCATCTCGCGGAAATCGCGGTCAGGCTCGGCAGCGGGATTCTCGACATTGAAGAGGCGGTCGTAGAGGCGCACCTCGGCGTCTACGGCGTGCTCGGCCGATACCCAGTGGAGCGTGCCCTTTACCTTACGGTTGGCGCCGGGCATGCCGCTGCGGCTCTCGGGGTCGTAGGTGCACTCGATTTCGGTAATGTTGCCGTCGGCGTCCTTCTTTACGCCCGTGCATTTGATGATGTAGGCGCCCTTCAGGCGTACCTCCTGGTCGGGAGCGAGGCGGAAGAATTTCTTGGGCGGGTTCTCCATGAAATCCTCGCGCTCGATGTAAATCTCGCGGCCGAAGGGCATCTCGTGTACGCCGCTGCCTTCCTGCTCGGGATTGTTCTCCATCGTCACCGTCTCAACCTGACCCTCGGGATAGTTGGTGATGACCACCTTTACGGGATTGATGACTGCCATGACGCGGGTAGCCTTCTTATTGAGGTCGTCGCGGACGGCGTGCTCGAGCAGCGAGACGGAGTTGAGAGCCTCGTATTTGGTGTAGCCGATTGTCTCGATGAAATTGCGGATGGACTCGGGGGTGTAACCTCGGCGGCGCAGGCCGCAGATGGTCGGCATGCGGGGGTCGTCCCAACCGTCCACCAGGTGCTCCTTGACCAGTGCCAGCAGCTTGCGCTTCGACATCACGGTGTAGGTGAGGTTGAGGCGGTTGAACTCAATCTGACGGGGACGGTACGACTCGTCGGCGAGCTCGTCCACGAAGTAGTCGTAGAGGGGACGGTGAGGCACGAACTCCAGCGTGCATATCGAGTGTGTCACGCCCTCGAAGTAGTCCGACTGGCCGTGGGCGAAGTCGTACATGGGGTAGACGTTCCACGTCGTACCGGTGCGGTGGTGAGGCGTCTTGATGATGCGGTACATTATGGGGTCGCGGAAGTGCATGTTGTCCGAGGCCATGTCTATCTTGGCGCGTAACACGCGTGCACCCTCGTCGAACTCGCCCTTGTTCATGCGCTCGAACAGGTCGAGGTTCTCCTCCACAGAGCGGTTGCGGAAGGGACTCTCCTGACCGGGCGTGGTGGGCGTGCCCTTCTGGGCGGCAATCTGCTCGCTGGTCTGGTCGTCGACGTATGCCTTGCCCTCCTTGATGAGGCGGATGGCCAGGTCGTAAAGCTTGGGGAAATAGTCGGAGGCATAGTACTCGCGGTCGCCCCAGTCGAAGCCCAGCCAGTGGATGTCATCACGGATGGCGTCGACGTATTCGGTGTCCTCCTTGACGGGGTTGGTGTCGTCGAAGCGCAGATTGCAGGTGCCACCGAATTTCTCGGCCACGCCGAAGTCCATGCAGATGGCCTTGGCATGGCCGATGTGCAGGTAACCGTTTGGCTCGGGCGGGAAACGCGTGTTGAGGCGTCCGCCGTTCTTGCCTGCCTGGAGGTCATCGTAAACTATCTGCTCAACAAAGTTGAGGCCTTTCTTTTCGGCGCTTTCGCCGGTGGGGGTAGACTCTGTAGCCATTGTATTGTTAGATGTGTTGATTTTTCGATGCGCTAAATTACTAAAAAATGCTCAAATGCAAAGCAAAAAGGCCATAAAACCGTCAGCAATGCCATAATTCGGCTCAAAAGTCGAGGGTGTGGCCCATGCGTTCCTTCTTGGTGAGCATGTAGCGGCGGTTGTAAGTGTTGGGGGTGACCTCGATGGGAACATTCTCCACCACCTCGAGGCCGTAGCCCTCCAGGCCAATGCGCTTGACGGGGTTGTTGGTCATCAGACGCATGCGCCGTATGCCGAGCTTATTGAGTATCTGGGCTCCCACGCCATAGTCGCGCTCGTCGGCGCGGTGTCCGAGGTGCAGGTTGGCGTCGACGGTGTCGAGGCCCTCCTCCTGAAGCTTGTATGCCTTGATTTTCTCCATCAGACCGATGCCGCGACCCTCCTGCATGAGGTAGAGCACGCATCCGCGGCCCTCCTTCTCAATCATGTGCAGGGCGTTGTGCAGCTGCTCGCCGCAGTCGCAGCGGAGGCTGCCGAAGATGTCACCGGTGGCACAGGACGAGTGAACGCGGGTGAGCACGGGAGTGTCGGGGTCGGATGAGATGTCGCCTTTGATGATGGCGATGTGCTCGAGGCCGTTGTCCTTCTGACGGAATGGGATGAGGCTGAAATGGCCGTAGGCGGTGGGCATGTCCACGCGTACACCCTCCTCGATGAGGTTTTCGTGCTGCTGGCGGTATTTGATGAGGTCGGCGATGCTGATGATGTGCAGACCCCATTCGCGGGCTTTCTCTACCAGCTCGGGCAGACGGGCCATCGTGCCGTCATCGCTCATTATCTCCATCAGCACGCCCACGGGATGAACGCCTGCAAGACGGCAGAGGTCGACGGCGGCCTCGGTATGTCCGGCGCGTTTGAGCACACCGGCGTCCTGGGCGTATAGGGGGTTGACATGGCCGGGGCGGCCGAAGTCGGCGGGCCGGGATATCGGGTCGGCAAGGGCGTTAAGGGTGGCGCAGCGGTCGTGAATGCTGACGCCGGTAGTGCAGCCCTCAAGCTTGTCTACAGTGATGGTGAAGGGGGTGCCGAGGACCGAGGTGTTCTCCTCGACCTGCTTGGGCAGGCCCAGGCGCCGGGCCCACGAAATGGGCATGGGAGCGCACAGCACGCCGCGGGCGTTCTTGAGCATGAAATTAACCTGCTCGGGAGTTATCTTTTCGGCAGGGATGATGAGGTCGCCCTCGTTCTCGCGGTCTTCGTCGTCGACGACAATGACCATGCGTCCTGCGGCAAAATCGGCTATGGCGTCCTCGATGGTGTCGAGTTTCACGGCCGGTTTCTCTGTATTGTTTGCTTTGTCGTTAACCATATCGTCAGTATGTTTGCTATTCAAAGATATCGTTAGCTATGAGTTTCTGTTGTGTCTGCAAGTGCCCCGTCTTTCTTTGCCGCCAGGGCGGCCAGGAGGTCACGCACCTCGGTCATAGTCTTTTCGGCCTCCTGCCAGTTGCGGCGGTTTATATACAGAGGCAGCTGGTTGAGCTTGTAGTTGAGCTTCTTGTCCAAGAGGTAGGACAGCTTGTTGACGAGCCCGTCATATTCCTCCTGCAGCGCATGGGGACATACGGAGGCGAACCACTGTTTATAGAACGGCCTACGGCTGAGGTTGTTCTGACGGGCGGTAAAATCGGCAAGGAAAGTATTGGTCTCGTCCAGCAGCTCCGCCTCGTCGGGCATTTCCCATACAACCTCCTTGAGGGGTATGCGGCGGCGCTCGCTGATGCCGAAGATGCGGCGCAGGGCCTTCTTGTACGACTCGATGTCGAACATCGCCGAGTCGCCCACGGCCTTGTAGGTGAAGAATACACCCATGGGCAGGATGACGAACGAGCTGAGCCAGATGCCCTCCCACACCGCCGAGCGGCCGTCACGGGCGAGTTTGTAGCCTATGTTGTCGAAGATGAAGTAGACGACGAAGATGAACACCGAGATGACCAGCGGCGTGCCTAAGCCTCCCTTCTTGATGATGGCGCCGAGAGGTGCGCCGATGAAGAAGAATATCAGGCAGGCCAGCGAGAGCGTGAACTTGCGCTGCCGCTCTATGTCGTGGAGGTTCATCACCTTCTCCTCCTGATACAGCACCTGCTTCTTGTACTCGAACTCGTTGCGCCGTGACTTTGTCTTTGCCAGGGCCTGGTTGATGTAGGACTTGCCTACCGAGGGGTTGGCGCCTGCGAATACCGAGTCTACGCTGACGTCCTTCACGGCCTTGTCCTCCGGTGTGCGCACACGCTGTGACCTGCCGTTTTTGAAGACGGTGGAATAGTACGGTACGCCAAGCATGGGCGTCTCCCTGAGCTGGGTGCCGTAGGCGTTGCCTATCGAGTCGACGATGAGGCGTATCGAGTCGATTGAGTGCGTCAGCTGCGTGATGTTCTGGCCGACATACTGCGAGCGTATGCCCGCCTCGTCTATGCGGTTGAAGTTGGCGTCGAAGGCTATGTACACCTCCTTGTTGGTGAAGCTCTCGCGGCGGAAGGGCATATTGCTGTTCGAGGACAGGCCCATGGAGTTGTCGCGGAAGTTCTCGAACATCTCGCCCCGGTCGAGCTTGAGGAAAATATGGCTCTTGTCCTCGGTGAAGGAAATCTTGCCCGAGTCGGCCAGGATGATGCGTGCGTTGTCCATGCCGCGGGTGACGTCGTAGATGATGAGGCCGTGAAGCATACCCGACTCCTTGTCCTTCTTCTCAACGTAGAGGTTCATGCCCGGAATCTGGTCGTAGAACGAGCGCTCGGGGATGTCCACCTCGGGGCTCTTCTGACGCATCGACAGCAGCAGAGTGTACATCTTGGTCTTGGCTATGGGCAGCACGTCGTTCTGGAAGAAGAAGGCGCCGATAGCGATGGCAGTCATCACTATAATCAGCGGCCTCATTATGCGGAAGAGGGATATACCGGCGGCCTTCATCGCCGTCAGCTCGAATTTCTCGCCCAGGTTGCCGAAGGTCATGAGACTGGCCAGGAGCACGGCCAGAGGCAAGGCCATAGGCACCATCGTCAGCGCCGCATAGCCGAACAGCTCGGCCACGACGCCCACGCTCAGTCCCTTGCCCACCAGGTCCTCGATGTAGCGCCACAGGAACTGCATCATCACGATGAACAGTGAGATAAAGAACGTCATTGCCAGCACCGGTAGAAACCGCTGCAGCAGGAACATGTCGAGACGTTTTATTATCCTCATCTTCGTGGTGAACTTTTGGCTGTGGTGGGCCGGCTGAACCCGTAAAATCGTACTGCGGACCCTTACCGGAGCCCTTGAACATGCCGTTGCGGGCCGTCGGTGCCCGAATCAGTTTGCAAAGGTATGAAAAATAATGGGCTCAAGCACGGTTCTGAGCCCCATTCTTGGCATTTCACTTAATTTAATATGATTTCTTTTGATATTTGCGGTGTTTTGCGTAGCTTTGTAACCACCAAAATTCCAATCCACGAACAAGCTTTTTTCACTCACATAAACCACATTTCAAACACGATGAACATATCACGATACATGGGCTGCGTGGCACTCGGCGCCGCGTGCCTCGTCTTTGCGTCCGCCGCTGACGCCGCCCCCGGCCGCAGCCAGTACGGCAAGGACAACGACGCCCCCATCCTCCACGCCTGGAGCTGGAGCTTCGACACCGTAGCCAGGAACATGCGCGACATAGCCGATGCCGGCTATAAGTTCGTGCAGATTTCGCCCGCCCAGGCCTGCTACGTCGGCGATGGCGGCGGCATGGCCCTCTACAGCCAGCCCGGCGACTCCGTCATGGGCAAATGGTACTATTACTACCAGCCCACCGACTGGACCATCGGCAACTATATGCTGGGCACCCGCGACCAGTACCGCAACATGTGTGACTCGGCTCGCGTCTACGGTGTCGACGTCATCGTGGACGTGCTGCCCAACCATACCGCCATTGACCACCACGCCGTCCTCCCCGGCCTCGACAACGCCGTCGGCGGCCACGAGAACCTCTACCACGCCAACGGCTTCAAGCCCATCACACAGTGGAACGACCGCCTGGAGTGCACCACCGGCGAGATGGGCGGCCTCCCCGACGTCAACACCGAGAACCCCGACTTCCAGTACTACTACCTCCAGTACGTCAACGACCTCATCAACCTCGGCGCCCGCGGTTTCCGCTACGACACCGCCAAGCACATCGGCCTGCCCAGTGACCCCCTCGACCCCAAGTCGGTACGCAACAATTTCTGGGACGTCGCCACGGGCCGCGAGGGCGTCAAGGGCCTGACCCTGCTCATGCCCGACTCGCTCTACATCTACGGCGAGGTGCTCCAGGACAAGAACGTCAAGGAGACCGAGTATGCCGAATATTTCGACCAGACGGCCTCGGCTTACGGCCACGTCCTGCGTGACGTCCTCGCCAAGGGCAGCGCCGCCGGCATCGACCTCACCGACTGGCACCACCCCGTGGCTCCCGAGCACCTGGTGACCTGGGTGGAGAGCCACGACACCTACTGCAACGCCCACGAGAGCGCCGGCCTCACCGATGACCGGATACGCATGGGCTGGGTCTTCCTCGCCTCCCGCGCCGGAGGCTCGCACCCCCTCTTCTTCAGCCGTCCCAACAACAGCACCCGCGACAACTACTGGGGTGACAACCGCATCGGCGCCCGCGGCAATGCCGAGTTCAAGCATCCCGAGGTCGTCGCCGCCAACAGGTTCCGCACGGCCATGACAGACCTGCCCGAGACCGTCGCCACCGGCAATGACGGCGCCATCATCTCCGTCATGCGCGGCGACAAGGGCATGACCCTCGTCAACCTCTCCGACAAAAAGCAGAAGGTGAAGATGGCCACCGACCTCCCTGACGGCAAATACACCGACGGCGTCTCCGGAGCCGAGTTCACCGTCAATAAAGGCACCGTGACCGGTCAGCTCGCCCCCGTCACCTCCGCCATCCTCTATGCCAAGTAACCAAACATCATATACTTAAAACGAATTAGCCATGATAACTCAGATTATCAACGGCCGCATCCTCACCCCGCACGGTTGGCTTGAAGGCGGCAGCGTACTCATCAAGGACACGCGCATCGAGGCTGTCCTCAACCACAACAACCGCGTCGCCGAGGCCGATAAGGTCATCGACGCCAAGGGCGCCTACGTGCTCCCCGGCGGCATCGACATCCACGTGCACGGCGGTGGCGGACGCGACTTCATGGAGGGCACCGAAGAGGCCTTCGTAACAGCCGTAGAGGCACACCGCAAGCACGGCACCACCTCCATTCTCCCCACCCTGTCGTCGTCGACAGTACCCATGATTCGCGAGGCCCTGGCCACCTGCGACAAGCTCATGGCCGACCCGATGAGCGGCGTGCTGGGCCTGCACCTCGAAGGTCCGTACTTCAACCCCAAGATGGCAGGCGCGCAGATGCCCGAAAACATCAAGGTGCCCACCCCCGAGGAGTACAAGCCCCTCGTCGAGGACTTTCAGTCACTTCGCCGCTGGGATGCCGCTCCCGAGCTCCCCGGCACAGAGGATTTCGGCGACTACCTGACCTCCAAGGGCATCGTCGTCTCGCTGGGACACACCGCAGCCACCCCCGAGGACGTCGAGCGCGGCTACAAGCACGGCTTCAACCACGCCACGCATTTCTACAACGCCATGACGGGCAACCACAAGGAAGGCGTATACAAGCACGCCGGAACCATTGAGGCCGTGTACATCAACGACGGCATCACCGTGGAGATGATTGCCGACGGCATCCACGTTCCCCCTACGCTTCTGCAGATGATTTACAAGGTCAAGGGCCCCGGAAAGACCGCCCTCATCACCGACGCCCTCGCCGTCGCCGCCTCCGACTCGAAGACCGCCTTCGACCCCCGCGTCATCATCGAGGACGGCGTCTGCAAGCTCGCCGACCGCTCGGCCATCGCCGGTTCCATCGCCACCATGGACCGCCTCGTCCGCACCGCCGTCCAGAAGGCCGGCATACCCCTCGCCGACGTCTCCCGCATGGCCTCGGAGACCCCCGCCCGCATCATGGGCGTCTACGACCGCAAGGGCAGCATCGAAGCCGGCAAGGACGCCGACATCATGATGTTCGACAAAGACCTCAACCTCACCGGCGTAGTCCAGATGGGCCGCGAGGTTGCCATTGCCGATTAAAACAGCCAAGAGCCTGTTGTAGGGACGTGCCTTTGGCACGTTGAACCTGCCGGTCGTTTAGCCGGATAGCCAATGTAGGGACGTGCCTTTGGCACGTTGAACCTGCTGCGGACGGGCGTTTGAGCAGGATTAACATCGCAAAGCAATGTCCCTACATTAATCACTGCCAACAGACAGCCGCTCCGCTTTCCCGCAGGGCGGCCGTTTTTGTCGCCCTTTGTTCCGCACCCCGTGGTGGCTTCCGCTTCGTTTTTCGGGCCTGCGTCAGCAAACAATTTGCAGGGGCTAAACGTCTTAATATGAAAGGTCGGCAATAGCACCGCAAAATTTTTGGCGTTTGGCGAAAAAATTCGTACCTTTGCAACTCAAAGTATCCGTTCACAACGACGGCAAAAAAACATATACTGCCCTGTCCGGCCCCTGATCAGAACAAGAATATGACTATAAGTGCCGAAAACAATAAAAAAGAAGGGCCGGAGGCCAATCCGGCGACCTACTGCAAGTTACGCGACATAGAACACGATTTCGCCGATATCGCGCCATACACCGACAAAGAGTTTCGCGAGAGACTCGAGAGCCTGTCGCGCGAGCCCGGGTTCGAGTATGCCGTGCGCTACATAATGCCCCACGTAAATTTCGAGGAATTCCGCGAGGAACTGCTGGGCTCACGCAACCAGCAGGATTTCCAGACGCGCATCATGGGCGGCTTCCTGCTCCAGCTCGAGGCCGACACCACCAGCGGCATCAGCTTCGACGGCGCCGAGCACCTCAAGGACGGCACAAGCTACACCTACATGTCCAACCACCGCGACATCGTCCTCGACGCCTCCTTCCTCAACCTCTGCCTGCTGCGCGCAAACCGTCCGCTGTCGCAGGTCGCCATCGGCAACAACCTCCTCGTCTACCAGTGGATTACCGACCTTGTCAAGCTCAACCGCTCGTTCGTGGTCAAGCGCGACGTCAAGCGCCTCGAAGCCCTCAATGCGGCAAAGCAGCTGTCGGCATACATCCACTATGCCATCAACGGCATGGGCGAGAGCGTATGGATTGCCCAGCGCCAGGGACGCACCAAGGACTCCAACGACATGACCCAGGAGAGCCTTATCAAAATGCTCTCGATAGCCGGTGAGGGCGACATCACACGGTGCCTGCGCGAGATAAACATCATGCCGGTGTCCATCTCGTACGAATACGACCCCAACGACTACCTCAAGGTGCGCGAGTTCATCCTCAAGCGCCGCGACCCGGAGTTCAAGAAATGCCAGCGCGACGACCTGCTGGCCATGGAGACGGGACTGATGGGCTTCAAGGGCCATATCCACTTCCATTTCGGCCCCTGCATCGACGACGACCTGGCCGCGATGGAGATTAAGCCCGGCGAGGCCGACTCCACCGTCTCGCGCGAGGTCACGGCACACGTCTGCCAGCTTGTCGACCGCACCATTCACCTGGGCTACAGGTTCTACCCCATTAACTACATCGCCTACGACAAGGCCGAGGGCGTCACCCGCTTCGCCGACAAATACACCGACGACGACATCGCCGAGTTCGACAAGTACGCCCAAGGCCAGCTCGAAAAAGTGCAGGTGGAGAATCCCACCGACGAGGAAAAGGAGTTCATGCGCACCGCCTTCCTGAACATGTACGCCAACCCCGTCCGCAACTACCTCAAAGCCAAAATGTAAACCGGTGACCCGCACATACGGATTATCTATGCAGGGACATGCCTTTGGCATGTTTATCCTGCCGGTCGGGCCGTTTGGACAGGACTGACATCGCAAAGCGATGTCCCTACATTGGCCTGACACTCTATTTGGACAGGACTGACATCGCAAAGCGATGTCCCTACATTGGCCTGACACTCTAACATCATAACCACCTCTCTCCATGCGACTTCCCATTGTCATGATACTGGCCGTGCTTGTGGTGAACACGGCTGTCGACTACTATATCTGGCGCAGCCTGCGGCGCTATTCCAAAGGCAGGCTGTGGCCGCGCATCTACCTTATCTTTGCGGCGCTGTGCCTGGCCCTGCTGGTCGCCACTGCCGTCATGCCGTACCGCTCGGGCGGCGAGAGCGTGCTGCTGGCCACGATGTGGATGCTGTTCATCTTCATCGCCATCTTCATCGCCAAGGCCGTCTTCGTCATCTTCGACCTGCTGTCGCGCATCCCCGGACTTTTCCACAAGCCTTTCTTCAGGCCGCTGTCATGGCTGGGCACCTTCATGGCCGTGCTGGTCCTCGCGGCGATGCTGTGGGGCGCGCTATGGGGCCGCTTCAACCTCGACGTGCGCAATGTCGAGATAGCGTCGCCGGAGGTTCCCAAAGGCTTTGACGGCTTCACCATCGCCCAGATTTCGGACCTCCACGTCGGCACCTTCGGCAACGACACGACGTTTCTGTGCGACCTGGTGGGCGAGATAAACTCGCTGCACCCCGACCTCGTCGTCTTTACCGGCGACATCGTCAACCGCCGAACCGTCGAGCTCGAGCCCTTTGTCAACGTCCTCTCGCGCATCAGCGCCCCATACGGCGTATATTCGATACTCGGCAACCACGACTACGGCGATTACACCGAGTGGCCGACCAAGCAGGCCAAGGCCGAGAATATGCGGCTGCTCAAGGATTTGCAGCGCCGTATGGGCTGGAAGATGCTCAACAACGCCCACGACACGCTCGTGGCACATGGCGACACGCTGATGCTGATTGGTGTGGAGAATATCGGCGACCCTCCCTTCCCTGTCTACGGCTCGCTCGCCGAGGCTTACCCCGCCGGAGTCTCCGACCGCCACGCCAAAGTGCTGCTGTCGCACAACCCCGCCCACTGGGACAGCGACATCCAGGACAGCGACAGCACCAACATCCTGCTCACGCTGGCCGGACACACCCACGCCATGCAGATAACGATGCTGGGCACCTCGCCCGCCGCCTGGCGCTATCACCATTGGGGCGGACTCTACACCGACAAGAAGGGTCAGAACCTCTACGTCAACATCGGCGCCGGGACAGTAGGCTTCCCCGCCCGCGTGGGCGCGACACCCGAAATCACCCTTTTCACTCTCCGCCATGGCAACCCCCGGCAACGCTGACACCTGCCGTCACACCTACGTGCTCAGCCTCGGCAGCAACAACGGCAACCGCACCCGCAACCTCGCGGCGGCCATCGAGGCGCTGCGGCCCCTCGTTGATAGCACCCCCGTCCTCTCTCCCGTCATAGAGACCCCGTCCATCACCGGCTTCGGCGCCCCCTACCTAAACATGGCGGCGCAGATCACCACCGCCCTCGAGCCCCACCAGCTGAACGACATCCTCAAGCACACCGAACGCACCCTTGGCCGCACTCCCCAATCCAAACAAGAGCACCAAGTCCCCATCGACATCGACATCGTCCTCTGCGACACCCACATCCTCCGCCCCGCCGACTACCACACCCCCCACTTCCAGCTCTGCCTCTCCCACCTGCAAAACCCCTAAGCCATTGAAGGCTAACTCGCAGAGCATACACCGGCACACCCTTAACCCTTTAACGCGAGTTCGGGATAAGAATAAAGCAAATGCCAACTAACCGGGTAGACACATCCTACCGGGCGGCCAAACAGAGGTCGCCTGATTTTGTTGTATGCGATTAGAGAAGAGTAACTTTTATTGCCGGAGATACTGTTTCTTTGAGTGTGTATGAGCGAAGGCACACTCAAAGAAACAATATCGACGAGTTCACTTGAAACGCCGCCCGAGCCGACAGGTTCGGCAGCGTTTCGACCGAGTTAAAATTAAGCGAGTCCATAACATTGTATTTTTTTCTACAAAGTTATGGACCCGATATGACGTGCTAAAAGACGTGGTTTAATCCATGTTAATCCATTCTATTCTTTCCTTGTATTTATAATTCTGCCAATTATCCCCACTTATTATTTCAAGAATTGTTGCTTTAATTCGATTATCTATTATTTCGCATTCACAAGCACATCCAACCAATTCTTCCAATTCTTTACTCTCTAAATTATATTTATAGATGTCATAAGAACAACATGTACCTCCCACTCCATTTGCATTAGTTGACAAAATCATATATACATTATTTCCTACAACTTTATAGTCTTTAAAATAACAAAAATCACAATCCCAATCGGGCGGAAATATTGATTGCCATTTACGTGTTGGAATATTGTAATATCGAATAATATATTCATTATTGTAAGTCGGTATTGCACAAACGACAATGCTATCTGTAGAAGCGACTAAACGCTGAGCTTTAGTGCTTTCTATCTTATAATCAACTCCTTCTGTGAAAATTTTATTATCTAATAGAATATCGGAGACAGATGGTTTAAGTGTGGGAAGAAAACTATCATCGTTCTGAGTATCTGAATAGTAAATTTTTCGAGCATAGTAGTAGGAATGCTCACTGTCAGTACATTTTAATGAAATCCAATTATTATGCGAGTCATATTCATATTCGTACGCTCTATACCAAGCTTCAACATCTTTCCATGCATAAGCATAACGTCCGTTTTGTTTCTTGTATTTTTCTAATTTATGCTTAATTAAAGAAATCCTCGAGTAATCTCCGTGGCTATTATAATTAATTTCTATAGTACAATATGCAGTTGCATCAAAGAATGGATTTGAAGGGTCATAATTAGACTTAACAGATTTGATACCTTCGTTTATAATTCCCTTCGGTGGCGCAATTTCTACAATCTTATGAGTCTGTGTGTTTGAATATAGCACATAATTTCCCACGCCACTATATGGAGGAACAAGAAAAATACCATCCCTATAGCCTCCACTAAAACTGGATGTATGCATTATTTTTCTTTCGTCGAATAAGTATTTTAAAGTTTGAGTGTGGGTGGAACCTTTATGTGTATATAGTGTATCTATATAATTTGTATACGTTATATCTGGATCAGAAGATTTTGTTTCATAATATTCAAGTTTGAAAATTCCATTCGATGGGTCTAAAATACTTTTCCACAAACTTTGCTCACCCGAAGAACGAGTAAGAAGAACGTCCTTGTGGTTATCATCTTTAAGAGTAAAAGTGTAAAGATCGTATTGTTGTGGTCTATCAGGATTATGAAAAACTTTGATACTTTGAATATTTGGATAACCTGTATAATTTTCAACTAATGAAAGTTCCCCATTGGGAAGATATTCTTTCCTTTGTTTCCGTAATCCGCTTGGTGTATAACTTGTTACACGCCACAGATAATCTTTGACAATTGTTTTTTCGCCCCATTCACTTTTTATCTTCATTTTAAAGACCTCGCAACAATCAACTGATCCAGACAGATTATCTTCAAAAAGATTAAACTGTGGAACTAAATTATAATGAATTCGAGGCGTACCTTTTGAGTACAATGGAAGATAAGCCGGTGGATATAATGGATAATTATCATAGTATGCTGATATTTCTTGCGCAAATGTAATGGCAAGGAACAAAAAAATAATGCGAAAGCATTTATTTTTCATAACAGTATGTTTGTTAACTATATTATATTTTAGTCCACAGTGCACACTCAGCATCATTGCCAAAAACATCTTTAGATTTATTTATGCCATTTTTCATAATTCCTAACTCGGAAGAATGATTTAGAAGGTAGTTTGCTATTTCTGCATGAGCAGTTACTACATTATTATGTTTGGTCAGAAGTCCTCCATATATTGAAGGATAACGATAAATAAACTCACGGATGAAATCATGTGAGTCGAAATTATCATTAAGTATGTCGCAAATATTTCTTACTTCTTGAAGATTATCCATAAAAAAATTTTTAGTAGATGACAAAAATTATTTTTTGTCAGTTATACGATTGATTTTTAATTAGTTATTACTTGCAAAAGTCCCCGAAAATTAGTAACTTTAAAGAAAAGTTTGACCGCTTTTTCCATGAAAGTTACGAC
>JBJFEE010000029.1:0-4200 GCA_051890455.1 Muribaculaceae bacterium
GTGGTGGAAGGACCCCGAGACGCGCATCATCAACTTCATCGGCAAGGACAACATCGTCTTCCACTGCATCGTCTTCCCCGCCATGCTCTTGGCCTACGGCGACAACTACCAGCTGCCCGACAACGTCCCCGCCAACGAGTTCCTCAACCTCGAGGGCGAGAAAATCTCCACCTCGCGCAACTGGGCCGTATGGCTGCACGAGTACCTGCGCGACTTCCCCGGCAAGCAGGATGTCCTGCGCTACGTCCTCACCGCCAACGCGCCCGAGACCAAGGACAACGATTTCACCTGGGCCGACTTCCAGACCCGCAACAACAGCGAGCTGGTGGCCATCCTAGGCAACTTCGTCAACCGCGCCGTGGTGCTGACGCACAAGTACTTCAACGGCCTCATTCCCGCCGCAGGCGAGCTTGAGGGCATCGAACGCGACGTCTTTGACGAGCTCACCCGCATCAAGGGCGCCCTCACCGACAGCATCGAGACTTTCCATTTCCGCGAGGGACTGCGCGAGGCAATGAACATAGCCCGCCTGGGCAACAAATACCTGCAGGACACCGAGCCCTGGAAGGTAGCCAAGACCGGCGACATGACCCGCGTGGCCACCATACTCAACACTGCCCTGCAGATTTGCGCCAACATCGCCGTGGCCTTCGAGCCGTTCACTCCCTTCACCACCGAGAAGCTCTGCCGCATGCTCGGCCTCGAAGACCTATCGTGGCAGGAGCTCGGCTCGGCATCCATGATGGTGGCAGGCTCGCCCCTGGGCCAGCCCGAGCTGCTGTTCGAGAAGATTGAGGACGAGGCCGTGGAGGCCCAGCTGCACCGCCTGCAGGAGGCCCGCCGCCGGAATGCCCTGGCGTCGTGGAAACCCGCGCCCCAGCAGACCGACGTCGATTTCGACACGTTCATGAAGTCGGACATCCGCGTGGGCACCGTCCTCGAATGCGAGCGCGTGCCCAAGGCCGACAAGCTGCTCCGCTTCCTCATCGACGACGGCCTGGAGAAGCGTACCATCGTCAGCGGCATAGCCAAGTTCTACGACCCCGCCGACCTGGTGGGCAAGCAGGTATGCTTCATCGCCAACCTGCCCGTACGCCGCCTCCGCGGCATCGACAGCCAGGGCATGATTCTCAGCGCCGAAGACCGTGACGGACGCCTCGTCGTCATCGGCCCGACAGCTCCCGTCGCCCCCGGCGCAGCAGTTAAATAGCATGTAAAACGCAATAGTTCAGTAACATGAAGCAACCGCGCATACTTATTATATACACCGGTGGCACCATCGGCATGATCGAGGACTCCGTAACAAAGACCCTTGCCCCCTTCGACTTCACCCACCTGATGGAGAACGTGCCGAAAATCAAGATGCTGGACTATCACATCGACAACATCTCGTTTGACCCGCCCATCGACTCCAGTGACATGAACATCTTCCACTGGCAGGAGATGGCGCGGACAATCGACATCAACTACGACAAATACGACGGCTTCGTCGTCCTCCACGGCACCGACACCATGGCCTACACGGCCTCGGCGCTGTCGTTCATGCTCGAAGGGCTGATGAAACCCGTCATCATCACCGGCAGCCAGCTCCCCATCGGCGAGGTTCGCACCGACGGCGAGGAAAACCTGATTACGGCGCTGCAGATTGCCGCCGCCCGCGACGCCTCGGACGGAGGTCCCATGGTGCGCGAGGTAGCCATCCTCTTCGAGAACTACCTGTGGCGCGGATGCCGCGCCAGCAAACGCAGCGCCGACAACTTCAACGCCTTCATCAGCAACAACTACCCGCGCCTGGCCCACATCGGCCTCGGCATAGACTTCAACGTCGAGGCGCTGGCACGTCCCAACACGGGCAAAAAACTGCGCGTACAGTACAACCTCGACCGGTCCATCACCATCATCGACCTCTTCCCCGGCCTCTGCGAGACAACCCTGCGCCACCTGCTCCACACCCCCGGCATAAAAGGAGTGGTCATGCGCACCTACGGCGCCGGCAACGCCCCCACCGCGCCCTGGTTCCTCGATGCCGTCCGCGACGCCATCGACCGCGGCATCATCATCCTCAACGTCACCCAGTGCGTCGACGGCTCCGTCCGCTCAAACCGCTACGTCGGAGGCGACATGCTCGCCGCCGCCGGAGTCCTCAGCGGCTACGACATGACCCTCGAGGCCGCCACCACCAAAATGATGGTCCTCTTCGGCCGCGGCTCCTCCCCCCGCGACGTCGTCATCAGCCTCTCCCGCCCCATCTGCGGCGAAATGACCGTCCTCTAACGCAATTAGCGTCACAACACGTCCCGAATATCTCATAACGTAATAGCACGTTTCTTACACAATAAGGCCCTTGGCGTCACTGATGCCAAGGGCCTTGATTGTACGTATCTTATCCGTGCGGTCAGATGAGGGGCTTAGCGGGAGCAGGCGGCGGAGACGACTTCGGCGAGGGTGGGATGGGTGTGGATGAGGCGGACGGCGATGTCGTCGAGGGTGAGCGAGTTCCGGATGGCCAGGGCGAGCTCGGTGATGAGGTCGGCGGCGTGGGGGCCGACGATGTGGGCCCCTAAGATGCGGCGGTCGCCTTTGCTGTACACCACTTTGACAAATCCGTCGGGATGGCCCATCGCGCGGGCCTTTCCGCTGCCGGCGAACATTGCCTTTGACGTTGCGGCGTCTATTCCGGCGTCGAGGGCCTGCTGCTCCGTCATTCCGGCCATCGCGGCTTCCGGCTCGGTGAAGACGGCGGCGGGGATGACCGACATGTCGACGTCCTCGCCAAAGACGCGGCAGCTCTGTGCCGTTGCGGCATGGGCCAGCATCGCCAGGCCGTTGCAGTCGCCCACGGCATACACGCCGGGACGCGAGGTCTCGAAGGTTGTGGCATTGACGGCGATGAAGCCGCGCGGCGTCAGCTCTATGCCGGCTTCGGCAAGCCCATCGGGCACTACGGCGCGACGTCCCACCGACATCAGCACGGCGTCGGCTACGACAACGGCCTCGCCCTTTTTGCCCGTATAGGTGACGGCACGCTTGTCGTCAGCCTCGGCGGCAATAGCTGTCACGGCGGCTCCGGTGACGAACTTTATGCCGCGACGGCTGAGGTAGCTGCGCAGGCGTTTGGCCACGTCGGCGTCAAAGGGAGGCAGAACCTCCTTGCAGTATTCTATCACAGTGACCTCGGTGCCGTATGCCGCCATTATCGAGGCGAACTCCAGGCCGATGACGCCGCCGCCGATGACGGCCACCGAAGCGGGGAGGCTGTCTAGAGCGAGGAAGTCATCGCTGGTGAGGGCCAGGTCGGCTCCCGGGATGGGAAGCGCGGCAGGCTTTGAGCCGGTGGCGATGAGAATCTGCGGCGCCGAATATTCCTCGTCACCGACAACGACATTTCCGGCGGCGTTGAAGGCGGCCTGCCCGTGTACATAACGGCATTTGGCCAGCGACGTTTCCACGTCGGCACGCAGACCGGCGACGATGCCGCGCATACGCTCCACGGCTTTGCCATAGTCGGCCATCACCCCCTCGGGGACGCTGACGCCGAAGTCGGCGGCGGCGTTCACCGTAAGGATGGTTTCGGCACTGGCGCACAGGCACTTGGTGGGGATGCACCCGCGGTTTAGACAGGTTCCTCCGGCAAGGTCGCGCTCGATTATCACCACGTCGCGGCCCTTCGCGGCCTCTGCCGCGGCGGTCTCGAAGCCGCCGGGGCCGGCTCCTATTACTATAAGGTCAGCCTTTTGCATCAGTCCTGTAAATCAGCGTATTTGACTTTGGGAGTAAGGGCGGCCTGCGTGTCATCGGGGTGCGCGATGGGCGTGTTCAGCGGGGCATTGAGTACCACCTCAGGCGTCTCGGCGGCCTCGCGGGCAATCTGACGCATCACCTCGATGAAGCGGTCGAGCGTCTCACGTGTCTCCGTCTCCGTGGGCTCTATCATCAGCGACTCGTGGAAGAGAAGCGGGAAGTAGATTGTGGGAGCGTGGAAGCCGAAGTCAAGCAGGCGCTTGGCCACGTTGAGCGTGGTGACGCCGGTAGACTTGTCGGCCAGGCCGTCGAAGACAAACTCGTGCTTGCAGCGTCCCGGCACGGGCAGCTTGTAGAGGTCCTTGAGCGAGTCCTTGATGTAGTTGGCGTTGAGCGTGGCCATCGGGCCGGCCTGGGCAAGACCTTCGGCGCCGAGGCTGAGGATGTACGCCAGCGCGC
>JBJFEE010000030.1:0-88011 GCA_051890455.1 Muribaculaceae bacterium
GGCCAAGGGGTCAAACGCACTCGGGTTACGTGGTCACCGCCGCCCGGATTTTCCACTGGGGAAAGGAGCTGATAATTTGACCCGTTATGCTTTACCTTTTTGCAATAATCTATGAAATCTTGTAAAGATGGATAGTAAGTTTGGAACTGTAAAGTTTCAAGTAACTCTTTATGATACCAATCATCATAAGGATGGCCACCCTTAATTTGATATATAAGGTGCTGCATATCCATTACTTTAAGTCTGACCGCAGAGATTATTTTGTTTGCGTTTGATGGCGTTATTAGACCAGTACTACCAGACGAACGCATATTAATCTTAAGTAGACCATTAACAATATTCCAATTAAGAGATACTAATTCTCTATACCGAGTAGGTACTATCTCATATTCTATAAGAGATTTGATTTCAGATTCAAGCACTTCGCTTGTTAAAACTTCGTTGGTATCTTCTTCATCCATGACTGTGGTTTCAGCAGAAACGACGCCATTATCAAAAAGGAAGTGAGAACAATACCTGTGTATGTTGCCGACAAATAAATCTGCTTCATCACTGCCAAGTCGTGTTTTGATTTTATTAAACATCTCTCGCGCAGCTCGATTGGTAAATGTGAGGCAAAGCATTTCCGAAGGATCAATGCCCTCTTTTTCGTATGCCTGTGCAACTCGTTCTGCGAGAATACGAGTTTTACCACACCCAGGACCGGCCAAAACCATGTTATAGCCACTATTGAGGTTGATAACTTCTTGTTGCTTGTATGTAAAAGTATCAGACATATTTAATCCCAATCATCAAGGTTGTCAATAAATTGGTCGAGGTCGGTGTCACCGAAGATGTCCGACAACTCGCCCGTGTTCTCGTTATAGTCGAAGTCTACCCACATATCATGTTCGGTATCTCCGTTGTATGCGTCTAAATCGTCGTATTCGTCCATGATTATTGCTGATTTTTGCGACGTTCTTCTTCCTCGGTCTGATACTCGGCAAAGGTCTTGCCGTTGGGGAAATATGTCTCGTAGTAGAGTTCATCAATGGTTTTGCCGTTGATGGTCCAATATTTACCCATGCGGCTGTTCTTGCCACGAAGCTCATTAGTAAGCGGAGTAAGGTAAGTTTCCTTTCCGTTGCAGATAACTTTGCGGTTGGTCGCCACGACCGCAGTTATAGAGGGGTCTTCGGTGAATGTGAGAACATCACCGACGTTCAGACCCATCTCAAAGAAGTAGAATGTCGGATAACCAACAGTTCCTTTACTTTCTTTAGATGTAAAAGCTCCGGCTCGCTTTGTTTTGGTCATTTCATCCATGACCACGACAAGATCGTGGCGGAGTGTGTAGATAGTTTCCTTGGTTTCTTCTTCAAATTTCATGTTGAAGAACACCGGCCACCAACACTCCGACCTCGGATTGAGGCGACGAACTACGCGGAATTTGCCATTGCGTCCGGCAATGAGAAGTCCGAGTGCATCAAGTTTTTTGATGATAGCCGGGCGAGAAGAATTACGAGCCGCAGCCACATCGCGCACATACGCAGTATGCTCTTTTGCCTTGTGGAACTCGCGCAAAAGATTCCAAGAGTCAACGTCGTTCTCAGCGAGGTCGCGGAGAATGACGCGCCACTCATCGAGCGAGATGGGGATGCGTTTGTCGGTATCGTAATTGCCATCGGAATCCTTGACGCAGGTAATAATCTTCTTGTCAAGGTCGAGGGCATCGGGATAATATTGCCCGACCATCCACAGGAAGTTGCGGCAAGTATAATAATGTTCGTTATATGGCTCGCTAAAATATTCAGGCTTCAGTTCGCCGGCGCATGGAAGCATTTCAACTGTGCCGTTCTCAATTTCAGCGTGCCAGTTCTCAAATTTCCATTCCGAGTTGGTGCCCTGTTCGGGGCGCACAACGAGGTGAACATTATGGTCAAAGCCTTTCTTTGACACGCCGCAAAAATAAACGGCATCATAATCGCTATCGGGCTTTTCGTCCATAGCGATTACAGGCTGATTAACCATATCCGGGTTATAAGCCTTGCTGAATTTTTTGCTTTGAGCACCTTTGAGACAAATAAAGCAATGTTGGGTAATGTTTCCACCATTGACATATTTGGCCCATAGCCATTCAAACTGTTCGGGATCGAAATTATGATGTATCGTTATCATTTGTATGCGTTATGCGATTGAAGCCTTTTGGTCGAGACCTTAGGCTCGATTTACGAAAGCGCGGCGGAGGTGCCGCAACGCCCTATAAGTCTTCATCAAGACCAAAAAACTTATTTAGGAATTTATCATCTTCTTCATCGAGCATATCAAGTTCATCTTCTGCTTCTTCGATGGCATCTTCAAGAAATGTCTGCTCATAGATAAAGTTCTCTTTCGTAACAATGTCATACCCCTCTACGAGTGGCCGAGATTCGAGATTGTTAAGTTGACTTTGTAGTGCGTCAATTTGCTCTCTCAGTTCTGCTTTGCGTCTGGAATTTTCAGTCATGGTTATTCTTGGATGATGGATACAGAGAACTCTTTGCATGAGCGGTTTTCGGGTCGGGTCGCGCAGAGCGAGAAACGACTGTAACGCTCGTAAATGTCGAGACCGCGTCCGAGGTTAATGGTCCAGCCGTTATCAAGGACTATGCTGCGGTCGTGGACTGCATCGAAGTACCACGAAAATTCGATACCACGCGGCGCCAGGTCTTCTTGCAGGTCTTGGAAGAAGTCGATTACGGTAGCCGCCTGTTCATCGTCTGTGGTCTGCGTATGCAGTTCTATTGTCAGTTCTTCGGCGTGAATACTGGAGTCTTGAATGGCTTGAATAAGCTCGATGAAGTTTGAGACCTGATGCGGAAGTCTTACAAAGGGGTCGGTAACGACAACTTTCTTGGCGGTTTTGAAATAATCGCCGAGCATAGACTTCCACGACACGCCTTTCTGATTCATGCGGATGTTGATTTGCTTTGAGGCAAGAGCCTGAATACGCGGACGTGGCCGACGTTCGGTAGCCTCGTCTGCGCTGGCCGGAGCCGTATCTGATTGCGCGGGAGCGGCATCAGTCGCTTCGGGTTCGGTGATTACAGGCTCAACTGGATTCTCGACTCGTTCGAGAGTTTCGACAAAATGAGTCTCGCCGGTTTTGACGTTGACATACTGAAACTTTGCAGGCTCGGCCTTGAAAGTTTCATCAACGATATAGAGTTGGTCTTTCACTCGCTTACGCGATTCAGCGGCAAAATCAATTATCTCAAATGCTTCTTCGGTGGTATATCTGCCATCGGGATAGAGAAGCTTTATCATGCCGGAGAAGGTCTTGCGGATCGCGAGGTGGTCGCGTTCCGACAAAGAGCCGTCGAACAAGGCATACTCTTTCAGGTCTCCGGAGTAATCGCGAGAACGGAGTTCGTGGAGAACTGCGGCGATATAGTCGGTAATCAGGCCGTAGTCGGTAGTGAAGCTATCCTTTTTGAGCATCTTTATTTCCCAACCGGGATTGTAAAGATGTATTCGGTCAAGGAAGGCGCCCTTGATGAAAGCCGTCGGTATTGACTCAAAAAGGTGCGAGTTCTTCAACATATAGGGAACGGTATGCTTCGTATTGCCGACGAAGGCCATTGAAGCGGAAGCCTCGTGTGTGGCTTTGCCACGATTGAACGACTTGTTTGCAAGGTAGTTCTGCATGGTGTCGATAAGAACGGCATCGGCAGACTTGCCCTTTTGCTGTTCGTATTCGTCCCATGCCACGACATCCCAATAACCTACAAGGCCGAGGATTTCTTTGTTGCCCGAAATTTTAGAGAAAAGTCGGGCCGATGTAACGTCGCCGCCACTAACGAGCACACCGTAAGGCGAAAGTTCCTGAAAGACGTGGCTCTTGCCGGTGCCCTTCGGGCCGAGTTCCATAAAGTTGAAATTGTTTTCAACGTGTGGAAGGAGACGGGCAAGCACTATGAACTTCTCGCGGCGATTGAGTTTATCGGGGTTAAGGCCAACGGTCTGAACGAGAAAATCAATCCATTCGTCAGTGGTGAACTTGGCGCGTTGCTCGATGTAGTCATCAATGTTGATGTTGGAGATTTGAATAGGTTTCAGCGATTCAATCTCCCATCTCACCTTTATATCCTCGCCTGAAAGGTAGTTGATGGTAACAATCGACCAGACTCCGTTGCCCGACAAGAGCTTCGGGTTCCGCTTCACCCATTCCGAGCCGATAGGAATACGGCTCAGATTGAGGTTGGCGAAGTCAGCCTCGTATTGGTCAGCCTTATCGTTAAGCTGAACAGAAATCTTGTCGATGATACGGTATCGCCCGGCCTCCTTGATTTTACCTTTGACTTCCTCGGATGCGGCACGATGAACGTAATTGTTCTGAATAACGGTCTTGACTTTTTCGAGACCGGCAGCTATCATTTCTTCATCGTCGCTTGCGCAGTATTGGCCGAGAAGATATTCGAGGACATAAGTAGGCACCGGCAGGTTGCCTTTGACAAGGAAAGCGAGGTCTTTCCGTACCACCTTTCCCATGAATGAATCGAGTATTTTGTGCGAGAGTTCAGACATGTATATTAAAATTCGTCACGTTCTATCAGCGTATTGTCAGTGACTGTGGCTTTGATTAAAGGATTGAGATTGTCAGACACATCATAGACACGGAGCTGCAAGAGACCCGAGCCTGTGTTAAGCAGAGTGAGGTCAACATCGTAAATTCGGGCGGCGGCGTTGTCGGCGTTGGTGCTTGACAATGTAATTGTCTTCTCGGTGGAGACAACCGTCTCACCGTGATAGATAGCACAACGCACGGTACGCTCCTTGAAGCTCTCCGATACGGCTTCGTCCTGAAAGAGCTGAACTTTCAGGCGGCTTGAAACAACAGAGTGATTCTTGCCGAGAAGCGTTACGCCTGTGGGCACCTTTCGGTTGACCTTGGGCGAATAAGTATGAAGCACCGGAATAATGACCTCTTGGAGAGAAGCGCCGCCATGAGCGAAGTTGTAGTCGCCACCGCGAACTTTGATGCGGTTGGTTCCTTCGGGAACGGCAACGAGCGCATTGGCCGACATATCCGAAACATTGTCAAGCGGGAACTTGATAATGCCGGGCACACTTGCCTCGGACTGCGTGATATAGTAGCGGCTTTTCTTTTCGAGTGCTTCATCGTTAACGCCGAGCTTGTCCTTTTCCTCGAAAATCATATCATTGTAGAGGAATCCGTGGTCAGAGGTAAGGTAGATGTGAGCCACATTGCCATGATCATGAATCTTGGCAATCACTTTGGCGAGGTCAGCTACAGCCTCGGAGCAGGTGTTGACAACTCGGCGTGGATTGCTGCCGTGGCCCTCATGGTCAACGGCATCATAGAAAAGTACAGCAAGTCTCAGACCGGTGAATATCGGGCGCAGCGATTCCTTGGAGCCATTGAGCACGGTGTCGAAGTCAACGACCCGTGCCTCCGCAATCTTATCTGTCAGATGCGCCTCGCGGGATGGCGTATCATTAAGAATTTTATGGTCGACCGACAAGGTCAAATCCATAAATTCGAGGGAGTCGTGAGGAAGCAGAGCCGACTTGCAATATTTCGTTTCGGTCGGTAGCATGGCGATACCGGGCGAAAGTTCGGCAGTGTAGCGCTTGCCGTCCTTTGCAAGTCGCTCCACAAGTTCTTTCGCTATTTCATAGCGGAAGGCATCGCAGATGATGATAGCCTGTTTCACGGTCGAGTCGTAGACCGACTTAAAGAAATCCTGTTGGGGCAAAGCGTGAGTGATCTCGGCGAAGCCGTTGCCACGCTCTTTAAGGCATCGCACCCACTCGGTGTTGATTTTGTTGGCGATGCGGGCATACTCGCGGTCGAGATTATGTTTCGAGGCTTCCAGAGCCGAGAAGCATCCGAGAGAATCATCGACAGCGTGGTATTTCTGAATGGACTGACGATAGTAAAGGTCAAACAAATAGAGGTCGCCGATATATCGGTCGATATATTCGTCGGGTGAATTGAGGACAACGGAGCCGACACGGTTCAGCTTCTCATAGAAAGAAGCGACCGCCAGGGCATATTCAAAAGCCTTGTGTACCGGCGACGTTTCTTCCACCTTTGAGCGTAGTGAAGTGATAAGGCTGATGGCTTTATCGGCATCCGACGAGAGGTAATCATTGGCGATTGCAGTAACCATAGCGTCTGCCATAGCCGGAGATACCACATAATAGTCTGCGCCGACCCCGTAGGTGGCGAGCAGACTTTCCTCTCTGATGTCAGCCGCCAACTTTTCATACGCCTTGTAGAAAAGTTCGCGCTGCTGTCGGGACAAAAGCCGAGCGGTCTCAATAAGTTTGTTGAGCCGTTCGATGCGCAGAGAATCCGACACTTTAAGACGAATGTAACTGTCAGAAGTATTTGCCGATAGAAGCTGAACAATGGAGTTATACTTCATGGCTTCGGCAAACTCTTTCCAACGATTGGTCGGCTTCATCGGCTGAATAGTCAGGTCGAAGTAGCCGGAGATTATCTTGTTGAAGTATGCCTGAACGTCTCTGTTGCGACTGAGCGATGTGTAGAGCGCCTCGGCTTTCTTGGTGTATTCATCGGGGAAGCCGTCCCAGATTATCAGCTTCAAGATGATTTCCTCCCAGGAAAGCATTTTTGACTCGCCCATATAACCCGACACGAGACCGCGCATGACTCTGTCTTCGGTGAACTCCAAAGCAGAGAAGTATGGTCGCAGAATTTTTGCGAACTTCTCGCGGTCGAACTCGTCGACATGGTTCTTGACGAGAGTCGCGAAAGTGTCAGGGATGCCGTAGTGCTGCATGAACTGTTCGTAGCCCTCGCTTCGATACTCGGCATTGGCGGCGAGCAGACCTGCCAAAGGGAAGGTCTCGACGCTGCCGGGGTCTGACGGACTGAGGCGATTGAAAACGAGAACAATGTTATCGTCTTTCCAATCGTGCTCGATGGCGTATTTTACGCCGAGCCACGACAGGCCGTCGAACACTACAAGGCGGTAGCCGTCGCGCCACTCGATAGCTTCAAGCTCGGAAGTGAAAGTCTGAGCCACGTCGTTGTCGAAAACGAACAAGACGTGAAGCCGAGGGTCGCGGTCAAAATATGCGTATATCTTATCTTGTAGAGCCATATTACCAACCATTATTCATCATTATCGATCGCACTTTTTCAAATTCAGCTTTGTTTATATCTTTAGAGATAAAGAAGTCAAAGTCTCCGAGGCAAGCGTCCTTCCAAGTTGTGGCGCTTTGCGGCATCCACATATCGGACGGGACGCTCATATAAATTGATGCCGCTTCTTCAAGTTTACCTTGCATGACTAAAGCATTGGCATAATTCCCAAGATGGAACAAATATTTTTGTTCTTGCTCGTTTAGTTCATTATACATGCTGACCACGATGTCGGCATATCCTTTTTCAAGAATTTTCCAGATGTCAGGAACTGATAGCTTGTGAAGATTTTTGCGACACTCAAAAACTCGGCCACCCTTAATCCGATGTAAATTAAAAGTACGCAAATCCTGGCGATAATTACAGAATCCTGAAATATAACCAACGCGCTTACTTTCAGCAAGTGTTTCATATTTCAGCGAGGCTGCAGCTTCAAGTAATTGGATGGCAGAATACTTTTTTCTATTGTCATCATCGTCGAACAATCTATACCAAAATGTAACGAAAAGAATGGTTCTTCTCAGAGGATTTCCTTGTCCTGCCGTATCGTACTCTATTTCAATGGGATTGGAATTCAAAATTGCATCATATAAAATCTTATCCCAATCATCATCCGCTGCGCCTTCAAACTTAGTAATTGAGTTTAGGCTTCGGAATGATGCTATTTCTTGGAATCTTAAAAAGATGACTTTCTCTTCTATGGCGTCGAATAACTCTATCCCAAAAGAATTATCCTTTTGTATGAAGGATATATTATTAGAAAGAGCCACATAATCATAGCATTTATGCTTGATGCGGAATATCATATATTTACCTCTACCACACTCCTCTGAGATTAGGTCTCTCATCTCGTTATACCGATCAGTTATAATATCAGCCGCCGGTTTGACAAAAATGGGTTGGTTAACCCGTTGGTCAGGGATTCCGGAAAATTCAGCAAAGTCTTCTACACAAGTCGAGGTTTCTGGAGATTCTACTTTTACAATCCCTAAATACGATTCACGAAGTCCTTCTTCTGCCCATTTTTTGGCTTCGGAATAAGACCATCTGTCGGCACTCACAATGTTACGTTCTACATTGAATCGAACGTCTTCAGCCAACTGACATAGACAAAGTTTGATATATTCTACAACCTTTGCGCAATCGTCAACAATCTGTTTTTCGGCGACACGGATAACACTCCAGCCGTTATCCAGGAAATAGGCGTTGCGTAAACTATCGCCGCATCCCTTATAATGGATGGGACTGCGTGAGATAATGTCATATGGCTCGTCAATCTCGACGTCAATGAAAATGTCCTTTTCGCGCCAGATTATTGCAATGTCGGGCTTATATCCATATGTCCTATTGTTTACAGGGACAGATATATTCTGTAGAATCTGGATATTCGGCTCTATTCGTGAAACTTCATTTAAAGCTTCGGCAAGGACTGGTTCCATAACGCCACCAGTCGCAAATCTGTTAGTACGATATTCCAAAATGGGAGTATCTACAAATGGAATTAAGAGCGCTGGATATGAGTAGTTTTCAGTATCGGAGGCTTCTGTTTCATAATAAGATGTCTTACCGCAATATTGCAAATCACCGGTTTCAATCGTTTGAGGCTGCTTAATCCTTTGTCCAAAGTTTGGGCTCCCGGAGTCAATCTTAATTCCTGTACGTGTTACTGTGATAGTTTTAGGTGCCTGTGAATCTTTAGATTTCCCATAACCCGTTTTATCGACTTTCCCGCCGACAGATTTTGGCAACGGAGACAGAATGCTTTTGGGTGTTATATCAATTTTTGTAGACTCTGGTGCTACAGGCAATTTTGGATTAAGCAACGCTTTCGAGGGTGTGAATACAACTCTGCGCTTAGAGGGAATAGTTTCAATGCGATGAGTAGAAATATTGTAACCTCTTCTTGATGGTCTTGTTTTGGCAGACCATCTCCCGAATTTCAGAAGTTGTACTGAGCTTCCTTCCGTTATATTGTTGATTATCGTACTGCACAAAGCATTGACAACGGCTCTTGCTTTCTGGAGAGAAATGCCGCTGTCCTCAGCTATGCGTTTGATTAGCTCAGATTTATTCATACTATTTGAGTAAAGTTGTGTTGTAATGTGGAGTATGCCACGTCGTTGTCGAAAACGAACAAGACGTGAAGCCGAGGGTCGCGGTCAAAATATGCGTATATCTTATCTTGTAGAGCCATAGTGTTACTTTAGTTTGGCGAGGACCGGGGCGAAGGTGGCGTAGTTCTTTACTACGCCGTCATCGAGGTCGATTTCGATTTGACGGTCGGCGAACTCATGGAGGCGGAGCTGATAGTCGCGACATTCTTCAAGGTCGCTGCGAAGCTGTTTGAGCAGTTTGTTCTCCTTTGCCGAGAGCGAACTGCGAGCGCTCAGTTCCGCTTCTCGTGCGGCGAGATGGTCGATATACGGCAGCAGATAGTTGGTGCGTATATGTTCAGGTGTGAAGCGGTTCATGCGGTGCATATACACGAGGCACTGGAACGCCGCGCGTTTCCCTTTCTGATTGGATGAGAACATCCAATAAATCGGTCGGTTCTGATACATCTTCTTGTGGTCGCCGTAGAAGTCCGAACGGAAATAGTCAACCACATCCTTACCGAGAGCATCACGAACAAAGTTCATATTCTCGGTAAGATATTCGTTGCCGAGGGCCACACGAACAAACTCACTGAAGCGGTTTGCGGCATTGTCGTGGAAGGGTGAGTCTTCGCCCATCATCGGCACAATGCCGTCATCGTCAATCCACCATTGTTCGCCTGTCTGAGGCACAACGTAAGGAGCATATTCATCGGCAGAAGGATTTGGATGCGCAATGGCGAGACCGGGACGGTCAAGACGATAACGCCCCATCATGCAGCCCACTGCATAGCTGATGAATTGCTTGATGATTAAATCGCGTTGCCATTCGATTTGCGGTGCGATACCAACAGTGAGGGTTTCTCCCGATTCTGTTGTGAGAACACCTCCGGTTTCGAGTTCGATTGCGGCTTCATCGACGATTTTAATTTCGCCCTGCTGAAGAATGGTAACATCTTCAAGGGCAACGTCAGGAGTCAGTTCATCCTGCAATCCGTAGATGTCGATGAACATGCGGTTAATTTCTTCCTCGTTGTGATGCAGACGATAGAACAGCCGCTCCCACTTTTGGCAATATTGGTCGTAACGCCATTGGAGAGAGCCAAACTCCGGAGCCGCCGGGTCGATGCAGATTTGCTCTCCCGTTTTGCGACGGTGGCACTCGATTGTCCAGTTAATATTGTCGCAGTAGGTCTGATTATCTACCGCAAGAAGCGGCGAAGTCTCAAAATCCCACGATGTTTCGTGATCATCCCAATCTTGTTTGGAGATGGAGATACAATCGGAAACGATATAGCTAAATTCTGTAGATGTTGGTGCCATGTCGGGGAAATTTCCGACAACACCGTTGGATAAATTAACCGTAGGATTTAGAATATTTGCGACATATCCAGCGTATGGCGTATTAAGATACCCCAGCATGGCGTTAATATTTTCACAGGGTATTCCATTTGATGCGTTATTTAAAATGAACCCTTTAGGAAAATATCTAAAAGAAAGGCCAGCGGAGGAAATCATATTCCATGCGACTGTTGGCTTAAAGTAGCAATGTTCATTACGAATTACCGCGCCAGGATATTGTTTTATTTCTTCTCCATTGTTATACCAATTTATGACTTCATTTTGATTGCCATACCATTTGCGCTGCCCTCCACCTTTTATAGTTGGGAAAAATTTTCGACCGCTCGCTACGCTCGCGGCGGCTGACGCGCAGCCGAACCCGATTGAGTTCTTGGCGACCTCAAACCATAAGCGGACGAACCTACCGTTGTCGGCTGTCTGCAAGCCCACACAGGGGCTTGCAACAGCCGACAACGGTAGGTTGTTAGTGAAGGTTTCACGTATTTTCTTACTTACCCAGTAAGCAATAGGAGCTCCGGGAATCTGTTCAAATTGCTTCTGGTCAGCGACAATATAGCGATTGTTCCCTGCAAGGAACATCTCGCTTTTGGCATTACAATTGGAACCATTAATAAGTCGGTAATAGACACCCGGATAAGTCGGTTTCTCTTTGGAGATGACGAAAACTGCATTCTGCACTACTTCTCCTGAAAGTTCATCGAAAGTTCGCGGACCGAGATGAAGCAGAGAGTCAATCTGCTGATTCTCGATGATATTCTTCCTGAGCGCTTCAAATGAACTAAGGAACATCCACGATTGCATATTGATCATACCGTATTTGCCATGCTCGCAAAGGCGATCAATGGTGACATCCATGAATATGGCAAACAGGTCAGCCTTGGAGTCGGGATATTGTTTTGCGGCGTAGGTTTTTAATGTAGCCTCTTTGTTAGTCGGCATATACGGCGGATTCATGCAAAGTGCGGCATACTTGTCAGTAAGGGCAAGGATGACGCGGAAAGCATCGACTATCGGGGCAAAAGTGTCGAAATACTGAACATCGCGGCTTTCGTCGGGGATGATGTATGTCTGAACAGACCCGACTCCCGGAATATCTGATTGATGCTCGTCGATAAATTGGATGGTTCGCGGCGAAACATCGTAAGCCGCCACAATGGATGCAATGTATTGGCGCGTTTCGTCGCTAATGTCAAACTTCATAATGGAGCCAAGCACATTGGCATCCTCCATGAGTTGAAGCGCAGTCTCAACTTCATTGAAAGTATTTTGAGAAGGAGCGACTATTGAATATGCCTTGACAATCTCACCATGAATATGCGGCCAGTTGCTCGCCTTGACTTCGGGCATCGAATAGATGCGCGGCATACAGTGGCCGTCGGCGAAAGCGGTGTCGGTCTGACACGCTTTCAGCAGAAGCGCAAACTGAGCGAGCTGACGGGCGCGGTCGTCAAGGTCAATGCCGACCATATTCTTAGTAAGGATGGCTTCTATCGCTTCACGTGGCGAATAGAAGTCTTCGGCATAGAGCTGATAAAGCAGGTCGAACATCTCATTGAGGATGTGGCCGGAGCCGCAGGAGAGGTCGCCACATTTGAGGTCTTCGAGCGAGTCATAGCGCAGAATGGCATCGTCAGGAGTCGGCTCTACCGGCTCAACGAGGTATTTCCAGTTCTCGGCGATACCCGAATCGGGGTTATTGTCGAGATAGATACGACCGAGAGTGTTTTCGACCATATATTTCACAATCCAGTTGGGTGTGAAAATCTGGGTTGCGGCGGGGATTTCGTCGCTGTCGTACCCTCCCTTTTTGGCGAAAACCTCGTCTTTCTTTTCGGCAATATAGAACTGATAGAGCCAGCCTATCAGTTCGGGTTTGCGGTAATCGTCAGGCTCGATAAACTCACCGGCTTTATTGAGCAGGTCGATGAAGCCATCCTCGGCAAGAATGTCAGCCGGGAGAAGAAGCGCCGTGTAATCGGTGATACCTCCGAAGCATTTGCGGATGATAGGATTATTCTCGCAGTATGCGCGAATAAGGAGCGAGAACTGCTCGAAAGAGAGACGTCCGTCGCCGATGACCGCATCGAGAGAAGCACGGTCTTCATCGGAGAGCACGGGAGTCTTGCCCGCACGAGCATCGGTAACGATGCGCGGTATGCGGATTTCGGGATTCTCGTAGTCGAGCAAAGCCGGAGCGAGGCTATTGTATTCAAGAATACGAATAGCCATCAACCGATTGAACCAAGTATAGGCAGCTTCTTCGACCACCTCTTTTACGCCATGCGAAGCAATGCGGTCGCGCAGGGCATTCCAACGAGCCACAAAGCGAGAGTCGTTAATGACCTGGCCATCGAAAATAGCGGAGTTGCCCGTTGCCACCGGCTCGACACGCACCGAGCCATCGTCATTAAAGCCGACGGCTTTAAGGCGATTGTGCACACCCTGCATGAGCAGGTTGCGGGCAACGGTGGCAAAGCGCTTCAATGAGTTAGTATTCATATCAGAGTACCTGTATTTCGTCGCCACTGTTCAGATTGGCGAGTTTGTTAGTAAGTTGTTTACGCAGACGATTGAGGTATGCTTCAATATCGTCGGCGTTTTTGATATTGGAGAGAGAAGGTGTTTGGAGCCTGAAAGGAACGACTCTTGATGTCGGCTTCGTCTCGCCTCCGCCTCCGGTATTAGGTTTGGGCTTAGGTTGATTGCGTCGAGCCACCTCTGCGTTGATTCGGGAGATTTCATCCGTGAACCAGTCGTTAGACAGTTCGTTGGCTTGCAGAACTGCTATGTTCGACGAGATGGTGGCGCGAGTTATCGCGGCTCGAACGTTCGACACATATTCGACCTTGTTAGCCGCAGCATGGGCGGCGACCTCGGCGTCCTGTGCGGTCAGCTTATCTTCGATGCGTTTGCGGAGAGCCTGACGCACTTCTTCGAGGGCTTTGCCGAGGCTTTGCTTCATCTGCTTGTAGTGGCGCATCTTGTCAATGGGCCACTTCTCGGTGATGATAGCCCTGAGTCCTTCCACATCGGCCATGCACGATGAAGGAAGATATTCCCAGTTGTCGCGGTTGTCGTTGACAAACTTTACAAATTCCTCGTAGGCTTTGAGCATAGTGGTATTGTCAGCGAACTGACGAACCTGCTTGGTCTCGTCCATCAGCTTCTTGGCCTTTGCTCGGTCGGCAGTTATGCGACGGAAGAATGGCTCATCGTCTCGGACTTGCAGCCATTCCCTGATAAGTTCAATCGACTCCGTAAGCCAAACGGCGACGGGCGATGAACTGCCGCCGAGCTTATTGATGGCTCCCTGATCAATACCGATTTTGGTATTGAGGATGTCCTTGGCCCAGTTATGTATGTCGGCAGGATGCCCTGACGAAGGCGAACTTGCATCGCCGAAAATATCGTGCCAGGCATCAAGGAAATCATTTATGACGCTCTGCGGTATTTCCTTGGTAGCCTTGACCATGAACTTCGCCATATCGCGCAGCACATTGTTGGCAATGATGTTGCGGTCGGGATTTTCGGCATTGTTGTAGGTAAATTCGCGGACGTTGCGGCGGACAAGCTCATTGACAAAGAAGACGGTTGCCTCTTGGCTCCAACCGTAGGGAGCGGCACAAAATTCTTTGACAATGTCTTTGAGATTGGCTTCACCGCCACGACGTTTCAGATAGTTCTCAATCTCGGTTTCGGGAGTTGAGAGAGTCTGATTCACACCGGTATATTCATCTTTCTGAGCCGGACGCAGAATCTTCGATTTGAGGTCGGCTTCGCTTCGGGGAACGGATGTGCCTACGGCGAGTTTGGCGTAGGGATATACGTTCTGCAAGTGGCGGGCTACCGCTTCGTTGTAGCGGTCTTTATCCTTGGTCGAAGAAGCAACGGCGAGTTGTTGATTAGACGAGATGACCTGAGCCGAATTAAAGAGCGCTTTCAACGCTTTCTGAATCTCCTTGTACTCGTCGGCGGCCATCTGACGGAACTTGTCGAGAGCTGCCTTGCGTGTGTCGGACGTGCTCTGACCGTCGGGCGACTGGAGGAATTTGCGCACCTTGCAAATCCATGTGAGGCGGTTTCGCAGTTGCGGATCCGCCGAAAATCCGTCGGCCATGAAGAAGGCAAGGCGGTTCTCGATGTTGCGGAACGCATACTCGTGAACGGTACCGTCGTATTCGAGCACGAAGTCCACTGAAATATCGGCATTGGAAGTGAGGAAGGTCTTTCCGTTGACAATGCCGCCCACAGAGAATTTCGAGGAACAGTAGGACTCGCGGTTCTGCGGTGCGAGATATTCCTTGAAGAAGTCGATCAGCAGGTTTGCCATGAAGTCGTTGTCGACATATTGGTTGCCGATTGAGGCGGCGACACGACGTTCTTCCTCGGTGAAGAAGGTGTAGAACTCGGTATGTCCGTCGGCGAGAGTATCGCGGCGGAGGATATTATTGTCGCACAGGTAGTCGATGACTCCCTGCACATCATTTTTGAGTTTCAGCTTATTCTCGTCGACATCACGCATCAGAAGCGAAGTGACGTAATCGGCGGTTGCCGGGAACACACGACGCTGCTGCTCGTCCATGTTGCAAATCATAAAGAGCACATTCAGCACACGCTCGCCAAGTTCGCGGTTGACGTTGTATGACTCTATGACATTGTTGGCCGTGGCGATGGACTTCTGCCCCTTGGTAGTGAGGGAACCGCGGAACATGGCGTTATAGAACTGGTCGAAGGAGATAATGTTGCCTACCTCCTGGTCCTTGGTGTCCTTGGCTACCGAATGGGTAATCTTGATGATGCTTCGCTCATTACCTTTGACCTCTTTATCCACGAAGTTCTGAGCGACAAAAGCATCGAAAATGTTCATCATCAGCGTGAACTGATAAGGAACGAAGGGATAGTAGGCGGCATATTCCTCCTTTGAGCGATAGGTGTTGTAGCCCGTAGGGAGAAGCAACTGAGCGGTGATGTTGCTGTGTATCTTATCAAAGCGTTCTTCGAGAGCGATGGCGGCAGAGCCTTTCTTTTCGAGGATACGTTTCTGTGTGATGTATTCGGAGTTAGTGCCTTTGAGCGAGACCTTGACCTGAAAACGCCCCATGATTTTACCGTAATCGTCGGTGGTCTTGGAGATATGGCAGTCGCCGAGAATTTCGGAGAGGTCCTGTTGGGCGGTGCAGGCTATCCACACTTTGCCGTCGCAAGCCTCGTGCAGGTCGCTGACTATCTGCTGCAGTTGAAGCAGAAGTGCGCTCCGGTTGTCAATGAACTGTGAAATTTCATCGGCAAAGAACACGAGGCGGAAGTTGGAGGGCTTGGATGCAACAAACGAGCGAAGCTCATTCATGAACGCTTCCACCGTGAGGGGGAAGTCGTTCTTGACAATACGCTGACGAATAACGTCAATCGACAGACTCGGCATAACATCTTTGGCTGCTTCGAGAACTGTGTCAAGTTCTGTATTGGCAAGTTCGGCGGCCATTTCTTTCCAGTTCCAGCCAAATTCGTCATCGAGTTTCTGCTTGAACTCGTCGAATTTGCCGTTTGTGTCAAGAGCCTTTTCAAGATATTGAGCCAACGGCAGATTAAATGTGTTGTAACCGCGGTGGCGGTTCAACTCATGCCAGAACACCTCTGTAAATACTTTCTGCTGATTGGTGTTGGAATTGGCGACAGACCCGATGTTGAACAGAATGGTCTCGACCGACGCTGTGCGCAGCCAGTCGGTGAGAGCATTGACATCAGCGACAGTAACCTCGCATCTTGACTGCGGGTTTTGGAGCGGGTCGTGTTCCTTGACAGCCTCGGCGAGACGGGCAAGGGCGCGAGTGTTATAATCGGGATGGAGGCAATAATCGAGGAATTTCAGGAAGTGAGACTTACCCGAACCGAAATAACCGTTAATCCAAATGCCGTTGTGTGCTGTCTGACGGTCTCGGATGGCAGAAAGCACATGGTAGATGTTGTTTATGATTTCATCAGTGAAAACATACTCGTCAATTTCAACGCTGACGGTGTCCGCTTTGAAATCTGACGCATTGACCGCGGGGTTGAACGGACGGTCAATTTCCTTGTCGTAAAGTTCGTATAAATATTTGAAGTCTGCCATGACGTATTAATTTCGGAAGTCGAGAATGAGAGCCGCACGATACACATGTTGGTCGGCGAAACGGTCGAACAACTTGTAGGAGTTGCCGTCAGGCTCGCCGGGATAGAACACGAATATCTTATATGCGTGGGTTTGGTTGTATTCTTCGTATTTATTGAGGAAAGTGGAGAGGCGAAGATATGGATATATGTTGCCGAACCCCGAAATAAAGACGTAAGGGGTCTTGTTCTCGGTCTCGGCTTCTTTATGCGCAACAATTCTGTCGTGGATATACTGAATGAAGGCATCGCCCTGGGCTTGTTGAGTCAAGGAACGGGCAACTCCCTCGGAGTTTTCCGGATCCTTGGATTCCTTCTCGATAAGATATTTCAGATATGATGGATATTTCTTACCGAAAGGTTTATTGTCGAGGTAATTGCAAAATTCCTCGAAGATGTCGATGTGCAAGGCATTGACATAGTTCGTGGGGCGAATCAGATTATCGCGGTACCATTGAATACGTTCGCGCGTCTCGTATTCCTTTGCCGGGTCGTAGGGAACTATGAAATAGTTATAGAACAGGTCTCCGTGAGGCGTGTCCTGAAAATCCGGTTTGCAAAGGCGTTCATAAAGTCTGTCAACAACAACCTCACTCATAACGCGATGGATTTAATGGTTTCGATACGATAAGGTGGAATCAGAATAGCATCGAGGAACCACGGCTCACCGATGCGGACGAAGAACGACAAGTCTTCGTCGGAATATTCCAGTTGGCGAAGGTCGCCATCTTTATCAGAGATAAAGCCGACCTTCCTCAGCACACTTAGAAATGCAGAAGCGACGCGGTCGCGGGTATTGTCGCTCCAAGAGTCTACAAACTCATCGTTGCAAGCAATGTCAGAAATTGCGGCAAGAAAATCATTCTTTGATACTGTTTGGTTGAAGGAGTTCCACTTGTTGCGGACCACTTCAACCTGAAAATCAAAATAGAGTTTGTAGGCTTTCAACAAAACAAAAAACATTGCAAGTATCTGCATTTTGGGGGACAGAGTCAAATATGTTTCCCAAAATGATAACGGTACTGCCTTGAAGCGTCGCGTAAATTCGCGTACAGCCTTTTGCCTTGTTACCAAGGTAGGCATAAGCAGGATTTCGTTATTCTGTATTTCTTGTTTGAGAAGCGCATCAGAATCCTCGGACATGAATAACGGAAGGGCTCTGGTCATTTCATCGACCATAAACCCGCATCCAGTCATTCCGGCTGTGTAAGGACTATTTTTTTGCAATTCTCGCTGAGTCATGATATAAAAAAATGAGAACACCCAAGTAGCATCTGAAGGCCGACCAAAGCCCGTAACGACTACAAGGGTATTCTCAAAGTTTTCGGCTCTCGCCGTATGTCTTTGTGTTAAAGATTGGTCATTTTCAGATTTAGTAACGCTTTTGAATATGCAAAGTTAACGAAAATTTCTGATACCGAAGGTATCAAACGGCTAAAATTGCACACGCGCATAAAGGTACAACTGCGGGTGTGCAAGAATACGACACTCCGTTGTTAAAAATAATTAACGCGGAGTGAGTGCGTTAGGGATAGAAGCCGAACGGTCGAGACCATAGGCTCGATTTACGATAGCCCGGCGATGTAATGATATACTCGGATGTCCGACAGGAACCGCCCGGAGCACAACGATTGCGAGGGATATATCATTTCAGCGCAACGCCGAAAAATCAGTAAACCTGTTCGTATATGACGTATGCCTGGCCGGTGTCAAATTCTAAGGTCAGTGTGCCATTGATATTACCACGTCGAACAGAGATTATCAAAGTAGAGTCGTTAATTGAAGAATTGGGATGTCTGTAAAGGTCATCAGAAAATACACCGTTTGAGCCAGGAGTAATAATGAAGCTATATCCGGCACTACCGAAGTCGTTGAAGTCGCGTCCCTGACTATGAATTTCATCGAGGCAAAAATCGGGATCATCGGAGCCGATAGCCGAAGAAGAAATGCCGAAAAATTTGGGAATGAGGTCAGCACGGGAAGCGAGATATTCAGGACGGTTGGTTGCGTAAGAAAATAATCCATAGCAGACAGCAAAGAAGGCTACTATGGAAAATGCGATGATGAAATACGTACGCGAAGGCTTCATATCAGTTCGGGCAAAGGTGGACTGCAATCATTTCGGAGTATGACTGTGCGAGGTCGTGTATTGCTTCATCGCGAGGCACCCAGTTTTCACCGCCGGTATCGAACATAAGATTGAGCAAAGCAACATCGTTGTTCGGGAACTTCAAGTTGCTTTCTTCAAGGTACATTACCTTTACTGTGAACTTGTTATCCTCAGCGGTGATGCGTAAGTAAGTATCGGCAACGTCGGGGTCATTGTCTATGCGGTCTTGAACAGCGCGATAAATAGCTCGTTCAAGAGCATCGAGGACTTCGGACGGTATTTTTATGGGCTTCATTTTGAGGCTAAAATTCTCTCTTTAATTTAAGGGCGTTTTTGATTGCTTCCTCGACTTCGGTCTGGGGGAAGGAGAATGTCTGCGAGGCTTCGTCGTATTCGGCGAAATCCCAGGGATTGATGGTATGGAAGGAGAGGCGCTGGGTCGGGTCTACAAGGTCATATTTGATGAGATCGTCGGCGTCGATGAACTTGACCGACCCATCGGTAAGGTCAACGTCGATGAAGGAGTCTTCGCGGACACCGTCCTCGAGGCGCGTCCACTCATCGAGAGCGTTGATGATATTGATGCGGAGGGTGTTGCTGTCTGCCATAATATGGAAATGTTTTGATTTGTTCTATTGAAGATTTTACTATTATTGTTTCAGTCTATGGGTTTGGGCCTGGTCGAGAAGCGTACCGACGATATACCCTTTCGTTGTATACCATTTTGTCGGCCTCTAGCAATTCCATAGTGTCACCTACAAATATACAATTATTATTTCATGTGACAAGTGTTTACTCCCTCTTGGATTATACAGCTTTGCTGACGCTAATGGAGGGAGAACGTGGTACAGGAATTTCTCCCGGTCGATGTATAGCGTATTGATCGGCCCTCAATAGAAAGAGATAAAAAGAGTGCGGCAGATGTTTGCCCACTCTAAGGTCTATCTCGAAGCGGGATTCGAATCATCCGAACTACCCCACCACTAAGACACCGCAAAATTAGAACAAATTCCACATATTACAAAGTTTTCCATAGAAAGCCACTAATCAGCAGTGAACGTGGTGATCGTGGATTTATACGAAAACCCCGCCGCAGTCGGAACGGATTCTGCAATCTAACGCAGGCCGAACACATACCATGACGGGGCTGGATGCAAAGTTACAACATTTATTTTTTTCTATCCGTCTTTAGCCCAACATTACAAAAATCAAGTGACTATTATTTATTATCAATTTAACGCGCATTTTACCCTTTGAAGATTTGAGTCTTGGCAGGGAGGCGTTTTTCTGTGCAAAGGTACTGCGGCCGGGAACGGCGTCAAGTGGCGCTGCGCTTTCCGGCGGCGACTGCGACCGTGAGCCTCCGCAAATTTTCGCGTGCCTTAAAAATTTGGGTATCCCGGTCTTGTCGCCGCCTCCACACTTGCCTTATGTTCCCTTGTGGCCGCAGTCGTTGGCTTGCACGAAAAACGGCCAGCCCTGCCGAAGAAGCTCAATGAGCTTCACAAAAAGGGAAAAGAACTTGAACCCCAAACATAAGGAACTATGCGAGTAAAACGAATGACGATTGAAGAGGGCCGGCTGGTCGGCATAAGCCGCTTCCCCAACTTCCACAAGACCGGCAGTGTGCGCGGCATGAAGAAACTCTACTATGGACCGGACTGCCTTCTGGTGCGTTGTGGCGACTACATCTACAATGTCACTCCAGAACCTCAAATCTACAATCAGGCAACAATCTAAATCCAACCTATATGAATACAGACATCGACTTTATGAAAATCGCCGAGGGCGACAAGGCGTTTGTGGCGGAGTTTGAGAACTTTGTCAACGGCAAGGTCAGCAGCACTGAAAAGACCGGCAAGGCTATGGCCACCATGCACCGCTACCTGCAACAGCAGGCTTTCAAGGTAATGCTTGGCTATATGAAGGCTTTGGCGCACAACTATCAGAGGGGACGCTACGACGAGCGCAACGAATGGGCCTCGCGTCTTGCCAACGAGGCATACGGACATCTTGTCGACCGCGACCTCGTTTACGACAACGAATACACCAACCTTAAAAATTGCCAATGATATGGAAGATACGGATTTCCCCGAGTACGGACGGCAGTGCGAACTCAAAGAGCCTTGGCGGGGCTACCGCCGGGGAACGATAGTAGGACGCAACAGCTACCGCTACATCATCGAGTTGAGCAGCGGTGCGAGAATAGAACTTTACGATGACGAAATAGAATTTGACTGATATGTGCAGATTACAGACACCACAACTGGAGGAAGCCTTGAACGGCTATCCCCTTTACTCCCAGGACGGCAAGGGGAAGAACGCGATTTGCCGCGCAATCTTTGCCATCGGCTCCGCCCGCTGGTTCATTATCGAGGGCAGTCGGGAGGGCGACGACACCATCATGTTCGGCATTGTCATCGGACTGCTTGAGGACGAATACGGGTATGTGTCGCTGAAGGAGCTGTCCGACATCGAGCTTGACCTTTCTTCGCAAGCCTACGGCAAATTGCTGGTGAGGCAACAGCCGGACTTCAAACCTACCGCCCTGAAGAACCTTCGCGACAACCGGTTGCAGAAGTTTCTTGCAAGGTTTGAGGATTAACCGACCGGTCAGCCGTGGCCCAAACTCCACGGCTGACTCTATCGTCGGCCGTCGGTCGGGACACAGGCAATAAATAACCTGCCATATCCATCGCGGACTTGGCAGGTCTAAAGGTTGCGTGTTGACTTATGAAAAAGAACCAAATTATCTCAGACTCAAATAAACATGTTGCATAGCGATATAATCAAGATAGCGGGTATAAACGGATGGCGTGTTTCGATAACGAAGAGCGGGAACGGTTTCTTCTTCGACTTTCAATGCCTGACGCCCGGCGGCTTGCCGTTCACTTTCACCGCCGAGCTCTCCGGCGGCTGTGTCGACTCCCTCGTCGACGAGATCGTCACTTTTGTCGATGCACTCGACCCCGGGCAATATGCGGCTGAATGGGCCGAAGCATCGGGCAATATGTCACGGGCCCGTTATCTGCAGGCCGTGGCGGACATGGATGTTATCCGATCCCGGGCCTGGCTCCTGGCCTGTGATTTGTCGGAGTTCGCCGTGAATGTGGGCCGGCTCCTCAACCTTCCGTGGTTTCGCCGGAATTGAAGGGCGACGGGTGAGACTGGTTCTCCGCCTTGTTCTTCCGGCCCTTTTTGGGGAGTCCCGCTTCTTTGTAGGCTATCAGGTCTGTTCCTCTGAACAGCAGCCGTCTTTCGTCCGGAGAACGGAAGTACCGCAATGGTCTCTCCGGGTTCTTTATGTAATCGTAGATGGTGCACCGGTGAACGCCGAGGTATCTTGCAGCATACGCTGCGCTATAGAATTGTTCCGGCATGATCTCCACCGGTTGTATTCGGCTATACATGGGAGCATTGTGTGATGTGGATTGGAATTGTATGATGTGGGTTAGATTGGTGTCACAAAGTTACACCTTATACTATTGGCCTGCAATATGTTGTTTGTACCCTTATGGGGATTGTCGGGTATTTTGGGAGATTATCGGATATCCCTTGCAATGGGACCGGGTGGAGGAAGCGGCAGAATAAACTGTCGGAGATTGTGGAACCGGTATGTTTGGGTATAGTCAACGTTGACATCTGATCCATCGCCCTTCTGAGAGTCATCCGGCAAGCGATAACCGTCTGTCCCGCTTTATATTATATCTTTTTCTTTATAAATATATAAAAGAATAAGACTATATAAAAGTGTCACCCGGTGACTATAAATTTTGGCATCGACTACTCTTTTGACTACAAGTGTCAACGTTTGTCAACGCATCCAATACATATCAATTTGCTGAAATGCAGAATATTGCGGCATGTCAACGTTGACTATGCCGAAATGTGCGTCTCTGATATTCGTGAATATGGTTTTTTAAGTAAAAAACGGGTTGTATGACCACTCGTGATATTCTGTTGCTTAGATGTGCCCGGCTTCGAGGTATAAGTCCGGAAATCAAATGCAACTTACGCAATACTGACTTATGGTATGGATATAAAATCCGCCAACGCTTTGTCGCTAACGATAACTACTCGGGCGAGAGGGAGCGCCGGCGGTGGGAACTCCACCCAAAATCGAACCATTCCGATTGCTTCACGGGGGACTACCGACTTCGGTGGAGGTTACTGATGCAAAGTTACAAAGAATTCCTGGACATACAACCCGGTGTTGATTGCTTTCGTCTATTAGTCCCTTGTCGACCACTAATTGCCATCGCCCATATCATCGCCGTCATCATCAGCGGTCATAATCTCCGTTTCGAGGTCGAGGCCCATCTCGTCTTTCAGTATCTGATAGTCAAAGCACAACGCCTTGGGACGGTTGTATTTGGTCTTGCGCACCTGCTGCCCGTCGACATCCTCGTAGACGGTTTCGGGAACGCCGTTCTGGTTCAGGATAACAAATCTGTCCTGCTTCGTGCCGAGGAAGGACTCGTGGGATTTGAGATATGACATTATCGTGGACCAGTTGGACCGGTTTGACGTGGGATTGCCGGAGCGGCCCCTGAACAGCTCGACCACGGCAGCGGTGTTCAGATACAATATGGGGCGGGCCTCCTTGAACTCTATTTCGTTCTTTGAATTGACAGGCCGGAATGTCCGTTGATATTTTATTCTGAAATGGGCCCGGTCGATGCATCTGCCGGATGTCTGGAAGCCCTGCAAGGCGTTCCAGAAGTCCGACACCTCGGAGCTTTCCTTGGCATACTCATTCTGGTTACGCACACCCCTGAGCGCGGTTTCAAACAGCTCTCCATAACTGAAAGGCAGATCTATGGCCGTTTCAAGCGTACGATACGCGGCAAGCATTATCACCCAGTTGCCGAATATGCGGTCATGGATCTTCTCGTCGGCGAGCTTCATCGAGAACTCCTTCTTTACGGTGGAGTAGACTCCCCGGAAGTTTTCCTCGAATATTGCCCTGTTGTCGAGCAGCTGCAGCGTAAGATGTGTCAGACCCAGGTTGGCCGTCGAAATGAGGTTTTCATATTTCCGTTTTTCATCGAAGGTAAACGAGACTTTGGAGAATGCGAGATATACCAGACGGGTGTAAAGCGCCATATCGGTGGTCGGCTTGTCCTGGCCGCAGACCACGACGCCGGTAGTTACGATGGTCTGGGCTGCCATGCCGTCGGTGTAGGCGTTCTTCTTCGTCTGGCCTCCACCTCCCCACAGACCTTTGAGGAAGCCGATCTTCCGGTCGTCAAGGTCGTTCTTGTACTCGTCGAACACGACAAGGGTATCGACCGCCTGGGACACTCGGTCATTCATGGCCGGTATGGATGTCACGCTCATGTTGGGCGGATCTATGCCGTGCAGGAAGAACGACTGGAGGCAGGTGGCAAGCGAGGTTTTGCCCGTTCCTTTCTCGCCGAACAGGTTGAGTATCGGGAAATGGCGGGTATGCCGGTATATGATATCACGGAACAGTGTGGCGAGAAGGTAGCATATAGCGATGCGGGCCTGTTCTCCGTACACGTCTATCAGCATGGAGGCGAAATCGTACAGTTTGATACCGTTGCGGTTCTCATGGATAAGCAGACGCTCGAACTGGTATATCTCGTCGTTGTCCCGGTACATTCTCGATGTGGCCGGGATGTAATAGGCCTTGCCGTCGGCGCCTCTGACGATGCCGAGGTTGTCGACGGGGCGGAAAGCACCTCCGTCGTATATGCCGTTGCCGAAAGCGAAGAACTCTCTCTGGCTGTCCCAGCCGAGTCTTCTTATTCTTTGTGCCGTGTCGGTTTTCTTGTAGACGAATTCTTTCACCCGGTTCAGTTTGTCGATCTTGGCTTTCCACATGTAATAGCCCAGTGAGGCCGTCCTCTGCTGAAACTGGGTCAGCGAGCACATCTCCGATTCTTTCAGCTCTATGTCAACGGTGTCGTTGGAGGTGTTCCTGAGCTTGAACAGTCTGGTGCCGTTGACTTCATCGGCTATATGGAACAGCGGCTCCATGATGAAGTTGGACAACCGCACGGGCTCTTCATCGTCGTCGCCGACGGAGTAATAGCAGTTGTCCCTGATGAAGAGGCCGAACTGTCGCAGCAGCTCGGCATCCCTTTGCTGTTCGTCCATGGCGGACAGCTTCTCGTGCTGTCGGCGGGCCTCGGTTCTGGCGATGCTGACGGCGTCACGCCATTGCCTGGCCTTGCCGTGAATACGGCTCAGCTGCTCTATACACTGGTCGAAGACAAGCTGGTCCTTGACATAGCGCAGAAGGTCGGCGATTTCGGAGACGACGTTTCGTTCCTCCATCATGGAACCGGCCTGGAAAAACTTCTTTTCTCCCAGCCATACGATGAAGTGCTTTTCTTTCAGGGATGTATAATCCGCGGGGGTGAGGATATAGCTGTCGGCATCGTTCTTGCCGGGCTTGATGCGCGGTGCGTCGGAGGGAACGCCGTCGGGGTAATACTCCGACAGCTCCCGTTCTGTCATGGGCTCTTCGCGAAAGGGAAGCTCCCGGACGGTGACGTGCAGCCCTTTTTTGAGGGCCGCGGCGCCGTTTGTCATCACGGCCTCGAAGCCGGGGCCGTATGGTTTGCCCTCGGCAGTGTCGGAGTCGGGGATGAAGCAAACGGACCCGGTCATCTTCTTCAGCTGCTCGAGCTGGCTGTCGGTAATTGCGGTGCCGAGGGGAGCGACGGTGTTATCATATCCGACGGACTGCATGCGCAGTGCATCGGAGGCGCCTTCGACTATGATAACATATTCCGGCTTGCGACTTCGGCTGACCCGGTCAATTCCGAACAATGTCTCTCCCTTTTCGTATATGGATGATGTGGGAGAGTTGATGTATTTGGGCACTTTCGGCCGGTTGCCGATGTATCTTGCCGTGTAGGCGATGATACGGCCCCATCTGTTGCGGACGGGTATCATTATACGCTGGCGGAAAGTCGCATAAACGCTGCCGTCCTCCCCTCTCGAGTACAAGCCCAGTTCAAACAGGAGATTTTCGGATATCGCGTTATCCCGGCAATATTCCATGAACTCCCTCCCGTTCTTGGGCGCGTAACCGATCCCGGTGGTGCTGCAGAACTCTTCGGGCCAGCGTCCGGTGGCGTATTCGCGTGCCTCCCGGGATTCGTCGGTCATGCTGACACGCAGGGAGTTGACAAAGAACTTCTGTACGGTTTCCAGCGCGGAGAGCAGAGACTCGCGATGTCTGGCCCCGGCTCTGTCTTCTTCGGTGCCGGTGTCGTCGGTGGTCACTATAGGGATATTGTTGTCGTTGGCTATCTTGTGGACGGCCTCGGCAAAAGTGAGGTTTTCCTTTTCCATTATGAAGTTGATGCCGTCGCCTCCGCGTTGGCAGCTGAAACAATGATACAACCCTTTGGCCGGAGATACTGAGAATGATGGTTTCCTGTCGGTGTGAAATGGGCATGAACCTATGAGTGAGTCCCCGCTTCTCCTGAGATTGACATAGGGCTTCAGCACGTCGGTTATGCCCACTTCACGAACTTTCTGTATTGTCTTGTCGCTTATCATAGCTTAACTATCAAATTCCAGCAGTCGATGAGTGACTGCCCCGAATACTTCGGTCTTCTTTTATTCTCCGGATTCATTGGCGTTATCAGTCCGAGCGATCTGTACTTTCTTAGGGTCTTTCTGCTTATTTCAAGTTCGGCACACGCCCTCTTTACGCAAAACACGGCATCCGGATTACAGGTCGGCGGTAATTCTCTCATATCGCTGGTTCATCGTATGTCGGTCAACAAATATCGATTGTCCGGCCACCCTCTCCGTGGCGCTCTTGGCCCATTCGGAGATTCGGCAGCACATATACTTCCAATTGAAGAATGTCCTTCGGTTGATACCGGTTATTTTTACGACCTCATCCACAAACTTAACATTTTGTAAGTAAGAAAGAGTATCCAAGTAACCGCAAAGTTCTTTGGCGTCTTTATGTTTTAAATCATTTATAAACGCTGTCATAGTGATCTATGAAATAATCTTGTTGAGTACTTTGTAGATATCGCAACTCGGAAGTGCGATACTCAACCTTACCGGGTCTTTTACATGGGTGTATTTTCCCCTGTCTCCGCCAACGCTCGACGTTTGCCCTGCCAAACATAGCGAAAGCCTTACGCTGGCTGACAAATTCCGGGTCGTCATGTCCGGCTTTTATCATTTTTACAACCCTGGCTGCAACATCGTTGAGAAAAGTGTCATACGGCACCATATTGTCTGTAAACTGTAGAAACATCATATTGTTTGTCTAAGCTATGCGTGTAATTGTAATTGTACGAGCGTCACGATCGGTTTTGGTCGTAAAGTGGCGCTCTGTTATAGCTCCTATTTCAGAAGCCTGTGTGCGCACACTCTTCATCTTATCGATTGGAAACACCTTTGTTTCACCAACTTCCAGGCCCATTATAACCGGGCGAATCTTTACACTAATAATTTCAGTCATAATAGTATTTTTGATTTGTTAATTAATAAATTAATGATTAACTTTGCAAAAGCATTACCGGCATAGTGGCCGAGTCAATCAACATATAAATCAGCACAAATATACATCTTATTGTTTGAATATTTATTACACCATCTGCTGTTTTAGTTATCTATAACAGTTTAATTGATTGATGAACTAATGATTAACATAGAATTAAAGTCAGTACACGTTGGACAAGAAATAGCCAAACGTCTCAATGAGTTAAACATGACTAAAACAGAATTTGGGCGTTTAATTGGGGTTCAACAACAACATGTCAACCGGATTCTTGAACGCGACACCATGGAGACTAAAAAGCTCTATAGGGTATGCCAAGTACTCGACATGAACTTCTTTGCTCTTTTTTGCAAATTTCCCACCAGCGTAAACGCCTACCTCGCGGCTGTCGTACTCGGAGATGGAGAAGCCATGAATAATATCGGTGATGCCGCAATACTTTCAGAAATTGAAAAGCTCAAAAGCGATGTAAGACGCTTTAAAGAGAGTAATGACCTCTTAAAAGATCAGATAGAATTGCTTAAAAACAACATGTCCGACAAGGATGAACTTATTGCATTATACAAAGAAAACAAACAACACAAACACTAAAAACCAGTTTGCCGATGATAAATTAAAGTAAATGAATAGCAAGGATCACGATGATATTGCATATTCATTGCTAAAGACAATCTTCCTGTTGCCATAACGCACCGGCTTGCGCTTAGCCCATGTTTCGAGCAATCTCGTAACCCTTCTGATACTCTTGACATAATCTTTGCGGCGCAAGCTACAATTGGAGGATAAAGGCCCTGAAAAGCCAGAAACAGCACAATAAACAAAAAAGTGCTTAGAGAATGCTTAGACCATTCTCATAACATGCTAATATGTTGTGCCTTTTTATGGTGGCGCAGGCTGCCATCGAAGACTAATCCCTTAGCCTCCGATTAGACAAAAAATAGGCTGTAACGCTCTGTTTATCAGATGTTACAGCCTATTTTACACTCTTAATATTAAAGGATTGCTTAAAAATGCCTTTATTTGGGGGATTTGGGGGACAGTAGGGAGAGGGAGAGGTCGTAGGCGTTCAGGGAGAGGAGGGCGGTTGATGCGCCCATAATCAATAAGGTTACGGTGAGGTAGTTGTCGGCTATCATTTTGAGGGTGGAGCCGGATGGCAATGATGATTGTAGGCTCGTCATCATGTTTCCGATATACGGCAGTGTCAGCGAGAACAGGAGGCCGACGATAAAGCCGACGCAGGCGGCTATGGCAACGGCCTTTTTGCGTTTTGACGCAATTTCTGAGTTATGTCGCTTTACCAGCTCGACTTGGTCGAGGTTGTGCTTTAATCTGGTCATAAACGAGAAATCGGAGGGGAGCTCCGGATTGTATTTTACAAACAAATCTTTCAATTTATCTTCTTCCATAGTTTCGTCATTTGTTTGTGGTTTCCAATAAACCACGGAGATGTTTGCGACCTCGCGAAAGATGTTGCCTTACCGCGTCCTGTGATGTGTCGACTATTTCGGCAATTTCTTTTATCGTATAGTCTTCAAGGTAAAAGAGCAGGATTGATGTCCGTTCTTTGTCCGGAAGGTTATTCAATGCCATATACAACTGCTGATAGCGGAAGGCGTCGTCCGGCTGACCGGCGGAAATGATATGAGATGCTTCGTAATATCCTACCGATATTTTTTCGGAACGCTTATGGTTCAGGAAGGTATTATAGCCTATTCGATAAATCCAGGCATTGAATTTATCAGGATTGCTGAAACCTTCGGATGAGAGATATGCTTTTATATATGCTTCCTGGGCAACATCATCGGCGAGCGATGTATCTCCACAGCAGAGAGCCACAAGAAAGCGCCGAAACGCTTTCTGTGTGTTCTCTACATGAGTTATGAATTGCTCGCGAGTCATCTAATTACTTATCTTCCTTTACGTCCTTGCGGGTGACAACGTATACGATGATGTAGCTGAGGCCGATGGCGAGGCAAGGAGCACCCAAAAACAGAGGAACGGTTACCTGGTCAGCAGAAAATAAGGATCCGCACGCGTAGCTTGCCAGTCCGACTATTACGAGGCCAAGGCCAATGAACCCGAATATACAGCCTCGAAGCAATCTGAGATTGAGAATTTCGCGTGGCGATTTTTGCGGTTTGCGTAAAGCCTCGGCAAGTTTGTCGGCGTCAAAACCGTTACCTGCTTCAATAGCCTTGATGAGAATTTTAGCGCGTTTGTTGTCACTGTTCATAGCAGTGAGGAATACGATAAGTACGATTGACACAGGGAGAACCACGCAAATAAAAATAGGGACTAAAACACTTGTCATTTTTCTGAAATTTATATGTTTGTTAATAGATTTTTCTGAGACATCTCGTATGATAGACACATCTCGCACTCAAAAGGTGACATGAGCATAGAAAAAATCTCACAAAATTGCATTTCTCTTCTCCGGGAAAAGACCAAATCGTAATTCAGATATGATTGAGGAGGCGAGGCATGAGGGCGGACTGGAGAAGACCTCGGGTTAGGAGATAGGCAAGGAATGCGAGCCAGAGGGCGTGGTTGCCGAGGTAGGGGTAGGTGAGGAAATAGAGGGTGTAGAATATCAGCATTGCTGCTGCCATGGTAAGGAGCATGAGGCGGGTTTTGACGAGGCCGATGTAGATTCCGTCCCAAATGAAGGACATGAAGCCGGCAAGTGGGACAGCGACAGCCCAAAGTTTGTATTCGGTAGCGACGGCGAGGACGCCGGCTTCTTTGGTCAGCAGGGTCATGAACCAGTCGCCACAGAAGAAGTAGAGTAGGGAGGCCAAGAGTGAAAGGCCTATGCCCCATCGCATGAGCGTGCGGATAAGGGTTTTCAGGGAAGGGACGTCGCAGGCTCCGGCGAATTTTCCGGCAAGGGCCTCGCCGGCGTATGCAAAGCCGTCCATAAAGTAGGAGAAGAGCATGAACAGCTGCATCAGCAGAGCGTTGGCGGCGAGGACGCTGTCTCCGAGGACTGCACCGGCATGGGTAAACCACAAGGTGACGGCTATAAGACACAGCGTGCGCAGCATGATGTCGGTGTTGACAGCGAAAAGCCGTTTCAGACCTTTCCACTGCAGTATTTTTGTAGCCCATCCCGTAGGAGCGTCATGACAATACCGCGGCAGCATTGCAAGGCCGACGGCCAGGCTTATCCATTGGGCAATGGCAGTGCCCAGTCCCACACCTTCGATGCCCATGCCGAGGTGGAAAACAAAGAAAACACTCAAAACGATGTTGACCGAGTTGGCGATTATCGACATCCACATTGCGGGTCGCGACGACTGCATGCCCAGAAACCATCCCGATAGGGCGTATGTCCCCAACAGTCCCGGGGCACCCCATACGGCGACATTGAAATACTGACGGGCCAGTGATGCCGTTCCGGATTCCGCGTCCATGAAATTGAGGACGACATCACCTATGGACGAGGACAGCACGATGATGAGAATGCCAATTATCGTTGCCGAGCCAAGACTGCGTGCCAGAGCCAGCATCTGTCCCTCCCGGTCACCGGCGCCGGTGGCCTGGGCGGTTATACCCGACGTGCCTGCACGAAGAAAGCCGAAGAGCCAGTAGAGCATGTTCAGCATCGCTCCACCGACGGCAACAGCCCCTATATAAGCAGCAGAGCCGATGTGGCCGACAATGGCCACATCGACTAAACTAAGTAAAGGCGTGGTGATATTGGTCGCTATCGCGGGCCAGGCCAGCCTCAGTATTTCGCTGTCAATTCTTTTTGCCAAGGCAGGGATGCAGAATCAGATAGGCGATAAGAGCTGCGTAGGCTACCAGACCCAGCACCTGAGGCAGGAAATCGCCACCGTTCTTGGGCGGTTCCACGCCGCACATGATTGTGACGGCAGCAAAGACGCCGAAGAGAGCGCCTCCGGCAATGAGACCGGAGCTGATGAGTGTGCCGCGGTCGCCGCGTTTGCGGCATACTTCCTTGTCCTTCGACGAATGAGTGACGATATAGCTGACGATACCGCCGACAAGCAGGGGAGCATTGAGCGACAGCGGCAGGAACATGCCCATGCAGAAAGCAAGAGCGGGAACCTTGAGCCAGTTGAGAAGGATAGCAAGCAGGGCACCGGTGATGTAGAGCACCCACGGAGTTGCCTGGCCGCCCGTCATCATAGGCTCGATGACCTTAGCCATGGCATTGGCTTGCGGGGCCGCGAGGACTTCGGGGTCATCGAAGCCGTATACCGAGTTGAGCATCATGATGACACCGCCTACTGTAGCTGCCGAAACCAGTGTGCCGAGGAATTTCCACGACTCCTGCTTACGTGGTGTTGATCCGAGCCAATATCCGACCTTGAGGTCGGTGACGAAACCGCCAGCCATGGACAGGGCTGTGCAGACAACGCCGCCGACAACCATAGCAGAGACTATTCCGGATGTGCCATTTAGTCCTATGGCAACAAAGATACCCGATGCTATAATAAGAGTCATCAGCGTCATACCGCTGACCGGGTTCGAACCAACAATGGCGATGGCGTTGGCGGCTACCGTTGTGAAAAGGAAAGCGATTACCACCACCACAATCCATGCGATAAGTGCCTGCCAAAAAGTGTGAATAACTCCAACCCAGAAGAAGAGCAGAGTTGCTACCAGAGCGATGAATACGAACATCGTTATATGCTTCATCGACAGGTCGCTCTGCCAGCGTACCGTCTTCGTTTTTCCTGCATTGCCCCGGAGTTCCAGACCGGCGAGGCCCACAGCCTGCCTGATAATTCCCCATGATTTGATGATACCGATTAGACCGGCCATCGCTATTCCGCCGATGCCCATCATACGGCCATAGTCGCTGAAAATTTCGTTGGGCGACATGGCCGAAATTTCAGCTGAGCCGTAGGTTCCCATCAATGGAATGACAATGAACCATATAAAGGCCGAACCGGCGAAGATAATGAATGAATACTGAAGGCCGACAATATATCCGAGGCCGAGTACGGCCGCTGTGGTGTTGCACGAAAAAGCCACCTTGAATTTCGTTGCCAGATTTTGTCCCCAGGTATATGCTTGAGTAGTCACTGTCTCAGCCCAAAGGCCGAATGTGGCAACAAGGTAGTCATAGATGCCGCCTACGAGGGCTGCGATGACAAGCAGCATGGCCTGGCCTCCTCCTTCCTTCTTGGCAGCTCCGCTGGCAAGCACCTGAGCAGTGGCCGTAGCCTCAGGAAAAGGATATTTGCCGTGCATGTCCTTGACGAAATATTTACGGAAGGGGATGAAGAACAGTATTCCAAGCACGCCGCCCAACAGCGACGACAGGAATATCTGAAGAAAGTTCACCGTAATATCATGGTGAGTCTGCTGAAGAATATAAAGCGCGGGGAGAGTGAAAATCGCACCCGCAACAATCACGCCCGAACAGGCGCCGATACTCTGGATGATGACATTCTGTCCCAGAGGATTCTTTTTACCAAGCGCGCCGGAGAGGCCGGTTGCGATGATGGCGATTGGAATTGCTGCCTCGAACACCTGGCCGATTTTCAGGCCAAGATAGGCTGCTGCTGCGCTGAATATGACAGCCATAATAAGGCCCATGGAAACCGAGTAAACCGTCACCTCCTTGTAGTCGCGTGCCGGGTGCATCAGCGGACGATACTGCTCGTCCTCGCCCAGTTCGCGAAAGGCGTTCTCCGGCAGCTCCGTCGGGTCGACGTCGTAGGGCGGAATCTGTCCCTCGGGAACTTCGGCAAAGCCCGTATCGGGCATTTTCTCTTTGTCGTTTTGCATATATGTGATTTTTAAATTTTCTACCTTAGAATTTGGAGAACAGCCTGTCGGCTCGTTATCTGCGGCGGCGTTTGCGCTTGGACGATTTGCCTGAGCGCTTTTTGCCGGAGGACTTGCGGGCAGATTTGCCCGAGCTCTTCTTGACGGTGGACTTAGAGGGGATGTCGAGCTTGTCGCCAATCTTGACCACGTCATTCTTCATATTGTTAGCATCCTTAATCTGCTTGATGGTAACACCGTATTTCTTGGCGATAGAGCTGAGCGTCTCGCCTTTGGCTACAGTGTGCGTTGTGGGCTGCTCCTTAACCTTGGACTGATTCTCCTTGATGACGGGCTTTTCGACAACCTCAGTCTGCTCGACCTTGGTATTCTCCTTGTTGTCGGGAGTATCCGTAACCGGCTTGCCGGTCTGGTCTACACTAACCGAATCGGCAGCGGGGACAAAACGTGTCACGTAAGTGTTGATGCGGATAGTCTGCTTGTTGCGGAGCTTGGCTCTCTTACGCAGGCCGTTGGCCTGTCTGATTGATGCAGCCGTCACGCCGTATTTCTTGGCGATTTTGTTGATGGTCTCGCCCTTACGCACCTTGTGGTATTTCACAACGAGTTCCTTGACGTATTCACCCTTGCCGTTCGAGGCCTTGGCCGTGCTCTTGGTGACAGGCTGGACAATGTCGCGACGCGCATATTTCTCGGCGTTGTGGTTGGCAATCGAATCCTCGTTGGCGATATAGCTGTAGACCTGGAGGTTGGGGAGGACGAGCGAGTAGGGGTGTACATCGCCGGGGATGACGTCGATAAGATACTGAGGATTGAGAATGCGCAGTTCCTCGATGGGAATCTCAAGAACGTCGCTGATCTGCTCAAAATGTACGCGACGCGACACGTGAACAGAGTCGGTAAGTATGGGCTTGGCGGCCAGCACGGGCGAGATACCATGCTTGTCGTAGTTGGTCATGACATAGTTGGCTGCGATGAAAGCCGGGAGGTAGTCGCGCGTCTCGGCGGGGAGGAAGCGGTAGATTTCCCAGAAATCCTTTTTGCCGCCGCCGGCGCGCTGGAGGGCCTTGTTGACGTTGCCGGGGCCACAGTTGTATGCGGCGATGGCAAGCGACCAGTCATGGTAGATGTTGTAGAGCTTCTTGAGGAACTTTGCGGCAGCTTCGGAGGCTCGGTACGGGTCGCAGCGCTCGTCAACCACCGAGTTTACCTCGAGGCCTTCGCCCTTTGCCGTGTCGGACATGAACTGCCAGATGCCTCGTGCTCCGGCACGGGAGACGACGGTCGGATTGAGCGCCGACTCGATGATAGGGAGATACTTCAGTTCCAGAGGCAGGCCTTCACGGTCGAGAGCCTGTTCGAAAATAGGCATATAATAAAGTGACATGCCCAGCATGGCCTCGACAAGGTCCTTCTTGCGCTGGGTGTACATGTTTATGTATGCCAGCACGAGCTTGTTGTAGGGCATTTCGATGACCGTGTTCATCTTCTGCAGACGGTCGATATAGTCCTGCTCGGAAGCCGGCTGGTCAGGAACGTTACGTCCTTTGTCAAGAACGGTGTAGTTCTGCATGTACCAGCTGTGCTTGAGCTTGTTGACGTCAGTCTCGAAACTCGCGGGAGCGTGGAGGGTGGGATTGACTTCTTTGTCTGTGTCTACGGAACGTATCGAAGGATGAGCCTTCGCAAAAGCCGAGGTTCCGGCGGCGCCAAGCAGAAAAGCGGCAGCCAGCGACAGACATCGGTAAGATAAGTTGTTCATCGGGGGGAGATTTTAAGGGGTTTTGAGAGAGAAAATTCAGAAATTGAGAGCCCAGTTGAGGCCTATGCCCGGCATCTTGCCCCTTTGGTCGGGGATTACCGCCGGAGACCAGTCTATGGACAGGTCGGGAGAGATATCGAAATGGCTCAGCGAGGCGTCGACGTAAGCATCGACCATCGCCAGGGCATATACGCCGACCATACAGATTATGCAAAGGTCGCGGTTGCGCCGGTAAAAGTTCTTGCGGCTGCGAAGCAGTCTCTCCAGCCATGCGCGGTCAAGGTTGGACTCGACAGTGTTGGGCGGAAAGAAATTCATGTATGAGTTTGTCGACGGGTCGTCGTCCATGATGTCGAGGTAAGCCTGCTGGTAATCTTTGAGCATGTTGTTGTTCCAGCTTGTGGCGTAACCCAGGCCAAGGTAACCGCCGACGATTATCGGCAGCTTCCAGTAGCGGCGGTTGTAAATCTGGCCGAGACCGGGAAAGAGAGCCGACATCCAGACCGCGCGAGTGGGATTGGGCGAGAAGGTCGTCTCACGCTCCTCCCACAGGTTGTATCCGGCCCACTTGTCGAAAGGCTTTGCCACGGGCAGCGAGTCCGTACCGAGCACCGACGTAGTGTCTGCGGCGGCAGGTCCCAGTTCGATTGTGGTAGTGACGACAGTGGTGTCAACGGACAAGCCGGGCTCCGTCGGCTCCTGAGCATGCGAGGGCAGCGGAACCGATACCAAAGCCAGAACCGACAGCATCATTGCCGACAATAGACGGATATGTATTTTGTGAAAATACATCATACGGTCAGTTGCGCTGGGCTTTGATTGTATCAAAAGCTGAAATGAGGCGCATCAGCTCGTCCTCGTTGCGGAACTGGAACGAAATCGAGCCTTTACCGGCGTCGTTGCAGGTGAATTTCACCGGCACGTTGAAAGTTGCCGACAGATGTTTCTTGAGCACATCGAAGTCGGTATTGACGCGGGGCTTTGCGGGGCCTTCGTTCTGCTGGCCTTCCGACTGCTCGCGGTATTTCTTTGCCAGCTCCTCGACTTTGCGCACCGAGAGACCCTGACGCAGAATTTCGTTGTATAGCTTGAGCTGCAGCGACGGCTTGTCTATGGTAAGCAGGGCACGGGCGTGGCCCATGTCGACGCATTTGTCGCGCAGGCCCAACTGCACCTCGGCCGGCAGTTTGAGCAGACGCAGGAAATTGGCGATGGTGGCGCGTTTCTTGCCGATGCGCTGGCTCAGCCTTTCCTGGGTGAGGTTGCACTGGTCGATGAGCTTGCGGAAGGTCAGGGCGATTTCTATGGCGTTCAAATCTTCGCGCTGGATATTCTCGATGAGAGCCATCTCCGTGAGCTCGGCGTCGTTGGCGGTACGGATGTATGCGGGCACCGAGGCCAGACCGGCTATGCCTGCGGCGCGGTAACGGCGCTCGCCGGCGATAATCTGGTAAGAGTCGGGACCGACCTTACGCAGCGACAGTGGCTGGATGATGCCAAGCTCGCGTATGGACACGGCCAAGTCCTGAAGCGACTCCTCGTCGAAATCTATGCGGGGCTGGTCGGGGTTAGGGGTTATCTGGTCAAGAGGAATCTCGTTTATTGCCGACGAGCCGCGGGCGGGTACGTCGTCCATTGATATCAGCGAGTCGAGACCGCGACCGAGCGCGGAACGTTTGACTGTCATTTGTCTTTATAATTTATAGATGTGACGATGTCTGGTTTGTAAAACAGTCACCGGGAATTAAGAGTGACTCTCGGCGGCCTTGGCCTTGCGGGCGGCTTTGCGGTGTTTGCTGATTAGCTCACGCGCCAGCATGACATGGCTTGTTGCGCCGCGGCTGTCGGGGTCGTAGAGCAGGGCGGGGAGTCCATGGCTGGGAGCCTCCGAGAGGCGGATGTTACGCGGGATGACCGTGTCGAAAACCATCGTGGCGAAATGACTCTTCAGCTCCTCGTAAATCTGGTTGGCAAGGCGCAGGCGCGAGTCGTACATCGTCAGCAGGAAGCCCTCAATCTCGAGGTCGGGATTGAGGCGGCTCTTGATGATTCGTATTGTGTTGAGCAGCTTGCTGATACCTTCGAGGGCGAAGTATTCGGCCTGCACGGGAATAATCACCGAGTCGGCGGCGGTGAGGGCATTGACGGTAATTAGGCCCAGCGACGGGGAGCAGTCGATGAGGATATAGTCATATTTGTCGCGCACAGGCTCGAGCAGTTTGCTCAGGACATGCTCACGGGCAGGCTTGCCTATCAGTTCCACCTCGGCGCCGGCAAGGTCGATGCGCGACGCTATGATGTCGAGACCTTCCACGCACGTCTTGAGCTGCGAGCCGTCCACCGGGTAGTTGTCGGCGAGGCATTCGTAGATTGACGAAGCCACGGAGGCGGGGTCGATGCCGTAACCTGACGTGGCATTGGCCTGCGGGTCAGCGTCGATAATAAGCACTCGCTTGCCTTCGCTGGCCAGCGATGCGCCCAGGTTGATGGTGGTGGTGGTCTTTCCCACTCCGCCCTTCTGGTTTGCTATAGCAATTATTTTTCCCATAAAGATATATGTAATTCTTACAAATCAGTCGTTTTTTGTTTGTCAGAGCAGCCTATAGCCGCCCATTACTTGGATGTATGGATTTGATATGCAAAGAAAATGATTTTTTGTGAAACAACCAAACCAATGTTCCACGAAATATCCCAATGTTGATAACTTGTGCCGATTGTTGAAAACTAAACACCTAATTTTAACGAAAGATAAGGTTAGAACGGCAAATTTCAGCTAATTTTGCATATTGATTTTTGAGGCCTTGCTATATTCATGCCTTAAAATCTTTTAAGTAATTTATGCCTATGAAACAGGATTTGCACGTTGAACTATACACGGCAGCGATGAAAGAGGAATGGGATGCGTTTGTAGATTCGTCACGCAACGCCACGTTTCTTCTGCGCCGTGACTATATGGATTATCACTCTGACCGGTTTACAGACTGCTCTCTGATTGTCAGGCATGGCGATAAGCCCGTGGCATTGCTGCCCGCCTCGCGTCATGGCTCCGAAGCCCGTTCCCATGGCGGCTTGACCTACGGCGGCCTGGTCTTGCCCCCGACTTCAAGAGGGCAGGAACCGCTGTACTGGTTCGAAACCATAGCGTCTTTTTATCGAGAGATGGGTATTGAGCGGTTATTATACAAACCTATTCCTCACATATATCACAGAATACCCGCCGAGGAAGACCTGTATGCATTGTTCCGCAACGACGCCAAACTAATATGTCGCAACCTCGCAACCGTTATTCCTATGCAAGAGCCGATTAAAGCCTCACGGCTCGGAAAGAGAGCGGCAAAACGCGCGCGCACTTTCGGAATTACAGTTGAGGAAACGTCCGATGTCAGTCTTTTTTGGGACATAATCGTAAATGACCGACGTGAACGCCACAACACTAAACCTGTCCACACTCTGGAAGAGATGCAAAGACTTCACTCTTTGTTCCCACACAATATCAGACTGTTTATCGCACGTTCCGGATCAGACATCCTCGCCGGTGCTGTGATTTTCGACACAGGACGGGTGCTCCATCTGCAATATGCAGCCGCAACCGAAGAGGGTAAAGAAAAATATGCTGTCGATGTTATTTATCATGAAGTGATTTTCAACATCCGCCCCGATGCACAATGGTTTGATTTCGGAACTTCCAACGAAGACGCCGGACGTTATCTCAACGAAGGTATGGTTGCCCACAAAGAGGAATTCGGTGGCCGTTCAATCGTATACGACACCTATAGACTTGACCTCCGGGCCGATACATCGGGAACATCCTCTCGATAATACAAATGTCTGATTCACAAATTGAATAATAATTATACTCCGACATGAACACAGATAAATCCGCTGCAAGTCAGCGACCTCTGATACTGATTACTAATGACGATGCCATAGACGCGCCGGGACTGGATGTGCTGGTGCGGATTGCAGGTGAATTCGGCGATGTCATTGCCGTGGCTCCGGTATTGCCACAGAGCGGAAAGTCGTCGGCCATCACTGTTGACGGTCCTCTGCGTATAAATCAGCTGGCCGACCGTCATGGAGCTCGCCGGTTCACTGTCAGCGGCACGCCTGTCGACTGTATCAAGCTGGCACTTGACGCCATTGTCCCACGACGACCCGACCTCATTCTCAGCGGCATCAACCACGGTTCCAATTCCGGCAACGCCATTACTTACAGCGGTACAATGGGCGCCGTACTCGAAGGATGTACAGTTGGTATTCCGTCGGTGGGCTTCTCATTGTGCCATCACAGTATCCGCGCCGACTTCGGCCTCAGCGAGCGCTGTGTTCGCGAGATTATCGGCAAGGTCATGCAAAGCTGTATGCCCGACTATACGTGCCTCAACGTAAATATTCCGGCACGAATTGTTCCCAAAGGCATCATGGTGTGCCGCGCCGCCCGCGGCCACTGGACGCAGGAATATGCACGGATGACAGACCCGCACGGTGTTCCGTGCTACTGGCTGACCGGACGTTTCGTCAACGAAGAGCCCGAGGCCAATGATACCGACGAATACTGGCTTGACAAGGGATATATATCTGTTGTGCCCTGCACTCCCGACCAGACTTCACATGACTTCATCGAGCCTTTTGCATCAATCCTTGATGTCAACCGTGACAATAGCGAGGACTGAGCTTTAACGTAACCATGCTTCAGGCTTCCACTGCTCGCGGCAGAGACTAATGGAGTGGTCGTCCAGACTGTAGACAACCGGTAACTGGCTGATGAACATAGGCGCCAATGCGAGTGTATACGCTCCGGCATGATGGATAACGACACGGTCACCTGGAAGAAGCTTAGAATGATTCTCAAACTCCAATATACGGTCGTGCTCCATGCAAGTACATCCGCATAAAGTCTGACGCGCGATAATAGGACGCTCACTGAGAGTCGGATTTGACAGCCCGCATACAACTTTTCTTTTCCATTGGTTGGCCCTGAACAGCGGGTCAATGTCGTTGCGCTTTCCGTCGGTGGAAACAAAGACATCGCCTGTTTTCGGTTCGCGTGTGTCCGTGACTTCAACCACATAGTCAAAAGCCGTGGCGACAAGGGCATTGCCTGGTTCGGCAATAAACGAAACTCCTGTCAGTCCGCATTTTTCAGCTTCGGCGACGATGGCATGGGCATAGTTCTCTAATGGAGGATGTCCGGGAAGCGCAGCACTGAAATTTCCGCCGACATCAATGTATTCAAGCTTTTCGGCAAGACCGTGACGAGCAATAGTTTCCGCCGCCTGCCGTATAGCCAGACGATAGTTGTCAACGCGCCTGTTGGACGAGCTGCGATGAAGATGCAGACCGGCAATGCGGACGTTGGGAATAGCGGAGAGACGCTCGACAATACGTCCTGTTTCGCCGGTTTCCTCCGAAAATCCGAAACGTGATGTTTCCACATCCCTGTCGGCTTCAATGACGATATTGAGCCGTATCCCGACTTTAACCACGAAACTGCATGAGGGCGCTATTTCTTCCAGCCAGTCTGCCTCGCGCCATGAGTCGATGTTGACAATGGCACCTGCTTCGATAGTCTGACGAAAAGTAGTAAAATCCTTGCATGGTCCATTGTAAATAATGTCTTTGGCAGAAAAGCCGCCGAGCAGAGCCAAGCGGAATTCATCCGGGGACACCACCTCCGCCATCAGTCCGGCCTGGCGCATCTCATCAAGGACAGCGGGCAGCCAGTTAGTCTTTACCGAGTAACCCAGCCGCCATCCCGCAAACGCCTCACGTGCAGCGGTGACATTTCGCCGTAATACACTCTTGTCGAGCACAAAACACGGCGTATTAAGCTTTAACGCGAGACCGTTTTTCATAAACTTACGCAACGGCGGGTGACGTTTTCTTTTTGGCGGGCATGTTGCCGATAAGCAATGCGGAAAGCAGAGGCGAGTTCGATATGACATATTCCATCATCAGCGTTACGGCAATGATGCATGCCGCGCAGACTGCAGAGAAAACAAACAGCGGCGTAAAGCCCAGACCCATCGAGATGAGCGTTTCGCGGCATATTCCCATCGGGAACAGGAGGAAGTAGTGCATCAGATAGATTGCCAGCGACTTGCGACCCATGTACTGCCAGGAACGTGTAAATACCGTATCTCCCCATGTACGCACAAGCGATATCGCCAGAATTGCTAGCAGAATTTGGAAGGCACTGCGGGCAACAGTGACGGTAAGATTGCCAAACGCTCCTTCTGTCATGGATTTGAACTTCCATGGCCAACAGATAAAGTAAAGGAGCAGGGCTCCGGCAATGAGAGCGACTGTCACCGTCGAGCCTTTTGCACAAAGTCGTCCAAAACCGTCTTTATATCGTGCGGCAAGAGCACCCGCCGCAAATACAGGAAAGAAGCGTGCCGTCAGGCGGAAAGATGAGATGCCGAGAATATCAGCGGGAAGAATTTCGCACAAAATAAGGAGCACCGCCCAAACCGCCAGAATCAGCACTGACGACGACCACAGTCTGCGACAACGGTTGAGTAGGGGAACAATCAGTGTGTAAATCAGGACAATTTCGAGCAGTGTCAGCGTGAACCAGTAGCCGTTTTTCCATTCGTCAAGCCAAAGCCCCTGGAAAGTACTGTTCAGCGGCGATTGCAGACCGGAGTGGGGGAAATACCACACCCACAGCGATGACATCGCCACCATGGGCACAAGCAATTGGAAGAAGCGCTTGGAGAGACCTGGACGGGCTATGTGGCCGTCATCGGCTACGCGCATCGTGAACCATCCGCTGATAAAAAAGAACAGCGGCATGTGTATCTCGCCCAGAAATTTGAAAAGCGCGGCGCGGTCGATTTCGCGAACGCACATGGTGAGCACATGCCCCATGACAACCATAAAGATTGCCATACCCTTAAGAATATCGAAATATACGAGACGTTGTTTCATGTAATGATACAACTTGGTTGTTTCATGTAATGATACAAAAAATGTGATTAATTCAGGCCGGATTCAGGCCGGATTATGTGTCGCGACCCTTTTTGTGCAAAGTTAACAAAAATATTCGCGAAAAAATATTTAACTTTGCAGATAAATCTAAAAAACATCAGAGACAAAACTGATATTTTACACCACAAAAATTATTCTACGGAAACTTAATCACTGCAGCTTAAAATAAAGCTATGGCTCAGAAACCCTCTATACCAAAAGGTACGCGCGACTTCAACCCCGTTGAGACAGCGCGCCGAAACTATATCTTCGACACCATCCGCGATGTTTTCGCCCTCTATGGCTATCGTCCCATCGAGACGCCGGCCATGGAGAATCTCTCTACCCTCATGGGAAAATATGGCGAGGAGGGCGACAAACTGCTGTTCAAGATTCTTAACTCCGGTGACTGGATGCGCGACCTCGACGCGTCCGCCGTGGCCGAGGGCAATTATGTAGCCAATACGGCCAAGGTCAGCGAGAAAGGTCTGCGTTACGACCTGACGGTGCCTTTCGCCCGTTTTGTCGTGCAACACCGCAACGACCTGCAGCTGCCGTTCAAGCGGAGTCAGATTCAGCCGGTATGGCGTGCCGACCGTCCTCAGAAGGGTCGTTATCGCGAATTCTATCAGTGCGACGCCGATGTAGTAGGCTCCGACTCACTGCTTAACGAAGTTGAACTGCTGCAGATGATTGACGCCGTGTTCAGCCGTCTTGGAATACGTGTCTGCATCAAGCTCAACAACCGCAAGGTCTTGGCCGGAATAGCAGAGTTGATTGGCGCTCCCGATAAAATCGTCGACATCACTGTTGCCATCGACAAGCTGGACAAGATTGGACTGGAAGCCGTCAACGCCGAGCTTATAGAGCGCGGACTCACACAGGAGGCTGTGGACGCCCTGCAGCCCATACTTGCCATTGACGGCAGTCTGGATGAGCGCCTGGACAGCCTGGAAAAGCTTCTTGCAGAAAGCGAGACCGGCCTGCTTGGTGTGCGTGAGCTGCGGTTTGTGACATCGGCAACTACCGAATTAGGGCTCAAGGCCGCACTCGACCTCGATGTCTCGCTTGCCCGCGGGCTCAATTACTACACCGGTACAATCATAGAAGTTAAAGCGCTGGATGTCGCCATAGGCTCGATTACAGGAGGCGGACGCTACGACAACCTCACCGGGGTGTTCGGAATGCCCGGCCTGTCCGGAGTTGGCATTTCGTTCGGCGCCGACCGCATCTATGACGTGCTGAACGCCCTTGATCTCTATCCCAAGGAGACGGAGGTGGCTTCGACGGTAATTTTCCTCAATCTCGGAGAGAAGGAGGCTGTTGCCTCGCTGAAAGCAGTTAAGGAATTGCGAGCAAAAGGCATCAAGTGCGAGCTTTACCCCGATGCCGCCAAGATGAAGAAGCAGATGACATACGCCGATGCACTGAAAGTTCCGTATGTCGCCATCATCGGCGAAACGGAACTGGCAGCCGGAACAGTAACACTAAAGAACATGACCGACGGCACACAAAAGCAGGTCAGCGTTAGCGGCCTGGCTGAGGCCATCATATAATTTGCAGAATAATGAAAAAGAAACTGATTATAGCCGCTCTCGCCATCATCGGTATGGCTATGGGCGCAAACGCCCAGATGCGCTGGGCTCCCGTTGTCGGGGTGACAGGCAACAATCTCAAGTTCAAGCAGGACCTTGTGGAGGTGTCTCCGACAATCGGCTACCAGGCCGGTATCATGGGCGAAATGATTTTCCCCGGAATAGGTATCGGCCTCGACTTAGGTCTGCTGTACAACCAGTCGGGCGGCGAGGTTGACCTCGGCAAACGCCTGGTATGGTCGTCGGAGGGCTACGGCAAGGAACGAGTCTATCTCCACAACATCAACATCCCCGTTCATCTGCGCTTTAAGTTCACACGCCTCAATGGCCTTGAGGACAAAATCGCACCTATAGTATATGGTGGCCCTGAGTTCAACATCCAGGTAGCGCATGGCAAGTGCAAAGCCTTTGACTACTCGGGCGGCGACTTCGGCCTCACCGTCGGCGGCGGCGCTGAGCTGTTCAAGAAATGGCAGATTACAGGCGGCTACACGTGGGGTATGACCTACGTACTGAAAACGAAACTCCTCGACAACTTCAGCGCCCGTTCCCGCCAGTGGTTTGTCCGCTGCGCCTATTTCTTCTGAAAAACAATCTTATTATCAACAACGAGAGAGCCGGCCAGAAGCCGGCTCTCTCGTTTTATCAAACAGCAATTCAAACAGCAATCTCATGCCGACCTTGGCGAGCGCCGGATGGTGAAATAGATTACGGTGAGAATTCCTATCACCATTATGGTGTAGAACCAGTGGAAGGTTACGGGTATCGCGAAATAGGCGGCGCTGATGACAAGCTGGATGACGGCGTAGGTGCCTGAGACTGCAAGATGGGGAAGCCCCCATTTCGATGTCAGCACTTGGTAGACATTCATACGGTGGGGAAGAAGGATGTTGTATCCGGCGAATAGCCGCTGAAGGACTGTCATACATGTGTCGAACAGCGCGACAACGATAAGGATGAAAAGAGAGGCGTCTTTTGTGCTGACGATAAGCGAGACAAGAATAAAGGCGATATAGTAGCCAAGGGTGATGGCTCCGACATCGCCGGCAAAGACTCTGTCGCCGGCATTAAAGCAGATGAATGCTATAGTCGCCGCAAGCATCCATTGGCACAAAATCACCATTTCGCCGCTTTGTTCTGGTGCATATAGTTCTGCCGCCCAGATCAGCGTCATAAGCACGGTCAGACTGTAGAAAGCAAGCATGCAGCGTATTCCGTCAATGAAGTTGAAGGCGTTTATGCAACAGATGCAACATATAACGGTAAGGACATAGATATGGAGAGCCTGCGGGTAGCAGTATGTCTTGAATGCCAGACAGACGACAAGAATCTGTATCAGCAGGCGCGGCATCGGTGGCAGGGGATGTATGTCGTCCCACATCGAGACGGCGCTGAGGATGAGTCCGCCCCCTAATGTCCACCACCATACCGAAGGCAGTCCGGTGAATTTTTCTGCGGCAAAAGCACATGCAGCCAGTACATAAACTATACCGCCGGCAGTGGGGGTGGTGCGGGTGTGCGACGAACGGCTGCTGACCTCGGCGACTATGCCGAGCCGTCGGGCGACTTTGATATAAAGCCACTCGATGATGATGAGGCATATTGTTGCTATTACCAGGGTCATGTTCCGGTGTCAGTTTTAAGGCAGTAGGGGATTTGTGTGAGTTTTTCGGTTGCGCTTATACCATGGCCTTTAACTCCGCCAGCGAGTCGATGACGAGACGGGGGTGGTTGGCGACGGGCCAGTCGGCGGAATCCTGCGGGTGGATGTTGACGCCGTCAGTGTCGCGAAGCATGACAGTTGCCCAGCCCATCTGATTGGGATGGATGAAATCTTTGGCGAGGTTGTCGCCAACATAGACGAAGGATGTCACGCCTTTTTTGCGCAGAATCTCTTCCATGACCTTGAACGGCTTGTCGCTGTGCTTGTCGGTGCCGAGCAGTACGGTGGCCATGATATTCTCCTTGTCCATGTAGCGGCCGAGCTGCAGCGCCTCGATCTTGTTCATCTGTCCCCAGGCGCGTCCGTCGGTGATGACGCCGACAGGAATACCGCGCTGCCTGAAGAAGGTCAGGATGTCAACCGCCTCGTCGTTGAGTTTTATATCCGGCAGATGACTGCGGTAAACACACAGCTGGTCGGCGACAGTAACTTTTATTCCGTGCGCCGCTGCCAGTTCCTCGACACGCTCGAAAGCCTGTGACGGATCCTTTATCATCAGTTTATACAGCACATCGGCGGAGACACTACAGGATGCCGCGAAATGCCGCGCCACCGTCCGGTAGCCGCTGTCGCGGTAATCACGCTCCTTGTAGAGCGTATCATCCATATCGAAGACAAAGGCTTTCAAATCGTTCTATCTTTATTGTTAAATCCTGTGGTGACTCATCGGTGTCTGACGGAGGTACGGATAGTTTCTGCGACACAGGCAATGTCGTCGTCGGTGAGACCAGAACCGCTGGGCAGGCATAGTCCACGGGCAAACAGGTCTTCGGCAACTGTCCCGCCATAGTACGGGCAAGAACTGAATACCGGCTGCATGTGCATGGGGCGCCACAGCAGTCGGCTTTCGATATTGTTGGCGTCAAGGGCACAGCGCAGTTCTTCGGGGGTGTTGCTGATGACCTCGGGATTGAGTGTGATGGTTGTGAGCCAGAAGTTGCTGTTGAAGTCAGGCGACGGATTGTCGTGGACTTCGATGCCTTCGACATCACTGAAAGCCTCGGTATAGAGTTCGTGTATCCGGCGGCGGCGTGCGAGGTGCTCTCCCAGAATTTCCATCTGGCCGCATCCTATAGCGGCGCTGACGTTGCTGAGGCGATAGTTGTAGCCGATATGCTCGTGATAATAATAAGGTCTGTTTTCGCGGGCCTGGGTGGCGAAGAACTTGACGCGCTCGGCGGCCTCGGCCGACGGGCATACGAGGGCGCCGCCGCCTGAGGTAGTGATGATTTTGTTGCCGTTGAACGAAAGTACGCCGTATTCGCCGAAGGTTCCGCACTTCTTGCCTTTGTATTCCGAGCCCAGTGCCTCCGCCGAGTCTTCGACAACAGGAATACCGTATCTGGAGGCGATGGCCAAAATCTCGTCCATTTGCGCCGGCATGCCGTAGAGATATACGGGAATGATGGCCTTGGGATATTTGCCGGTTATGCGCTTGCGCTCCTTTATTGCTGTTTCCAGCGCTTCGGGGTTCATGTTCCAGGTCTTGTTCTCCGAGTCAACAAAGACGGGCTCGGCTCCGCAGTAACGGATAGGGTTGGCGCTGGCGCTGAAGGTGAACGCCTGGCAGATGACTTCGTCGCCTTTACCGACGCCGAGCATTAAGAGAGCCAGGTGCACTGCCGCCGTTCCTGTGCCGAGGGCGACGACGTGGTCGGTACCGAGAAATTTTTCGAGCCGATGCTCGAATTCGTCGACGAGGGGACCGAGCGGAACTATCCAGTTTGTCTCGAAAGCCTCACCGACGTATTTTTGTTCGGTGCCACCCATGTGAGCCAGCGATAATAATATTTTTTTCATATTATATTTTAGGGTCTTTATCCTGCAAAAGTAACGAAAAAAAGCGAGAGCAGCAGGGAAAAGGATATAAAAAACACCGGCAATGCGATTGCAACCGGTGGTTTTTATGATTTGACTATGTTTTATTACGATTTTTGCGGCAAAAACGCAGAAACGGGGTCCCGAAGTATGTTATGACTGGGTGCCGGTTTCTGGTTTGAAGATTTCAAAACTGCTGTCCGAATAGAATACCATAATAGATGAGATTCGCTTGTCGGAATTCTTGGCGACATCGGCAGCAGGAGACGAGCACAACACGGATACACGATATTCCTCGTCCGGCATCCTGGGAGTGGATGCAGCCGCTTTGCCGTATGGGGTGGGCGACTCATATTCTTTGGCAAAGTTACCCATGGCTCTGTCTGCGAGATTGGCCGGATAGGTGGCATTAGATTTGGGCGTGGCGGATGCTTCAGCGTCTTCGGAGGAAGAAGTAGAGGACGGCGCTATGTCGGTGGACGGTGCGACCGCGGCAGCGGATGTATTCGGCGATGAGTTCGGACAAGAAAAAGCGGGATTTTCATGAATAACAGTCCCGGGCTGCCCGAATTGTGTAGATGCAGCGCTATCGATGTCTGCTGAATTTGCGCTACCCGAAGTTGTTATCGGTTGTTCTGCTGGCGATTGCGTCTCATCATCGACAAAATTCAGCGTCTTTTGAGCCGATGAGAATTGAGTATTTGCGGCATTCTCCATATCTCCTTCGCCAAAAAGGAGCCACGAGACGTTAAGCGTCGGAAAAACCACGTGGAGCTTCTCTATAATCTCATTTGACACTTTTTTGTTGCGGCCATTTAACAGCTGCGACATACTGGGGCGGGGAACCGCCAGTTTGTCAGCAAACTGAGAGACCGTCAGACCGGTACTCTCCATAAAAATATTGAGACGCTGAATAATATTCATAAAATGTATTTGTAAACAGTCACAAAATCAGGATTTGCAAATTTAAAAAGAATTATTATAAAAACCAAATTTGCAAACTAATATTTGAAATTGCGAATGTAAATCAAAGAACAGGGATGGCGCAAAACGTGAATTAGGATTTGCAAACAAGAGCTGAGTAGGGGAGCTGACGGTAGCAGTCCTCTCACGCCTCGCATTAATATATCATTTAAGTAATGAATTTACTTTAATGCGTCTATTAATTGAAATACACTAAGTTATAGCTGCAAAAAGCAGATGCGGCGCAGGCGCTTTGGCCGAAATCCGCATTTGATGCACGAATAACTTTAATATTATACCGTAAACTCCACATTTTTAACAGCATGTGGCGTACGTTAAAAATAATTAACACTCTGCGGTGTAACTGCGCCACCATGGATTTACAAAATGTAACCGTAAATCGGAAATGTAACCAACCTCAAATTCAAGATTTAAATCATGACTGTTTGAAAAATAAACCGGGTTTACGCCGTTCGACGGATCTGCATTTGCGAATAGCCGATATTTACATTAATTTATTGCCCGTTGGTTTTGAAATGCGCATTGTGTTTGCTTTGATTTGCAAAATAAACACGCAAACAAATGAAACAGCCTGTCTATAGGATATGATTATTGAACATTAGTGTCCACTAAAAAATCATAAGAGTACTTTGAAATTATTGAAAATCAATTCGCTGTGAGAGATTTTGGAGTCAACGGATTTCAAATTACATTTGCGGTCAGAATCAAACCGTTATGCATAAAGACCCATTCGTTTTCTCCCAATTAGTCCAGTTGCTGGATAGAAATCACTTCAACTATCTCGTAAGGAAGTATGATGGCGACAAGTATGTAAAGAGTTATACTTGTTGGAATCAATTACTTACGATGATGTTCGGGCAACTTTCAAATCGCGAGAGTCTCCGAGATCTCATCGTTGCTATGGAGGCCCATGCCGGGAAAGTTTATCACCTCGGAATCGGAAAGTCCGTGACTCGGAGCAATCTTAGCAAAGCTAACGAGCAGCGTGACTATCGCATCTTCGAGGAGTTCGCCTTCTTCATGATTGCGGAAGCCCGCAGGCGCCGGATACAGAAAATCTTCGAGCTTGACGGTCATGTATACGCCTTTGACTCGACCACCATCGACCTCTGTCTGTCGGTGTTCGAATGGGCGAGGTTCCGTAAGCATAAGGGTGGCATCAAGATGCACACACTTTTTGACGTGGAAGCGCAAGTACCTGCTTTTGTGCATATTACCGAGGCCAAGGTCCATGGTTCAAAGGCTATGCCGGAGATTCCGTATGAGAACGGTGCCCATTATATCTTTGACCGCGGCTACAATGATTTCGGCAATCTCTACACCATCAACCGCATTGGCGTGTTCTTCGTCGTCATGGCGAAAACCAATGTCAGGTTCAACCCTGAGACATGGAAACGGAGGCTTCCGGCGAACGTAATCTCTGATTCCGTCGGCTACTTCACGGTTTATAAAAGCGCGAAGGATTACCCCGAGAAACTGCGGAAAGTGGTCTGCATCGACCCGGAAGACGGTACCAGATACATCTTCCTGACTAACAATCTGACCGCCTCTGCCGAGACAATTGCCGAGTTGTACCGCAACCGCTGGAGCGTGGAGCTGTTCTTCAAATGGATCAAGCAGCACCTGCGCATCAAGCGGTTCTGGGGAATATCGGAGAATGCAGTCCGCATCCAAATCTATTGTGCAATAATCACTTATTGCTTAGTGGCAATAGTGCAGCACGATATGAAGCTGGAGCGAAGCATCTACGAGGTCCTTCAGATTCTGGGGATCTCGTTGACTGACAAGACCAGTCTGCGTAATCTCTTCGACAAATCGAATTTCAAAAATGTCAATGTTCTCTGTGATTCAGGTGAACCGAATTTATTTAATTTTTAACCCCGTCCATTTTTAGTGGACAGTAGTGGGTATTGAAATATTTTTCATTACATATTTCGGCCTCCGTCCGGGAATTTCCATGTTTTTTCGAATTCTCTATATTTTCTCAGATTTGCGTATTTCCCAATTCTCCATCAGATGACGCAAAATATTCAATTCTCAGATGGTTTAGTAATTCTAAAATTTCCAAAGAATTTATTTCCTCCCATCGGTGGATACACGCATTTCTGGAAAGCTAAATAAGGCGATAACAGAAAATCATAGGTTAAAATAATTGTACTTTAAATACAAGACAGCTGAACAGGAGTACCTAAAATAGCAGTGTGCATCAAAAGGAACAAGTTAAGCTACTTTATAAGTGCTAAATTCTTTAAGAATTAGCCTCCGTTTTTAACTATGATTAGTTCGACAATAAGTATTATGTTAAATAACATAGTTAGAAATTAAGCAGGGGTTTTTTCTTTCCACCCCGCTCAATTGAGTCTTTATAATACCGGGGGCGTGGCATCCTTCTTATTTGCGACGGGAGCGTCTGTGACAATGGATTACGGACTGAGGTGTTATGACGATGTCGACAGGGACATCGTGGGGGTCGGTGTCTATCTCATCGACGAGCTGGAAGGCATACCCTACCCCGACTTTCAGGGCTGATGTATCTGATAACAGTCTGTCATAAAAACCTTTGCCTCGGCCTACACGGTTTCCGCTGCGGTCGTAGGCGACAGCAGGAACGACAACCATCTCGATATCGTCAATAGAGCAGACATCATCTCCCGTCGGTTCCTCGATATGAAAAGACCCGAGAGCGAGTGTCGAGCGATTGTACGGCAAAATATCGAGGTTCACGCCGTTAACCCTGGGCAGAAAGAAATGCTTGACGCCGGACCATTTGTCAAGGAATTCGTGCGTGTCAAGCTCATCGAGCAAAGAATGGTACATGAGTATGTTCTCGGCCATCATAAAAGCCGCTGTGGACTCAAGGATCGCGAAAACCGCACGTGCCGATTCGGAACGTTCGTTGTCGTCAAGAATGCTTTTCTGCGCTTTTATTCTGCGCCTGATGTCGTCTTTTTTCATTATTCAGTCATAATATACTATAAGTAACCGACTTACAAAGGAGCCGGATACTTTCGTCACGGCTTCTTCTTCCCGCTCTTCGACCGGCCAATAGACACCGGCTGTCGGGCATTTCCTGCCTTTATTTCGCGCAAAGCGCGTCTGACATTGGCATCGTCCTGCTCAAGTACCTGATAGTAGTATGGCAGACCGAGGACGTTGCGGGCGATTAGAGCCTTCACTTGTTTAACAATCAACGACGACGATTGGTTGATATAATACCACCGCGCGGGTACTTTATGGCTGGCGGCATAGTAAACTGCGGTATTCAGCAGGTCTGTGTCCGACGGCAGACTCTTCAGCAACTGGTCGAGGTTCTTAATCTGACTGAGGGCACGGCGGTTCTGGTCGGTAAACTCGTAAGCGTAGTCCATCAGCAGCCCCTTGTTCATCAGATCCATGTAGTAACGCGTTACACCTGTCGTGTCTTCGGGGACAAAGACATCCGGCAGTATGCCGCCGCCGCCATATACCGGACGGCCGTTCTCCGTGCTGAACAGCAGGTCCTCGTTAATCTTTATCGAATCCTGATTGGTGAATTCGCCGTTGCGGAAACGCTCGAAAACCTCCAGCTCGTAGTCATCGTTGTGACCTGGCTTGTACTGCTTCTGTATGCTGCGGCCCGAAGGCGTGTAGTAACGCTGTACAGTCAGACGCACCTCGCTGCCGTCAGTGAGCGTTATGGGTTTCTGGACGAGACCCTTGCCGAACGTGCGGCGTCCTATCACAAGACCACGGTCGTGATCCTGGATAGCTCCGGACATAATCTCGGCGGCACTTGCCGTCATCTCGTCGACTAGAATTGTCACAGGCACCTTGGTAAACGCGCCCGTGCCGTCACTGCGGATTATCTCTTCCTGGGAGTTGCGGCCGCGCGTCGATACGATGGTCTGGTTTGCAGGCAGGAACTCGTTCGCCATCAGCACGGCAGGCTCCATATAGCCGCCTGTGTTTCCGCGCAGGTCGATGATGAACGACTCGGCACCCTTGGTGGCGAGGTTGAGCATGGCGTTCATGAACTCACGATAGGTATTTTGGCCGAAGTTGCTGATACGTACATATCCCGTATTCCTGTCGGCCATGAAATACGTGTCTATCGATGAAACGGGGATGTTTCCGCGCCTGAGCCTGTATTTGAATTTCTTGCCCGGAGCCGAAGGACGGACAACAGTAAGGTCCACCATCGAATTCTCCGGACCCTTCAGCAGTGCCGGAACAGAGTCTACCGTCATCTTCTTTCCGGTGACGTTGCGGCCATTTACGGCGATAATCCTGTCGCCGGCATGGAGTCCGGCCTTTTCCGACGGGCCTCCGGTTATTATCTCGACGATGTTGATGGTGTCGCGGTACATCTGATAGCGGATTCCGATACCGCCAAAAGACCCGCGCAACGACTGATTGGCCTCGTCAAGGTCTTTGGCGGGGATGTAGGCGGAGTGGGGATCGAGATTTCCCAGTATGCCTGGCAGCGATTGTTCGATAAGCGAATCGATGTCGACTTCGTCAACGTAATGCTCCTGAATCAGCGAGAGCATCTCGTTGAGCTTCTCAACTCCGGGGTGGGACTTCTGCTCTGTAGTCAGAAAAATCCCCAGCCACATGCCTGCCGCAAACATCAGCGCGCAAAGCAGCGGAGCCCAGTATTTTATACGCTTGAATTTCTGCATTATGCTTAGTGAAAATCTTTACCTTGAATTATGTCTTCCCGTCAGTCGGGAATATACATGACGAATATGAACCGTTTGTACCGCAGAAAGGCTGTGTCTTTTATTAAGTGCCGAGTGGCAGATGGCGACATTCTATGCCGGCGCGGCGCAGAAGATTAATACCGTCGGTAATGCGGTAAAGCTCGTCAAAGACAACGCGGCGTATACCCGCCTGAATTATCAGTTTGGCACATTCGAGGCACGGCGAGGCAGTGACGTAGAGTGTGGCGCCTTCGGATGAGTTGTTGGAGCAAGCCACTTTCGTAATGGCGTTGGCCTCAGCGTGGAGGACGTAAGGCTTTGTAAGTCCAGTCGCCTCATCCTCGCATACGTTTTCGAAGCCGGACGGCGTGCCGTTGAAGCCGTCCGAGATTATCATCTTGTCCTTGACGATGAGTGCCCCAACCTGACGTCGGCGGCAGTACGAGTTCTCGGCCCAGATACGCGCCATGCGCAGATAGCGGAGGTCGAGGCTGCGCGCTTTGTTGAGCTGTGTCATCGCGGTCTCTGCCGCTTCCAGTTTCTCCGGTGAGCCTATGTCGTGCCAGATGAACGTTCCGGCAACAGGTGTATATGCCCGGATGTCGAGATTGCGGGCAGACTCGGCATAGAATGATGTGATGGAGAAAGCCGAGTCCCCTATCCCTTCGCTGTAAGCCTGCAGCGGCTCGAATATCTTTGGCGAAACGATGTGTACGCCATCGAAAGCCAGCTTGTCCATAGACGATGCGGGTACAAAGTCTGTCGGCACAACCGCACCATTGCGGTCGTCACCCCAGCCTTCGAGACGCTTCGTAACGCGGTCGAAATAGAGATGGCGGGATGTCTCGCGGGGTGTGCACAGCAATGTTGTCACCGCTCCGGTCGAGTTGTGATATTTCATCATCGCCGTCAGTGAGACGTCAGTGAGGATATCGGCATTGTGGACAAAGAAACTGCTGCCATCGCCGCGGTCGAGCCACTGACGCGCCTTCAGAAGTCCCCCGCCCGTCTCGAGCAACCTGTCCGACTCGTCGCTGACGTGAATGGTAATGCCGAAATTATTGTTGGCCTCGAGAAAGTCGACGATTTTATCGGCGAAATGATGGACGTTCACCACAGTCTCGTCCACACCGGCCTCTATGAGACGACGTATGACAATCTCAAGCATGGGGACGCCCCCTACCCTTACCAGAGCCTTGGGGTTGGTGTCCGTGAACGGTTTCAGCCTTGTGCCTTTTCCGGCTGCGAAAATCAGAGCACGCATACAGCGGATAAGTTTACTTGTAAGTTGTTTATTTTGTGTCGAATACCTGTTCGATATCCTGCTCGCGGTGAACAAGTTCGACCTTGATGTCGAATTTCTGGCTCAGACGCTCCGCAGTCTTCTGGGCGGCATACACCGAGCGATGCTGGCCTCCCGTACAGCCGAAGCAAACCATCAGATTTGTGAAGCCGCGTTCGATATAGCGCTTTACCGAAGCATCCACAAGTGAATTGCAGTGGTCGAGGAAGGTCAGAATCTCGCCGTCCTCCTCCAGAAAATCGATGACGGGCTTGTCCAGACCGGTGAACTGCTTGTAGCGCTCGTATTTGCCGGGATTGTTGACGGCGCGGCAGTCGAAGACAAAGCCGCCGCCATTGCCTGTGGCATCGTCGGGGATGCCTTTCTTATAGGCGAAACTCATCACGCGCACCGTCAGGCGCCGCTTCTGCATCTGGTCGCTGAACTGCTTGAGGTTGACGAGGCGTTCGAGAATTTCGGACAGGTAAGGATATTCGGGGAACGGCCTCTTCAGCAGTTCTCGCAGATTTGCCAGTGCGAAAGGCACCGACTGCATGAAATGGGGCTTCTTCTCGAAGTAGCCGCGAAAACCGTAGGCGCCCAGCACCTGCAAAGTGCGGAAGAGCACGAAATGACGCAGCTGTTCGTGAAAGTCGGCCTCGTCCACCGGTTTGTACTTGCGCAGCGAGTCGATGTACTGCCCTATCAGCTCCTCGCGCAGCGACTGCGGGAAGCCCGCCTTGGCCTGCCACAGGAACGATGCTACGTCATAGTAGAACGGGCCGCGACGGCCTCCCTGGAAATCAATGAGATACGGTTCGTTGTCAATGAGCATGACATTGCGGCTCTGGAAGTCGCGGTACATGAAAGTGTTTGACTGGCTGCGCAGAAGCACCATCGTCATGGTCTGGAAATCGTTCTCCAGGCGGTTCTCGTCGAAGTCAAGTCCGGTGGCCTTCAGGAAGCAGTATTTGAAATAGTTGAGGTCCCACATCACCGAACGCTCGTCGAACTGAGCCAGCGGGAAGCATTTGTTGAAGTCGAGACCCGTAGCTCCGCGGAACTGCACGTCCGGCAGAAGACGAATCGTCTTGGTCAGAAGCTCGCGCTCAAAAGGCGAGAAAGACCGTGTCAGACGCCCCTTTTCGATAGCCTGAAACAAGATGGTATCGCCGAGGTCGGTCTGCAGGTAGGCCATATTGTCCTCCGATACAGCCAGCACCTTGGGGACGGGCAGGCCTCTTTCTCCGAAATGCTCGGCCAGATAAATGAAAGCCTCGTTTTCGGCCTTGTTGGTGCCAATGACTCCTATCAGCGACTCACCGTCGGGTTTGTCGTACAGGCGAAAATAGCGGCGGTTCGAGCCAGAAGCCGGAAGTTCCTTTATTTCGGCAGGCTCATTGCCGCGGTATTTCTTATAAAGGGCGTTCAGTATCGGAGTTACGTTTTTGGACATTGTTGTTTTGTTTCGTTATCGTTTATCAGTTTGACATCTCGCTCATGAACCGGATGCGCATAAGCCGTATTTCCTCTTCGGTGTACTCGTCATCGAAATATTCCACTGCGGTTTTCAGGTCGTCGGTCTCGCTCTGTCTGAAGTATTCGTAAATCTCATCCTGCAGGTCCTCGTCGAGCTGAGTGTCGATGTAATAGCGGATGTTCAGCTTGGTGCCGGAGTAGACTATGCTCTCTATCTCGTCAAGGAGCTTGTCGAAATCCATTCCTTTTGACGATGCCAGCTGGTCAAGGGCTATCTTGCGGTCGATAGACTGTATAATACTTATCTTCAGCGAGTTGATAGGAATAGTGCGCACGCGCAGGTCATCCGGGCGCTCGATGTCGTTTTCTTTTACGTATGAGTTTATCAGCTCAAGGAAATCCTTGCCGTATCTTTTCGCCTTGCCCGAGCCGACGCCGACGAGATTCTGCAGGTCCTCCACAGTAGCCGGGTACATTGTCGCCATGGCCTCGAGGGTCGGGTCCTGGAAGATAACGTATGGCGGAAGGTTCAGGCTCTTGGCAATCTTCGAGCGCAACTGACGCAGCTGGCTGTAGAGCCCGGGGTCAAGTGCGCTTGCCGCGGGACTCTCGTCTTCATAGTCCGAATCGTTGAACTCACGGTCTTCAAAGACCATGAACGGCTTGCGACCGTTTTTCGCGGCGGCAAAGTCGCGTCCTTTATCGGTCAGACTGACAGTGCCAAAGTTCTCGATGTCGCGGCGGAGGTATCCGTCTATGATGGCCTGGCGGATTATCGACGACAGGCGTTTCTCGTCATAGTCGGGGAAAGCGCCGAAAGTGTCGAGGGTGTTGTGCTGGAAGTTACGGACGTCAGCCGACTGGCGGCCACGCAGGATGTCGGTGATGTGGTCGGCCTTGAACGGAGTGCGCAAAGCCACAACCGTCTCGATGACGGCGAGCAGTTCCTCCGTAGCGTCGAAGCGAGTGCGGGGATGACAGCAGTTGTCGCAGTGTCCGCAGTCGTCATGCGGAAATTCCTCGCCGAAATAATGCAGCAGCGTGCGGCGGCGGCATACCGACGACTCGGCGTAAGCAGCCGTCTCGGCCAGAAGCTGTTTGCCTATTTCCTGCTCGGAGACGGGTTTGCCCTGCATGAACTTCTCTATCTTGCGCAGGTCTTTGGCGGCATAGAATGTTATGCATATACCCTCACCGCCGTCGCGCCCCGCACGGCCCGTCTCCTGGTAATAGCCTTCGAGACTCTTGGGCATGTCGTAATGGATGACATAGCGCACATCGGGCTTGTCGATTCCCATGCCAAAGGCTATCGTAGCCACTATCACGCTGGCCTTTTCCATCAGGAAGGCATCCTGGTTGGCGCTGCGCGTGGCGCTGTCCATGCCGGCGTGGTATGGCAGTGCCTTGATGTCGTTGATCTGCAGCAGTTCGGCCAGCTCTTCAACCTTGCGGCGGCTAAGACAGTAGACGATACCCGACTTTCCGGGACGTGCCTTTATGAACTTGATGATATCACGGTCGATGTTGCGCGTCTTGGGTCTTACCTCATAATAGAGGTTAGGACGGTTGAACGATGCCTTGAAGACTTTGGCGTCTGTCATGCCGAGGTTCTTCTGGATATCGTGCTGTACCTTAGGCGTCGCCGTAGCCGTGAGTGCGATCACGGGCCGTTCGCCTATGGTGTTTATCAGCGGGCGTATGCGGCGGTATTCCGGGCGGAAGTCGTGTCCCCATTCGGAGATGCAGTGCGCCTCGTCGATGGCGTAGAACGAGATGGGGACATTTTTGAGAAATTCGGCATTCTCGACCTTTGTCAGCGACTCCGGGGCCATGTACAGAATTTTTGTGCGTCCCGAACGGATGTCGTTCTTGACCTCGTCGATGGCACTCTTCGGCAGCGACGAGTTCAGGAAATGGGCCACCGAGTTGTCGCCCGAATACTGCCTGAGCGCGTCCACCTGGTTCTTCATCAGCGCGATAAGTGGCGAAATGACTATGGCGGTGCCCTCCATGAGGAGCGCGGGCAACTGGTAGCAGAGCGACTTGCCTCCGCCGGTGGGCATTAGCACGAACGTGTCGTGTCCGTCCATCAGCGAATTTATGATGTCACGCTGGTTTCCTTTGAAGGTGTCGAATCCGAAGTGAGCTTTCAACGCCTGGGCAAGCAGTTGGTCGTTAGGCATAAGGGTCGAGGAGGAGAATGTGATAATTATAGGATTGTTAGAGGTATTTCAGAGTGTAAGGTCCGGCAGGACTTATTCCTGCTGGGCCTGGAGGTTCATACGGTTGATGCGCTCAAGGGCGTATTCCGGTGTCACGCGGAATTCCTTGACATTTTCGGAGGGGATGTTGAACATGGCATCCACCATCACCGTCTCCACAATCGAGCGCAGGCCGCGGGCGCCGAGTTTGAACTCGATGGCCTTGTCGACGATGAGGTCGAGGGTAGCCTCCTCAAATACCAGCATGACGCCGTCCATAGCGAACAGCTTTTCGTACTGGCGTATGATGGCGTTCTTGGGCTCGGTGAGGACCGCGCGCAGTGCCTCGCGCGACAGCGGCTCGAGGTGCGTCAGCACCGGCAGACGACCGATAATTTCCGGAATGAGGCCAAACGACTTCAGGTCCTGGGGAGCCACATAGCGCAGATATTCCTCGCGCTCAAGGCGTGTGCGCTTGCCGTCGGTGCCGTAGCCCACGACGTGCTGGTTCATGCGGTGTGCTATGCGTGTCTCTATGCCGTCGAAAGCGCCGCCACAGATGAAGAGAATATTTTTGGTATCAACCGGAATCATCTTCTGCTCCGGGTGCTTGCGTCCTCCCTGTGGAGGCACGTTTACTATCGAGCCTTCGAGAAGTTTCAGCAGACCCTGCTGCACGCCCTCGCCACTGACGTCGCGGGTGATGGAGGGATTATCGCCCTTACGGGCTATCTTATCTATTTCGTCAATGAATACTATGCCGCGCTGAGCTTTCTCAACGTCATAGTCGGCAGCCTGCAGCAGACGTGTCAGCAGGCTCTCGATGTCCTCGCCGACGTAACCTGCCTGAGTGAGAACCGTGGCGTCGACGATGGTGAACGGAACGTCGAGCAGACGCGCTATCGTGCGCGCCAGCAAAGTCTTACCTGTGCCTGTCGGTCCGACAATTACGATATTGCTCTTTTCGATATCAACGTCGTCCTTGTCCTGAGCCAGACGCTTGTAGTGGTTGTAGACAGCCACGGCAAGGTGTTTCTTGGCGTCTTCCTGACCGATGACATACTGGTTGAGGAAGTCCATTATCTCCTTGGGCTTTGGCACTTTGGCCAGCTGTATGCCTTCGTCGAAGCTCTTCTTGTCCTGATTTTTGCCTGAAGGCACGCCTGTGCGGTACTCTACAAGCATCTCATGGAAAAGATCGATACATTCCGAGCAAACAAAGCTGCGGTTGTCGGGACTGGGCACGAGGGCCTCGCACATCTCGGCAGTGCGTCCGCAGAACGAGCATTGACGTATTGTCTTTTTTGCCATAGTAATTAAAATCAGTGAACTGTTATTAATGTTCCTTAGTCAGTTTTGCAATTCTAAAAGCGAGAAAGCACTCTGTAAGAGGTTCGGCGTTGCCTGTCCTTGTTTTACAGAGTGCGTCTCATAGTTCTTTATTTACCTTGTTTGACAAGTACGCGGTCAATCATGCCGTATTCCTTGGCCTCTTCGGCGGTCATCCAGTAGTCGCGGTCGCTGTCTTTCCAGACCTTGTCGAGAGGCTGGCCGGAGTGGTCGGCGATGATGGTGTACAGCTCCTTTTTGAGCTTCTGTATCTCGCGGGCAGTAATCTCGATGTCCGATGCCTGACCCTGGGCGCCGCCCATGGGCTGGTGAATCATCACGCGCGAGTGTCGGAGGGCGAAGCGCTTGCCTTTCTCACCGCTGACAAGAAGTACGGCGGCCATCGATGCGGCCATGCCGGTGCAGATTGTCGACACGTCGCTAGAGATGTACTGCATGGTGTCGTAAATGCCGAGACCGGCGTAAACGCTGCCGCCGGGGCTATTGATATAGATGCTGACGTCCTTGCCGGGGTCTGCCGAGTCAAGATACAGCAGCTGGGCCTGGATAACGTTGGCGGTGTAGTCGTTGACTTCGGTGCCCAGGAAGATGATGCGGTCCATCATAAGGCGCGAGAAGACGTCCATCTGAGCCACGTTGAGCTGACGCTCCTCGATGATTGTGGGCGAGATGTAGCTGGCGCGCACATCGCCGAGGTTGTTGAGGTGTGAGGTGTACTGGTCGAGTGCCAGTCCGTTCATACCGAGGTGGTGAACGGCGTAGTTGCGGAAATCGCTGTTGGTGTTGTTCATCTGTGTTTGATTTTGTTTAAAGGGAACAGTGAGTGAGAGAGCCTTGTCACCTCTGCCGTTGCCCCGGAAAGTCCGGAAGCCGACGGGTTGCACAAGCCTTATATTCCCAATACGAAATTACAATATTTTTTCCAAAGTACGAAATTTTCAGCCTTTTATTTTGATTTTTCCTGCTGATTTCTGTGCAAAAAGCGGGATGGCCGGACTTGGATTGTCGCGGCCATCCCGTTTTATGGATTTATACGTCTGTTATCAGGCGTTGGCTTCGTTGTGAGCCTTGACGAGGTCGCGGAATTCCTCGAGGCTGACAGTCTTGTTGTCGAGGGTTACGGCCTCCTTGACGGCGGTCATCAGCTTGATGTCGCTAAGGCGCTCAACCATGCGGCTGCGGGTGTCGCGGTCGTTGAGGAGGCGCTTGGCCGACTGCTCGATGGTCTCGTCGTCCATGTTGGTGATGCCGTACTGGGCGAACTGCTGGTATGCGATGGCCTTGGCATAGCCGAGCAGGTCCTCTTCCTTGATTTCAACCTTGAGCTCGGCGCTGACTTTCTCGCGGATGAGCTGCCATTTGAGCGAGGGAAGCATGGCTTCGAACTCCTTGTCGATGTTCTCGGCGGTAAGCTCCTCATTGCGGGCGACGAGCCACTTCTTAAGGAAGTTCACGGGAAACTGCATGTCGCCGTACTTGTCCATGAGGTATTTCTCGGTGTCGGCCTGGAAGAGCTGCTCGCTGTTGCCGGCGAGGTCGCGAGCAATCATCTCGGTAAGAGCCTTCTTGTAGCCTTCTTCGTCAGTGACCTTGTCCTTGCCGAAGACATTGTCGTAGAACTCCTGGTTGTGCTCGGCGGGTTTCAGAACGATAATCTCGCTGATGGTGAGCTGGAAGTCGCTCTTGACGTCGGCGGCGATGTTCTTGTCGATATTGAGCATCGACGAGAGCTCGGCGGCGTTGCCCTCGCAACTCTTCCAGGGGTTGAAGACAACCTTGTCGTCTACTTTCTTGCCGGTGAACTTGGCGGCCTCGTCCTTGTCCTTGAAATAGAAGGGAGCGACGATGCCGTTAACAACCTGGATGGCGCCGGGGTTCTCGTTGACGGTGCCGTCCTCGTTGAGCTGCATCAGCACGCCCTTGACGATGGCGCGCTCGTCAACCTCGTCGCCGGGAACCTGCGAGCCAAGGCGCTGGCAGAGGTTCTTGTCCTGCTCGGCGAGCATCTCGTCGCTGACGGCGATGGTGTAGTAAGGGAGTTTGACGTCTTTGTCGAGCTTGATGTCGAGGACGGGAGCGAGACCAATCTCATACTCGAAGGTGTAGTCCTTGTCATCGAGATTGACTTCCTTGACCTCTACGGGCATGGGCTCGCCAAGCACGTTGAGCTTGTTGTCGCGGATATAGTTGATGACAGCCTCGTAGACGGTGTCGTTGAGCACCTGGCTCTTGGCCTGTTTGCCGAAGCGTGCCTTTATCTGGCCTGCGGGGACATGGCCCTGGCGGAAGCCGGGGATGTGTGCCTCGCGGCCGATTTTCTTGAGTTCGTCTTTTACTTTCTGTTCGTAATCTGCTTCTTCTACGTTGACAATGAATTTGCCTTCGATATCTGAAGTCTTGTCGAGAGTTACATTCATAACTTTGGTCAATATAGGGTTTAAATTTAAATTCTAATCAGGCTATTTGTCGCGTATGGCATTGCAATTACCGTGCCAAAGCGCGCAGCCTCGTATAACGAAATGCAAATTTAACCAAAATTCGGCAATCTGCCAAACTTTCGCATGCTTACCATATCACAACGCGCTCGCTTTCGGGGCGGAACATGGGCTGTCCTTCGGTAATCGAGAAGGCCTCGAGGAAAGGAGCGATGTTGCGCAGGGTGGCGTTGACGCGGTAGCGCCCCAGCGAGTGCGGGTCGATTTTGGTGCGTCGGAGAATCTCGGCCGGGCGGATGTTGGCGGCCCAGACGTTGGCATAGCCGAGGTAGAAGCGCTGGTCGGGGCTGAAGCCGTCGATGTCGGTTGCGGGCTGTCCCTTTACTGCGTTGTGGTAAGCGGTGTGAGCCACGCGCAGACCGCCCTGGTCGGCTATGTTCTCGCCCAGGGTCAGATGGCCGTTGGCGTGTACGTCGTCGATGACGACGATGCTGTCGAACTGTGCGGCCAGCTCTTCGGCAAGCTTGGTGAAGGCGGCGGCGTCCTCGGCTGTCCACCAGTCGTTGAGGTTGCCGTCCTTATCGTACTGACGGCCCTGGTCGTCGAAACCGTGGGTCATCTCGTGGCCGATTACCACACCGATGGCACCGTAGTTGACGGCGTCGTCAGCCTCGGGGTCGAAGAAGGGAGGCTGCAGTATGCCTGCCGGGAAGCAGATTTCGTTTGTGGGCGGATTATAATATGCGTTGACGGTCTGCGGCGACATGTACCAGCGGTCTTTGTCGACGGACTTGCCGTAGTCGTTGAGATTGTCTTTGTTGGCGAAGTCTATCGAGCGCTGGATATTGTGCCAGTAGCTGTCCTTGGGGTCGATTACCAGCGAAGAATAATCTTTCCACTTGTCAGGGTAGCCGATTTTTACGGTGAAGGCGTCGAGTTTCTCATGTGCCTTGGCCTTAGTGGCGTCGGACATCCATGTCAGCCGGTCGATATGCTGTCCGAGAGCCTGCTGGAGGTTTGAGACAAGCACCTGCATCTTGGCCTTGGATGTGGGAGGGAAGTATTTTGCCACATAGAGTTCGCCGAGAGCCTCGCCGAGGATGCCGTTGGGAACGGCGAGGGCGCGTTTCCAGCGGGGCTTCTGCTGCTGGACGCCTGTGATGACCTGCTGGAGTGCAAAGGCGGCGGCGTTGAAGTCGTCGCTGAGATAGGGAGCGGCGTTGCTGAGGTACTGGGCGGTAAGATAGTCGCGCAGAACCTGCAGGTCGGTCGAGGCGAGTATCTTGTTGACGGCCTCGAGTGAGGTGGGCTGACCGATGATGACCTTGTCTACATTGTCGAGACCCTGTGCCTTGAAATAGCCCTTAAGGTTGACAGCGGGATAGTCGGCCATGAGCTTCTGCATGGTCATGGGGTTGTACGAGGCCTGCGGGTCGCGCAGCTCGGTACGGCTCTTGGCCACGCGGGCAAGCTCCGTCTCTACCTTGATGGAGTTGTCGGCGATGCGTGCGGCCTCCCTGTCGCTGTAACCGGCGAGCTTGGCCATGGTGGTCAGGCATTTGCGGTAGGCTTCGAGGACTGCCTTCTCGTTGTCGCCATCGACTATGTAGTAGTCGCGGTCACCGAGGCCGAGGCCACCCTGCATCCAAGCCATGACGTTGACGTTGGCGTCCTTCATGTCAGGCTCTACACCGGTAACGAAGAAGCCTCCGGCACCGGGGAGTGCGGCGATGAGAGGCATGATGCCTTCGCGCGAAACGCCGGCGATGGTCTTGAGGTCTTTGCGGATAGGCTCGGCGCCCTCGCGGTTTAGGCGCACGCTGTCAAGGCCCTGTGCGTACAGGTCGGCGATGCGCTGTGCGTTTGTACCGGGAGTCTGTGCTGTCTTGCTGAGTTCCTCAACGAGGCCGCGCACCTGGCGGTTGTTAAGCTCGCCCAGCTCGTCAAAGGTGCCGAAGCGCGAGTATTCGGGCTTAAGGGGGTTGGCTTTCATCCAGCCGCCGCAGGCATACTCGTAGAAGTCCGTTCCGGGAGCCACGGCGGGGTCAAGATTGGCCACGTTGATGCCCTTGGGGGTTGCTGCCCCGCAGGTTCCGGCGGCCATCGTCGCTGAAATTGCGATTGCCATAAGTTTCTTCATAATTTGTTTATGTTTAAACGTTTGAAATATTCTCAAAGTTTTCATGTCAGGCTTTCGGCATCGCCTACAGCGAGTTCCCATACCGACATGGCGTTCTCGAGGTTCTTGGTGGCGTCGGCGTGACGCTTGAAGATCTCAGGCGACACGTTGCCGCCGTTCATTTCGTCCTCGATGGCCTTTACCTCGGCTTCGAGGCGCGACACCTCGGCCTCGGCATCTTCGACTTTTTTGCGTGCGCGTCGCAAAGCTTTCTCGCGCTCACGCTGCTCGGCGTAGGACAGTTTTGGCTTGGCTCCCCCACCCCTTGACACGTTGTCGGCAGCGGGTCTGGAAGCGCTTGGAACTGCGGCAGGAACATCGGTCACTTTTACTTTCTGAGCCTTGGGCAAGGTGTCCGGGCTCATCTCAAGTTGGCGCAGACTTTCGATTTTCTTGCGCTCAAGGAAGTCGTAGATGCCGCCGAGGCACTCGCGTACCTTTCCGCCGCCGAACTCATATACCTTGTTGACCAGGCCGTCCAGGAACTCGCGGTCGTGACTGACGACAATGACGGTTCCTGTGAAATCCTTGATTGCCTGCTTGAGGACGTCCTTGGTGACCATATCGAGGTGGTTGGTGGGCTCGTCAAGGATGAGCAGATTGACGGGCTCGAGAAGCAGACGAATCATCGCCAATCGTGTCTTCTCGCCGCCGGACAGCACTTTCACCTTTTTGTCGGAAGCTTCGCCGCCGAACATGAAGGCGCCGAGGATATCTCTGATTTTAAGTCGGATATCACCGACGGCAACGCGGTCGATAGTGTCGAATACCGTCACCTCTCCGTCAAGCAGTTGTGCCTGATTCTGAGCAAAATAGCCGATTTTGACATTGTGGCCGATTTTAAGCATGCCGGTATAGTCGATTTCGTTCATTATGCACTTCACCAGCGTAGACTTGCCCTCGCCGTTCTTGCCGACAAAGGCAACTTTTTCGCCACGGCGGATGGTGAATGTACAGTGGTCGAAGACCTGATGGTCTCCGTATGCTTTGCCCACGTCATCGAGGATAAGAGGGAAATCGCCCGAGCGAGGCGCAGGCGGAAACTTAAGGTTGAGATGGCTCTTGTCCACCTCGTCGACTTCGATGCGCTCGATTTTCGCCAGCTGTTTCATGCGGCTCTGCACCTGCACGGCCTTGGTGGCCTTGTAGCGGAAGCGCTCGATAAACTCCTCGGTGTCGGCAATCTGTTTCTGCTGGTTCTGATAGGCACGCATCTGCTGTTCGACACGCTCCTTGCGCAGCTCGACAAATTTTGAGTAGTTGACGTTGTAGTCGTATATCTTGCCCAGCGAAATTTCGATGGTGCGGTTGGTGACGTTGTCGATGAAAGCGCGGTCGTGGCTGACGAGGACAACGGCCTTGGCCTTGGTGATGAGGAAATTCTCGAGCCACTGTATCGACTCGATGTCAAGGTGGTTGGTAGGCTCGTCGAGCAGCAGCACGTCGGGGCGCTGCAACAGGATTTTAGCCAGCTCTATGCGCATACGCCAGCCGCCGGAAAATTCGCTTGTCGGGCGGCCGAAATCGCTGCGTTCAAACCCGAGACCCAGAAGAGTTTTCTCTGTCTCGCCAATCTGATTGTCGCTTTCGGCCATGTCGAGCTGTTCGGAAAGGTCCGTCATGCGTTCGATGAGGGCGGCATATTCGGAACTTTCATAATCCGTTCGCTCGGCAAGTTCGTCAGTCAAATGTTTGAGGCGGGCGCGTTGCTCATCAAGGTGGGAGAAGGCTTTCGATGCCTCCTCCAATACCGTCGTGTCGTCGCTGAGCGTCATCTGCTGAGGCAGGTAACCCACCGTGACATCGCCGCTCTTCGACACAGAGCCTGAGGTAGGCTGCTGTAGGCCGGCGATAATCTTGAGCATGGTCGACTTGCCCGCGCCGTTTTTGCCCACAAGGGCGATTTTGTCACGCGGATTTATGACGTAGCTGACGTTGTCGAACAACGTCTTTGCTGTAAATTCTATATGTAGATTGTTGACTGATATCATCTTGTCTTTCTTAACTTTTTAGGCCGTTTAAGGTCTTTAAGGACCTTAAGGACACTGCGCGTCAAACAGGATTTTACCTGAATTGGTTACCGTTACGGCATGGCCGTTGCTGTCGGTGACTGCTTCCGTGAGGCCATTTACGAAGACGGTGCTGTGGGGCTCTCTGCCGTTGAAAGGCGCTATCAGCAGCTCGTTGTCATCTGCGACACTCACTACTGCCGGCGCCTTTTCGTAAATCCGGTCGTCGACTGTCAGACGGTTGACAAGGATTTTAAGTTTCATAATTTGTAGGCCCGCTGACGGTAACGTTGCATGTATGTGCGGGGATTGAGGCGGTTGCGCACGAGCTGAATGCTGTCGATGAAGATGTCGCCGCGCCTGGCCGCTGGATTGAGAATCATATATCCTGATATATCTGTCAGAGTCTTCGTCGAGTCGGTCATGAATGACAGCTGCTGCCATCCCTCGCCGGTAGCCCTCGCCATTATTGTCTCTTTGGTGCCGTCGGTATAGTTGGCGGTGATGCCCCAGCGTACGGGCTCGGTGGAGTTGTAAAATTTTCCGCGCCAGGTGTAGCTGTCGCCCTGCTTGGTGTGGGCGTCGGCCTTGATATTGAAGGTGACTATTTCGGATGCTGAGGTTGCGCCTACGGCCATGCGCCGTGAGCGGCTCCATACATCCACCGAGTCGCCGGAGACATTCAGCGCCGACTGCACCGAAACCACGGCAGCGCTCTTGTCGAGCCGCTTCTGCAGGATATTTTCAGTTTCCTCATAGACTTCATCGTATACATCGATATGTCTGCCGTACCACATCAGCGATGTGTCAAGCATTTCCTGGCTCACTCCGTGACGTTTTAGGATGGCCTGCTTGAGTGCCTGCTTCGACTGCATGGAAACATACTGACCGGGATTGGACTCCACAACTGCGTCGCCCACCTGCAGGTCGGCAAGGAGTTCGGACATATCGTCCGGCTTAATGACGTTATCAGGCACACGTGTGCATCCCGCCGCCATCAGCAGGACTGTCGCAACAGCTATGAGTGCCCGGTTTTTCATTTTTTGTCTGCAGTTTTGTCCGACTCCTTAACAGCCTTGTCGGCGTCCTTGTCGTGCTTGCCGCCGAGGATACCTGCGTAGAAGATGATGATGCCGAAGAAGCCCACATTGATGGCAGCGTCGGCAAAATTGAACACGGGGTCGAAGAACGAAAACACCTTGCCGCCAAGGAGAGGTATCCACGACGGCCATGTGAACTCGAACAAGGGGAAATAGAACATATCCACCACCATTCCGTGGAACAGTGACGCATAGCCGTGGCCCCAGGGGACGAAGGTGGCAACTTCGGGGGGAAGCGGGTTGTTAAAAATCTCGCCGTAGAAAACGCAGTCGAAAATGTTGCCCAGAGCTCCAGCCGCAATGAGCGCGATGCAGGCGATGAAGCCGGGCTTGCTGTCGGGCCTCCTGACGAGTTTTGTCAGGAACCAGACACAGCCTGTCACCACGATTATGCGGAACAGCGTCAGAAATAGCTTGCTGCCGATTTCCATACCGAAGGCCATGCCCGGATTCTGGATGAAGCGCAGATGGAACCACGAGGTTATCTCGTAGTCCTCGCCCCAGTAGAAGGAGGTCTTGACCCATATCTTGAGAACCTGGTCAATGATAATCACCGCCGCAATGATGGCGACAGTCAGCCAGGTCTTTGACGTTTTACTCATATTATACTATGTGCGGCTGTCGTTCAGCGCTTTTCTTTGGCCTCGACGGTGGTTGTGGCGTGAGGTACGGCGCGGAGACGGTCCTTGGGGATAAGCTGGCCTGTTACGCGGCAGACGCCATAGGTTTTGTTCTCGATACGCACGAGGGCGGCCTGAAGGTGCCGGATGAACTTGCGCTGGCGCTCGGCCATGCACGCTGCCTCCTCCTTGTCGCGGGTACCGGCGCCCTCTTCAAGAACCTTGAATGTGGGCGAAGTGTCCTGGACTCCGTTTCCGTCGTTGTTCATGACTACGGCGCGCAGATTTTCAAACTCGCGCATAGCCTTGTCGAGTTTTTCCTCTATGATAGCTTTGAATTCCTGAAGCTCTTCATCGCTATATCTCAGTTTTTCAGCCATAAGTCTATATTTATGTCGGCTGCGTACAGCAGCCCGGTTGTATAAAACGGCAAAAGACAAGAGTGTGTGTCAAATTATCCTGAATGTAGGGACATGCCTTTGGCATGTTAGACCAATCTGCTGTCTTTCAGGCTTAACATCGCAAAACGATGTCCCTACATCATTAAAAATCACACATTTTGACACACCGCCGTCCTGTATTTAAGCTTTTGTTATGACAACATCTACGTTCATGCCGTCGATGTCGAGGTGCTCTAGACCGTCGGTGCCCTCGGCGGTCTTTTCGGCGGCGGTGCTTATCGACTCGGCAAGGACCTGGGTGGCGATGTAGCCGCCGAACTCTTTCAGCACACCGTCAAGCTGCTCATCGGGAGCGAAGACGAGGTTGATGCGGTCGGTGATTGCGTAATCGCGGCCTTTGCGGATGTTCTGCATGCGGTTGACAATCTCGCGGGCAATGCCTTCGCGGCGCAGTGCGTCGGTGACGGTGACATCGAGGGCGACGGTGACGGTACCTTCGTTGGCGACGAGCCAGCCGGGGATGTCCTCGCTGAAGATTTCTACATCGGCGAGTTCAACAGTGCCTTCCGAGCCGTCGGGGAGGCTGATGGCAGTGTGTCCGGCTTTCTCGAACTCGGTTATGGCCTTGGTGTCGAGGGCGGTAAGAGCTGCTGCCACGGCTTTCATGTTCTTGCCGAACTTCGGACCGAGCTTCTTGAAATCGGGTTTTACACGCTTTACGAGTACGCCGGCATCCGAACCTACGACCTTGAGCTCCTTGACGTTGACCTCGCTGAGAACGAGCTGACGGATGGACTCGAGGCGCTCGCGCTGACTGTCGTCGCTGACGGGCACCATGATGGCGCTGAGGGGTTGGCGGACCTTGATGTTGACCTTGCGGCGCAGTGCCAGAACCATTGATGTCAGTGTCTGTGCCAGAGCCATACGGGCCTCAAGCTCTTTGTCGATGGCCTTGCTGTCGGCTTCGGGGAAGGAAGCCAGGTGCACCGAGGCATTGGCGTCGCCAGTGAGGTCGGTATACAGGCGGTCGGCGTAGAACGGAGCGATGGGAGCCATCAGCTTGGCCACCGTGAGCAGGCACTGGTAAAGGGTCTGATATGCGGCCAGCTTGTCCTCGGTCATGCCGCCGCCCCAGAAGCGCTTGCGGTTGAGGCGCACATACCAGTTGGAGAGGTTGTCGCTGACAAACTCGCCGATGGCGCGGGCGGCGCGGGTAGGCTCATAGTCGTCGAGGGCTTTCTGCACGTCATCGACAAGGGTGTTGAGCAGCGAGATTACCCAGCGGTCAATCTCGGGTCGTTTCTCAAGAGGAATCTGCGGAGCGGCCGGGTCGAAGCCGTCGACATTGGCGTAGAGGGCGAAGAAGCTGTAGGTGTTGTAGAGCGTCGAGAACATCTTGCGCGATACATCCTGAACGGCCGAGGGGTCGAACTTAAGGTTGTCCCAAGGAGCCGAGTTTGAAATCATGTACCAGCGCAGGGGGTCGGAACCGTATTTCTCAATGGCCTCGAAGGGATTGACGGCGTTGCCGAGGCGTTTCGACATCTTATTGCCGTCCTTGTCGAGGACGAGTCCGTTGGATATTACGGCCTTATATGCCACAGAGTCGAAGACCATGCCGGCGATGGCGTGGAGTGTGAAGAACCATCCGCGGGTCTGGTCGACACCTTCGGCGATGAAGTCGGCGGGATAAAATTCGCCGTTGTCGACAAGCTCTTTGTTCTCGAAGGGATAGTGTAGCTGGGCGTAGGGCATTGAGCCGCTGTCAAACCACACGTCGATGAGGTCGGCCTCGCGGCGCATTGGGCGTCCGTCTTCGCTGACGAGAACGATGTCGTCGACGTAGGGACGGTGCAGGTCAATCTTCTCGTAATTCTCCTTCGAGTAGTCACCGGGGACGAACCCGGCCTTACGCCAGGGGTTCTCGGACATGACACCGGCGGCGACGGCTTTGTCGATTTCGTTATATAGTTCCTCGACGGAGGCGATGCATTTCTCAACGGCACCGTCCTCGGTGCGCCAGATGGGCAGCGGGGTACCCCAGTAGCGCGAGCGAGAGAGATTCCAGTCCTGTAGGTTCTCGAGCCATTTGCCGAAACGTCCGCTGCCGGTGCTGGCGGGTTTCCACTTGATGCCTTCGTTGAGGGCCATCAGGCGTTCGCGGGCTGCCGTGGTGCGGATAAACCAGCTGTCGAGGGGATAGTAAAGGACGGGCTTGTCGGTACGCCAGCAGTGGGGATAGCTGTGGACATGCTTCTCGATGCGGAACACCAGTCCGCGCTGCTTGAGCCACATGCATATCTCGATGTCGAGAGTCTCGTCGTTCTCGTTCTTGGCTGGGTCAAAGGCGTTTTTTACAAACTTGCCCTGCCAGGGAGTGTATGCCTCGACGTCGACGCTGGTGCGTACGAACTCGGGGTCGAGATCCTCGAGGAGGTAGAACTTGCCGGTGGGGTCGACCATGGGACGGATGTTGCCGTCCTTGTCGGTGAGGTGCAGAGGCGGAATGTTGTTGAGACGCGACACGCGCTGGTCGTCGGCGCCGAAAGTTCCGGCGATGTGGACGATGCCGGTACCTTCGTCAGTGCTGACGTAGTCGCCGGGGATAACGCGGAAGGCTCCTTCGCCGGGATTCATCCAGGGTATGAGCTGCTTGTAGTGCATGTCCACAAGGACGCTGCCCTTGAATTTGGCTACAATCTCGTAGGGAACCACCTTGTCACCCTTCTTATATTCGTCGAGGGGGACACCGGCGGCTTTGGCGCCGAACAGACTGCCCAGAAGGGCGTCGGCGGCGACGATAGTTATTTTTTCACCGCTGTACGGATTGTAGGTGCGAACGACATCGTACTCGATGGACGGACCAACGCACAGTGCGGTGTTGGAGGGCAGAGTCCAGGGAGTAGTGGTCCATGCGATGAAATAAGGAGTGCCCCACCCTGTCATCTCGGGCTTGGGGTCGGTAGCCTCGAACATGGCGATGCATGTGGTGTCCTTGACGTCGCGGTAGCATCCGGGCTGGTTGAGCTCGTGCGATGAAAGACCGGTACCGGCGGCGGGAGAATAAGGCTGGATGGTGTAGCCCTTGTACAGATATCCCTTGTTGTATAGCTGGTTGAGCAGCCACCATACCGATTCGATGTAGCGGTTGTCGTATGTGATGTAGGGGTCGTTCATGTCGACCCAATAACCCATGCTGTTGGTGAGCTTTTCCCATTCGCCGGTGTATTTCATCACCTCGCGGCGGCAGGCGGCGTTGTAGTCGTCGACACTGATTTTCTTGCCGATGTCCTCTTTGGTGATTCCGAGGCTCTTCTCCACGCCGAGCTCAACGGGCAGGCCGTGGGTGTCCCAGCCGGCCTTGCGCTTCACGTGGAAGCCTTTCATTGTCTTGTAGCGGCAGAAGACATCCTTGATTGTGCGGGCAAGCACATGGTGGATGCCGGGCAGACCGTTGGCCGAGGGAGGACCCTCGAAGAACACAAACGAGGGGCATCCCTCACGTTCCTTTACACTCTGCTCGAAAAGGCCGCGCTGATTCCAGCCGGCAAGCACCTCTTTGTTTATGTCAGAGAGGTTAAAGCCGTTATATTCGGGAAATTTCTTTTTATCGCCCATTGTATATTCTGTGATGGTTGCTGATGAATAGATTGCTGTTGTATTTATTTTCGCAAAGTTATAAAATTTCCGCCACTTGACAAACTTTGTATAGCCCCGAATACAGACGGCGCCACTGCCCTTGTTTAGGGGAGCGGCGCCGTGTAGGTACACTTTGTCAGGTGTCCGGCCGTCGATTACTCGGCGGGAGTCTCGGTAGCCTCGGGGGCTGCCTCTGCAGCTGCGGCGGCAGCCTCGGCCTCAGCCTTGGCGGCGGCAGCTTCTGCCTTCTTCTTGGCTACAGCCTCGGCCTTGGCGGCGTTCTTGGCCTGCTCGGCCTGAAGACGCTCCTTGACGGCGAGCTGCTGCTTGTCGGCGATGGACACTTTAAGTTTGTCTACTTTCTGCTGGCGGTTGGCCTTCCAGGCGTCAAAACGACGCTGGCACTCGGCCTCGTCAAATGCGCCTTTCTTGACTCCGCCCTGGAGGTGCTTCATCAGGAGCACGCCCTCGTCGGAGAGGATTGCGCGTACGGTGTCGGTGGGTTCAGCACCGCAGTTTACCCAATACAAAGCCCGCTCGAAGTTAAGAGTGATTGTAGCAGGATTAGTGTTCGGATTATAAGAACCTATCCTTTCAATAAATCTACCATCTCGTGGTGCCCTGCTATCGGCGATAACAATAGGATAGAACGCATAGTTCTTGCGACCATGGCGTTGCAGTCTAATTTTTGTTGCCATTAAAAATAAATATAAAGAGGTTTGTATTGATGCCCTTATCCAAAGAGCGCCGCAAAGTTACAACTTTTTTTCTTAACCGCCAAACCCTCTGCGTTTTTTATTCGCAGGACCGATTTTTCAGAAGTCGATGGAGAGGCGGACGTTGATCTGGCGGCGGGTGAGGTAGTTAGGGACGGCGTACTGCATGTTGTTGACATCGGTGACCCAGTAATAGGAGCTGACGTTGCTGATATCGAAAAGGTTGAAGCAGTCGACGCCAACCCAGCAGCTCTTGATGTGGCGCAGGAAGCCGCTGCGGCGGTTGTCCTCGGTCTGCGGCGACAGCAGTGCGTAGCTGAGGCCGATGTCGACACGCTTGTAGGCCGGGGCACGGAAGAACCACTTGTCGCGGGTGCTGCGGGGAGCGGTGACAGGCAGACCGTCGTTGAAGATGCCGCGCAGACTGAATTTCAGTTTGGGGAACTTGGGGAAGTAATCGGTGAAATACAGCGCCACGCCATAACGGCGGTCGTTGGGCATGGGTACGCTCTTGCCGTTGAGATTCTGACGGCTGTTCATCAGCGAGAAACTTATCCACGAGTCGGAGCCCTCGACAAACTGTCCATAGAGTTTGAAGTCGAGTCCGGCGGCATGTCCCTTGCTGGAATTGACACCGGTGTAGACAATCTTGAGGTTGTCGATTTCGTAAGGAATGAGGTTGCCCAAAATCTTGTAATAAGCCTCGGCCGACAGGCGGAAGGGACGGCTGAAAGCCCGGAATGTGTAGTCGGCGCCGCCGATGAACTGAAAGCTGCGCTGCGACTTGATATCCTTGTTGAGCTGGATGACGGTGTTGCCCTCGGCGTCCGTCAGAGGCATGCGCATCTCGCGGTAGAACGGGCTCTGATAGTACAGGCCGGTGGCGAAACGGAACGCCCACTGGGGGTTGCGGTCGGGCACGAAGCCGACGCTGATACGGGGGCTGACAAGGAACTCCTTGTTGAAGGTCCAATAGGTGAAGCGCAGACCGCCGTTGAAGTTGAAATAACCCGATGAGGCCTGCAGACGGTAGGTGTCCTGAACGTATGCGCTGATGCGGGTGGAATTTATCGACTGGTTGGAGGTGAGGTTGTACACTACTTTCAGCGCTCCGGGGTCGAAGGGAAGCGAGTAACCGGCCGAGTCACGGCGCTCCCACTCGCGGCTACGCTCGTACATCTTCTCAAAGTTGGCTGTGACGCCGTACTGGAGGCTGTGGCGGGCGATGCCGTTGGAGCCGCGGAAGCCCAGCGACATGACGGTGCCCTTGAAGCGGTTGCGGGCGTGTTCATGGTAGCGGCCCACGCCCAGTTCGCCGCCTACGGCGCTCCCGCCGTTGCCGCCGCCCGTACCGGCCTGGTCGAGCCAGTATTCGCCGGAGATGTCGTAGGCGACGAGCTCGTTGGTACGGAAGCCCGAAGCCGTCAGCGAGTACTCGGCATGCTTGCCGGGCTTACAGGTGAGATGGCCGGCTCCGAGGAAAGTCTCAAAACGGTCTTTTTCCTGGCCGTCGAAATAGACCTTGAACTGCTTGGCATCGGTGGAGGTGCCGAAGTTGGTACTACGGTTGTGGGGGATGAACTTATAGTTGTTGATGGCGATATTGCCAAGGACGCCGACGCTCCATTTGTCGTTGAAGCGGTAGGTCATGAAGGTCTGGTAATCGAAATAGCGCGGGTCGTACTCACCCTTCTCGTCCATCGAACTCAGCAATGAAGAATTGCTCTTGTAGCGTACGCCGTGGAGCATACTGAAGTGCTTGGAATTGGTGCCGATACTCAGTCCGCCTCCCATCAGCGAGGCGTTAAGCGAGCCCTCGAAACTCTCGGGAGTCTTGTAAGTGATGTCGAGCACGGACGACATCTTGTCGGCGTACTGCGCGGGGAAGCCGCCGGTGCTGAAGCTGATGGCACCTACCATGTCGGGATTGATGATTGACAGCCCCTCCTGCTGTCCCGAGCTGACAAGCTGGGGACGGTAGACTTCTATACCGTTGATATAAACCGAGTTCTCGTCGAACGAGCCGCCGCGCACCGAATACTGCGACGACATCTCATTATTCTGCGACACACCGGCCATGGTGGAAATGAGACTTTCGACACTGCCGCCGCTGACGTCGGGAGCCAGCTTGTAGTTGTCGGTGTCGAGTTTTTGCATCGTGCCGGTCTGCTTCTGTATGTCAGTCACCTCAACACCTTCGAGGGTATAAGTCTGCGGCGACATCTTGACGTTGAGGGTGATGTCGCCCTTGGGCTTGATAAGGCGTCGCGTGGAATTGTGGTAACCGATGCAGGTAAAGACAACGCGGATTGTGTCTGCTTCGGGTGTCGAAAGCGAGAAATTGCCCTCAAGGTCGGTGGTCGCGCCGATGGCAGTTCCGGCAATACGGACACTGACGAACTCGAGAGGCTGGTTCTCCTCATCGGTTACCTTGCCGTGGATTTTCACCGGAGCGGCGGCAATGGTCTGTGCACAGACAAAGGCCGCGACAAGCAGAAATGTCACAGCCAGCGTCCTGGATATATGTGTTCTAAAAGGAATTTTCATGCGATAATGTCGGTAAATATATCTAATAACGCCGACCCACCGCAAAAAATTGTACAATAGTTCGCTTAGCCGATATGGCTGTTAAGCGGACTGTCACCACTCGTAGTCGAAGCGCTCGATGTCGTCCTCGACGAGGTTGGTGCCCTGCTGGACCTCGATGAAGGTCAGCGGAGTCGTGGCGCGTAGGGCGTGGAGCTCGCCGACGGCGATGTTGAAGATGTCGCCGGCTTTTACCGTGCGGCGCTCACCGTCGAGGACAATCTCACCTTCGCCATTGATGAAGGTCCACACTTCGGAGCGGAAGTTATGGCGCTGGTAGCTTAACGAGCATCCGGGACGAAGGGTGAGCTGTTTTGTCAGCGCGCAGTTGCCGTCGCGGAACTCAATGTAATCTATGACTTTATATTCGCCCCAGCGGCGCTCCTCATACATGGGGCGTCTGCCCAGGCCGTCCACAAGGTGCTTGAGGTTTTCGCTCTTGGCGCGCTCCGAGACGAGGATGCCGTCGGGAGAGGCCGCGATAACCATATTCTTGGCGCCGATAGCCACGACGGGAATCTCGAGCTCGTTGATGACGTATGAGCCGCCGCAGTCCTCGACGACGACGTTGCCGTGGAAGGGCTGGTTTATCTCATCGGTGAGGGTGTTCCATGTGCCAAGGTCTTTCCATTGGCCGTCGTATGGCATGACGGCAACAGAGGTAGCTTTCTCCACGACCTCGTAGTCAAAGCTGATTTTGGGGAGTTTATCGTAGTTTTTGCGCAGGGCGGCAAAGTCCATGCCGGGCATGAGGCGAGCGGCGATGTCGTTGAGATAGTCGAGCCGGAAGGCAAAAACACCTCCGTTCCAGAGTGCGCCTTCGGATATGAGCTTCTCGGCAGTGGGAACGTCCGGCTTTTCGGTAAAGCGTTTTACAGGCAATGCGCCATCGGCCTCGACTTTCTTAGCCGGAACGATGTAGCCGTATTTCGCGGACGGGTACGTAGGCCGCACGCCCATGAGTACAAGGTCGGCGACGCCATCGCCGACGGCATGTGCCATTTTGCCTATTACCTTAAAATATTCGGCCCCGGTGTACGAGTCGCAGGGCATTACTATGACAGGTTCGTCGGCGGAAGTGCCTTTCGATGCAAGATACGAGCAGGCAAGGACAATTGCCGGGAAGGTATCGCGGCGGCAGGGCTCGGTGACAACGGAGAGTGAACCACCCAGCTGGCTCTCGATGGCGTCTTTCTGGTTGGCACCGGTGGCGACGACGATTTCGTCGGTAAGACCGGCGTTCCTGATCTGGCGCACCACCCGCTGTATCATCGACTCGGGCTCGCCGTCTGGGCGTGTCAGCAACCGCAGAAACTGTTTTGAACGGGCGTCATTGGACAAAGGCCATAACCGTTTGCCTGAGCCTCCCGAAAGCAATATTATCTTCATCGTTCGGCGCGCATGGGGTTGTTGAGAAAATCTTCGTAGGCAAGGCGGATGCCGTCCTCAAGTTCGGTCTTATATGTCCAGCCCAGCCGTGTGGCCTTGCTGACGTCAAGGAGCTTGCGCGGTGTGCCGTTGGGACGCGTGGTGTCCCATTTAATCTCGCCTTCAAAGCCTATTACTTTAGCGACAAGTTCGGTAAGCTCTTTTATGGTAAGCTCTTTGCCGGTGCCTGCGTTGACTGTCTCGTCACCCGAATAGTTGTTCATTAGGAAAACGCACAGGTTGGCCAGATCGTCGACGTACAGGAATTCACGCAACGGGCTGCCGTCGCCCCAGCACGTCACCTCGGTCGCTCCCGACTCCTTTGCTTCGTGGAAACGGCGAATAAGGGCGGGCAGGACATGGCTGTGCTCGGGATGATAATTGTCGTTGGGGCCGTAGAGATTGGTGGGCATGACCGAAATATAGTCTGTGCCGTACTGCCGGTTGAGGAACTCGCAGTATTTAAGGCCGCTGATCTTGGCAAGCGCATACGCCTCGTTAGTCTTTTCGAGCGATGAAGTCAGCAGACACGACTCCTTCATGGGCTGCGGCGCCATGCGGGGGTAGATGCACGACGAGCCCAGGAACTCAAGCTTCTTGCATCCGTTGCGCCACGCAGCGTTGATGACATTCATCTCAAGCATCATGTTGTTGTACATAAAATCGGCCAGCGCCGACTCATTGGCAACGATGCCTCCGACCTTGGCAGCGGCGAGAAATACGTACTCCGGCTTTTCGGCCGCAAAGAAATCGTTTACCGCCTGCTGGTTGATAAGGTCAAGTTCCTTGTGCGTGCGCGTGATTATATTGTTGTAACCCTGGCGTTTCAGCTCACGGATAATTGCCGACCCCACCATTCCGCGGTGGCCGGCTACATATATCTTCGAATTTTTCTCCATTATTTGACTATGCCTTTCTCTAAGTATTCGGCCAGATTTGTGCGGACCTGTTCGCCGGCGCGTTCGGCGGCGACTTTTGCCATGTCGGCGTCCACCATAAGGTTTACAAGCTGCTCGAACGAGGTCTGCCGCGGGTTCCAGCCAAGCACGTTCTTCGCTTTGGATGGGTCTCCGAGGAGGTTGACCACGTCGGTGGGACGGTAAAAGTCGGGAGAGACTTCGATAAGGACTCTGCCGGTTTTCTTGTCGATGCCCTTCTCATTCTGTCCCTCGCCCTCGAAAACGAGGTCGATGCCGACACGGCGGAAGGCGTATAGGCAGAACTCACGCACCGAGTGTTGCTCGCCGGTTGCAATTACAAAGTCATCGGGCTCGGGCTGTTGCAGGATGAGCCACATGCACTCTACGTAGTCGCGGGCATAGCCCCAGTCGCGAAGGCTCGAGAGGTTGCCGAGATAAAGCTTCTCCTGCTTTCCCTGGGCAATGCGTGCGGCTGCCAGAGTTATCTTGCGCGTCACAAATGTCTCGCCGCGGCGCTCGCTCTCGTGGTTGAAGAGGATGCCCGAGCATGCGTACATATTATATGCCTCGCGGTATTCCTTGACAATCCAGAAGCCGTAGAGCTTTGCCACAGCATACGGCGAATAGGGATGGAACGGAGTATTTTCGTTCTGGGGCACTTCCTCGACCTTGCCAAAGAGCTCGGACGTGGAGGCCTGGTAGAAGCGGCATGTCTTGGCAAGTCCGCACTGACGGATGCCCTCGAGCAGGCGCAGAACGCCTGTGGCGACGACGTCGGCCGTATATTCCGGCGCGTCAAACGACACCTGCACGTGACTCTGTGCAGCAAGGTTGTACACCTCGTCGGGTCTTACCTTATTGAGTACCTGGATGATGCTCAACGAATCGCCCAGATCGGCATAGTGGAGATGAAAGTGCGGATGGCCTTCGAGATGAGCGATGCGCTCGCGGAAGTCCACCGATGACCTGCGGATTGTGCCATGCACATCATATCCTTTCTCCAATAGCAATTCTGCCAGATACGATCCGTCCTGGCCCGTAATGCCGGTTATCAATGCTGTCTTCATAAAATTTCTTTTAATATGGCACTGCCAGTCGGGTAGTCCGAATATATAAATGAATTTTTCAGTCAATTGGTTCGGAGAAAAGCGACTTCTATTCGCGTTCTACTTACCATATTTATAGCCGTTACCATAACCATAGCCGTAACCATAGCCGCTGCGTCCCTTAAGATTGGACGTGCCGTTGAGGATAAGAGCCATGTTCTTGTATTTTTTACTCTCGTAAAGATTGTCGACTTCCGGAATCATTGCTCGTTCAAGCAGCCCGGCACGAATGATGAAGAAAGTACGGTCTGCATAGCGGTCGATTATCTGTGTATCGGCAACCATCTCTATGGGCGGGCAGTCGATAAATATGAAATCATATTGTGACTTAAGCGCTTCCAGCATTTCAGCAAATTTCGGCAAGCCAAGCAGTTCGCTGGGGTTGGGTGGAACAGAACCAACCGGCAGGACATTGAGTCGCTCGCAGTCCTTCGACTTGACAATAACGCTGTTTACGTCGCTGATAGCTCCGCTTAGATAGTTGGACAGACCCTTTGACGGCGAGTCCACGTATGCCGAAGCCGAGCCACGACGCATATCACCGTCTATTACAAGAACTTTCTTGTCCTTAAGGACGATGGACATAGCGAGATTTACTGTTATGTATGACTTGCCGGAACCGGGATTGAAAGAGGTCACCGCTATTACGCTGGAAGAACCGTCGGCAGCCGCCAGAAACTCCACGTTTGTACGCAGCACACGGAATGCTTCGTTGACGATATCACGTGCACCGGCCTTGACAAGAATGGTGCGGTCAGAATCTTTGGCCTTTTTGCCCTTGCCTGCGGGGTCCTGAGGAATTTCGCCCAGGAACGGGACCTTCAGCTGCTTGATATCCTTGCGGCCGCGGAGTTTGGTGTTGTTGGACTCCCTTACATAAGTCACACCGAAAGGTATGGCAAGACCTAGGAGGAAGGCGAGGCCAAGCACGTGCATCTTTCGGGGAGACGGGGGGACATCCGAGGGGCCGGGACGGTTGACAATCTTTGTGTTATAAGCAGTAAAGGACTGGGAAAGCTCGTTTTCCTCGCGCTTCTGGAGCAGGAACAGATATAGCTCTTCCTTTACTTTCTGCTGGCGCTCGACACTCAGCAGGTTCTTTGCCTGAGTGGGATTGGTGGCGATGCGCGATGTTGTCTGCGCCTCGCTTCCACGATAAGTCTTAAGCTTATTGCTGAGGTCTGCAATCTCGTTGTCCACCGTGCTCATGATGGCCTTGCGCTGTGCTGCAATCTGACCATCGAGCTGAATGACGATGGGGTTCTGCTCCGATGACTTCTCGGCAAGAGCATTGCGCTGTAACACACGCTTGTTATAATCGTTTATCTGTGTTGTAATGCCCTGACTGGAGACACCGCCGTTGGCAGGCATCGAGGGCATAAGCTGGTTATTGCTGTTGTGTGAATTGAGATATGAGCGGATATCCTTCATCATCTGCAGCATATTGTTGAGCTTCAGTATTTCCTCCTCGGCTTTCTGACTCTTCTCCATATACATCGAGGCGGCGGCCTGGACATCAGGAATGAGGTTGGCGCTCTTGTATGCCGATATGTCCGAATCGACATTACCGAGTTCATCCTCAATCACTCCCAGACGTTCGTCAATGAAATTGGAGGTCGATACGGTTATCTGATTTTTGTCGCGAATCCAGCTCTCGTTATATACGGTAATCAGCATGCTGAGCACATCGTCGGCACGCTGCTGTGACTGGTCTGCCATTGTAAGAGTAATGACGTTGCCGTCCTTATCGGTCAGACTGACACCGAGACGCCCGCTAAAAGACTTGCATGCCGATTCAAAGGGAGTCTTTCTAAATATAAGGTCAACGTCCTTCCCTTTCTTATATTCCGAAGTGGGTTTTACCACCATCTTACCGATTGCGGTCATGATGGTGTCGTTTAACATTCCTGTGTATGTTTTGTCCGGAAGTTCTTTTTTAGGCATTTTGATGTCACTGAGTGTGACATTGCCGGATTTATTGACCTTAATTTTCAAACTTACCGCAGCAGCCTCAGGTATATCCTTGATGGTCAAATCAATGGGCAAATTGGTGCCGTATGCTATACTGTCATGAAAGAATCCTTCGCGATAATAGCTGTTATCAAGATTGAGACGGCGGACGACCTCTTCCATAAGGTCTCGCGAGTCAAGAATAGCTATTTCATCCTGAACGTTGGAACTGCTCTGGAACAGCCCGAGGTCTTTGAACTCGGTCGGTGCCGCTCCATCTTCATTATCCTTGATCTGAATCTCGGCAGAACGGGTATAGACTTTGGGGGTGCGCAATATATACAGTGTAGCAAAACCGACACATATCACTACTGACAATATTATCCACGGCCAGTGGCGCAGGGTCATGGTAAACACGTCAGACAGGGGCAAAATCTCCTTTTTATTCGATGCATTCGATCCCTGAACCGCCTGGGATTTTATATCTGCCATAATTGGTTTTTCTCTAAAAGTATAATCGTTTTATCTACAGGCATCCGGCCTGTTTTCGCGATTTTTATGTTTATTATTTTGTCAGGGTAACGATTAGTGTTGCGATTGAAATGCCTAACGAGCCGATAGTGACCCAGAACGAAGGTGTGTATACGACATTACCGCTTGCGGTCGACTCGCGTTTCTGCTTGGCATTGGGCTCAACATATACAATATCATTCTGCTGAAGGCTGAACGCGGGAGATGCGGATGCCGAAGCCATATCGGTAAGATCAACTTTATAAGCCTTTCGTTTGCCTCCCTCAGTCTCGCGGAGCACGATGACGTTCTTTCTCATGCCGGTGGGCTTGAGGTCGCCGGCCATGGCAATTGCGTCGAAAATGGTGAGTCGGTCAAGGTTAAACTCGAAACGGCCCGGTGTCTTGACCTCACCGAGGACAGACACCGCAGTATTGATAAACTCTACAGTAACTACAGGGTCTTTTAAAAGCTTGCTGTCTATAAGCGTTTTCTCTATATTTGCGGCGGCTTCGTAACGCGTCATGCCGCCGATATGGATTTTGCCGATAACCGGAAAATTGATGTTGCCTTCGCTATCCACAGTATAGAACGACACACGGCCGTCGCTGGTGTTATAGCTCGAACCATCGACGGAAACCGAACTGTTGGTACCAAGCCGTACCTGCGACTGTACGAGATTGAAAAGATTGGACAAGGCGGGATCCTGCGTTGACACAAGTATCGCGAGCTTGTCGTTGGGTCTTACCTTGATTTCTATTTGCTCTATCGGATTGATGATGGTACCGTCCTGAATATCCTGAAAATAAGCGATATTTTTAGGTGTTGAGCAAGACGCGGCAAGCAATCCTACAGCAATGACACATGTTAATTTATGCAATTTTTTCATTTAGAATCTGTCGTTAGTATATTTCGGTTGTCACCTTTCTGGTTAGTATTTTTCGATTGTCATTCGTCCGGCAAGCATGCTGATTTTTATGAGTCGTTTCGTTAAAAATCAGTCTTGCCATGAGATGGACAGCCTTTATTTAGTATAACGTGCTTTTTTAATACTTATTATACGTCCTTATACTTTTGGTTATTTAGGGCAATACACGCGTTTCGACACAACACGACTTTGCTCCTCTGCTTGGCCGACCTTGTACTGGGTCTGCACAGGAGACATGCAGCTGAATCATCAAAAGTTATATCCATCCGTAGTGAATGAGAACGTAAATGAGGTATAGTATCGGCTGGCATCAAAATGCGCAATCCGTTACAAAAGTACAAATTTGTTGCGAAACACGAAAATTTTATATACCTGAACAGCATGAATGCATTTTCAGGAATTTAGCGCTCAGCCGTAATAGCCTGATAAGGACGTGCGCCGATAATTGCCGCGGCTTCAGAGAAAGAACTGTAATAAGAACCGTATATACGGTCAGTACCGGCTAAGGTAAACAGCTCTATCGCAGCTTCCCTGATGCCGTCTACGCTATTGCGGTCCGCCTTTTTCAATCCGGTGACGATATGGTCACCAAAGATTTTCTTAAACCGAGTCTTTACTGTCTCGCAATCAGTGGCGAGATAGAGCATCGCATTCGGCTCGGAAGAAAGTATTTCTTTGATTTTTGCCATAAACATTTCATCCGGACTGTTAGATATCGACTCAATATTGTCGCTGCGCCGGATATGGATTCCTATACTATGTTTTCCCAACAGGTTCAGCCTTTCTTCTACAAGGGAAGCAATCTCTTCTGTAGGTTGAAACAGCGAACGATAAAAATCCTCATCAAAGGGATAGAAAACGGTGCAGCCTCGTAGCAGACAGGACTTACCGTGACTCATGTTGTCGGCTATCAGAGACAACAGTTCTTTGCCATCATCATCGTTCTTAAAACGCTCACGGTAAGATTCCTGCAGGTCATAAAGAGTTACCCCAAAACGTAGGCAAGTCAGCGCCGTAACATAAAGATTTTTTTTACGCGGGACATTGTAAAGGAGGTCGTATTTAAAGCGCGACGGATATTCCAGTCTATCAACAAGAATGTCGGGCATCTTGAAGATATCCGTAAAAGCGGCATTAAGTTCCCGGTTTTTGGACCAGACAAACTGCGGGAGCAGTTGATCCCGGTTTCCGTAGTTGAGAAATTTTGAGACGTCGCGAGCCAGAGACAGACCGGAAGCGATGGCTCTCATCCTGTTGGCAAGTCCTCCCATTGGGTTTATAATCAATTCTCCTGCTGGCATTTGTGTTTCTTGGCTTTTCGAATATTCTTTTTATTTAATTGCAAAGATAGCGAAAAACGGCAAAACACACATATCAGTCATTGTCAAACATCAGAGTTTCGTGGGGGTCAAGGCCATGGGTCTCGACTTCGACGGTGGGATGGGTGATGCCGAAACGGGCGGCGGTGTGCCTGATGTCGGATATCACGCGGTCGAGGTTTGTGACATCGTCTATGACTACATGGACGGTGAGGGCATTTTCAGTAGTGGAGAGTGCCCAGACGTGTAGATGGTGTATGCCATGGACTCCATCGACAGACGCAAGGGCTTTCTCCAACCCCGGCATGTCAACCGACCGAGGCACGGCATCCAAGGACATGCGCGTACTCTCGACAAGCAGTCCGCGACTGGTCCAGGCTATGACAATGGCTATGGCGATACCGATTATTGGGTCGAGGATATATAAATCGGTAAAATGGATGACTATTCCTGAAATGACTACGCCAATCGAGACAAGTGTGTCAGCAGCCATGTGAAGGAAAGCGCCCTTGATATTCAGGTCGCGGCCCTGGTCCTTCATCAGCAGCCAGGTCGTCACACCGTTTACAACAACGCCCGCTGCCGCAACCCAGGCTATTGCATCACCGTCGACAGCTGTCGGATGGATAAGCTTTCTTATAGACTCCACAAGGATGGCGCCAACTGCCGTATACAGCAATAAAGCATTAATCAGCGATGCCTGTATGGAGAACTTCTTATAACCGTATGTATGCTCACTGTCAGGTTTGTGCCTCATAAGCCGGAAAGCCCAAAGTGCAATCAGCAGTGATGCCACATCCGACAGATTGTGTCCGGCATCGGACAGCAGTCCCATCGAATTATAGAAGAAACCGAAGACCGCTTCAATGACAACATATACACTATTGAGTATGATACCGACAATGAATGCGGTATTTACCGACCTGATGACGTTGTTGCCATGGGTGTGATGAAGTTCCTGATGTGCCATATCATATTCTATTTTCTGAATTCTATCGTTGCTATTCTTCCCCCACCCGTCTTTGGATGAGGATTTTTAAATAACAACATATGAAATCCGAATAAGTTATTTTGCAACCCCAAGTTCTATTCCGCCCAATGTATTTGTCTCCTTAAAAGCATAAGCTCCGCCTCCTATGACAGGAAACGGAACTTACATATTAATTAATAAAGAGTTTCAAAGGAGATAATTAATAAAGAGTTTCAAAGGAGATAATTAATAAAGAGTTTCAAAGGAGATAATTAATAAAGAGCCTCAAAGGAGATTCTCGCGCTCGGTGACAACTGCATCGGTCATAGTGTAACCGCCGAGGCTGCCTTCGACAGCCTGGACGCAGATGTAGGTCATGGGGTCGGCCGAGGTACATTTAAAATTGCGGTCGCAGTTAGTGGCGACACGAATGACTGAACCTTCGGCGATGTCGAATACCTCGTCATTGACCTGGAATTTTCCGGAGCCGGAGAGGATGATGTAGTTTTCCTCATTTGCTTTATGGCTGTGAAAGAAAGGCACCTCCGCACCGGTGGGAAGTGTGCCGAACGATATTTCGCATGAGGTGGCGCCGGTGGCATCCTTAAAAAACTGTTTGCCCTCGAATGCATGTACACTGCCAACCGAAGCATGGCCGAATTTTTCACCACTGTTTAAAATCTTGACTTCGTTCATAATTTTACTTTTTTTGAATTTTAAGTTAGAATCTTGATAAATTTGTCATATATATAATTTGCCGTAACTTTGCAAAAGTTATCCGCTATCTTTTTGATAGCACAAATTTAGATAAAATAAATCATCCGAAAAAGAATCTTACCAGTCAGTAAGACACTTACCTCCAGGAAACTAATATTGAAAATGAGCGCAATACCACTAAAAGAAAATTTGAAAAAATTTACCAATATCAACGCCTGCCCGGTACGTAACATCCTGTCGCGCCTTACCGGAAAATGGTCGATACTGATTTTGTGCATCCTTGCCGAAAACGGCACTACCCGTTTCAATGAAATCGGACGTGCCCTACCCGACATCTCTCCCAAAGTACTGACGACAACTCTGAAGAGCCTCGAATCTGACGGCCTTATCACGCGACAGCTATACGCCGAAATCCCCCCTCGCGTCGAATACGCCCTCACCCCAATAGGCCAAAGTCTGCTTCCCCACCTTCATGCCCTCATCGCCTGGTCGCTCACCAACTTCGCCCCAATCATGCAGAGCCGCCAAAGCCATTAAAGCCACCGTCGGCATAATCTGTCGAAATATTGGTCTAACATTGGATGAACATTAAGCAGAAATCAGTACAATATTGGCCACATTTAGCCAATTTAATAATTTTTTAGAATTATACTTCAATCCCAAATACGCATAAAAAACCGCTAAAGTCAGTGATTAATTCTCTGATTTCAGCGGGTTTAACTTATTGTCGGGGTGACAAGACTCGAACTTGCGACCCCCTGGTCCCAAACCAGGTGCGCTACCAACTGCGCCACGCCCCGAATGTGTCTGCAAAGTTAGTGTTTCTTTTTTAAACTGGCAAACGTAATCTTTCCGATGAAACTCGAACCCACGTGCGTTTCTGTTTTTTTTCGTATATTTGCATACCATAATATAATGTCTTGCGAAATAACTACACATTAATATAATATACGCATAAATATGAAAACAAAGAAACTGTCTCTGATATTCGTTTTGCTGCTGACGATGGTCTGCGGCTCCGTTGCCATGGCCCAGAACCCCATTCGCTGGAGGTGCTCGGCACGTATGCTCTCGGAGGTCGAGGGTGAGCTCACTGTCCGCGCCATCATCGACAAGGGATGGCACCTTTACGGCATGCAGCTGCCAAAGTCGGGTCCCAAGCCCACGGTAATCAACTTTTCTGAGTCGACAGGCGTAAAGTTCATCACACCCCTTTATTCCAAGACAAAGCCCACGGCGAAGTTCGACCCGGTCTTCGCCACCAAACTCCAGTATTGGGAGAAGGAGGTGATTTTCGTGCGCAAGTTTACTCTTACCGGCGACAAAAAAGACGTTACGTTCAAAGGCTCGATAACTTTCATGGGCTGCGACGACGAGACCTGTCTGGTTCCCAAGACCGAGAATTTCACGTTCAAGCTGAAGTAAAAGGCAAAACGCCCGTTCGGGGCAAATTGAAACAAAAAAATCACCTATCATAATGAAAATAATTCACTCAGGCCGGCGGCTCCTCATGCTGCTTGTCGCCTTAGCCACCTTATCCCTGACAGCCGTCGCGCAGGTCGTCGACCCGGTGCACTGGTCAATGGAGATTCACCCCGACGACAACACATCAGGTAGCGTGGTATGGACAGCTACCATTGACCCCGGCTACCACATCTACGGCACAAAGGCCATTCCTGGCGGCCCGAAAGCCACAAAAATAACCATCCACGGCTCGGAGGGATTCACGACCGACGGCGATATACATCCATCGAAAGCGGCTACGGTTGCCGTTGACAAGACTTTCGAACTCGAGCTGTCGACATGGAGCGGAACCGTGACCTTTACCCAGCGTTATAAACTCGCGCCGGGCACCACCGCTGCCACAGTTTCCAGCACAGTTGAATATATGGCATGCACCGATACAAGCTGCCTGCCACCGAGCAAAGCCGACTTCAGCGCCTCCATCGGCGACAACGGTGAAGTGCAGATGCTCGAAACTGAAGATGACAGCACCAAAAGCAAAACCGGGAAAACCTCGGCAAACACCGCTGATGATACTGACTCCGGCGAATGGTGGAAGCCCGTCGACACTGTCGCTTTCGGCGCCTCGGATGCCACTCCCGCGGCTCAGCGCTCGGCCTGGATGCTTCTGCTGATGGGATTTGTAGGCGGCCTGCTGGCTTTGCTTACTCCCTGCGTGTGGCCGATGATTCCGATGACGCTGAGCTTCTTCCTCAAGAAAAATCGCAGCCGCGGCCGCTCAATCGGCGAGGCCCTGATTTATGGTCTCAGCATCATCGTCATCTTCCTGATATTAGGTATAGCGATAACGCTGATATTCGGTGCGGGCAAGCTCAACGAAATTGCCACGAGCGCAGTCTTCAACATCATCTTCTTCCTGCTGCTCGTCTTCTTCGCCATCTCTTTCTTCGGCGCCTTCGAAATCCGTCTGCCGTCGAAGTGGAGCAATGCCGCCGACGGCAAAGCCAACACCACCAGCGGACTGCTGTCGATATTCTTCATGGCCTTCACACTGGTGCTGGTGTCCTTCTCCTGCACCGGTCCCATCATCGGCACACTGCTTGTCGAGGCTGCCTCCAACGGCTCCATCCTCGGCCCGGCAACCGGTATGGGGGGCTTCGCGCTCGGTCTGGCCATACCTTTCTCGCTGTTTGCGTTCTTCCCTTCACTGCTTAAGGAGATGCCAAAGGCCGGCGGATGGATGAACTCCGTAAAGGTTGTGCTCGGATTCATCGAGCTCATCCTCTCGCTCAAATTCCTCTCGGTGGCCGACCTTGCCTACGGCTGGCGCATTCTCGACCGCGAGGTGTTCCTGGCGCTGTGGATTGTGCTGTTCGTGCTGCTTGGCATGTATCTGCTCGGCAAGCTCCGCTTCCCGCACGACGCACCCTCCAAGAATACGTCCGTTGGCGGTTTCTTCCTTGCCGTCATCTCGTTCTCGTTCGCCATATACCTCGTGCCCGGGCTTTGGGGCGCTCCCCTCAAGGCCATCAGCGCCTTTGCCCCGCCGCTGTACACCCAGGACTTCAACCTTTACAAAAACGACGTCCACCACTTCACCGACTATGACGAGGGCATGAAATATGCCGCCGAAAAAGGTATGCCCGTCCTGCTCGACTTCAGCGGAAAAGCCTGCGTGAACTGCCGCAAGATGGAAGGCGCCGTCTTTGACACCGAGGAAGTCCGCCGAATCATCAACAACGACTACGTCATGATTACGCTGATGGTGGACGAGCGCACCGACCTGCAGCACCCGTATACCGTAACCGAAAACGGCAAAAAGGTGAAAATCACCACTACAGGCGAGAAATGGAGCTACCTCCAGCGCCACCGTTTCAACATTAACTCGCAGCCCTATTATGTGCTTCTCGACAATCAGGGACAGCTGCTCAATGCCCCGCGGGCATACGACGAGAACGTCGCTACCTTCGTCGAATGGCTCAACAAGGGCATGGAAAATTACAAAATGACTGACAACAAATGAGTCATA
>JBJFEE010000031.1:0-26699 GCA_051890455.1 Muribaculaceae bacterium
TGTTGAGAGACGTGCAGGTTCGAGTCCTGTTCTGGGCACCCTAAAAGCGACTTAAGTCAGTTAAAATCAACTGTTTAAGTCGCTTTTATTTTGTTCTGCAGGCATATTGCAGGCAAAATTTCAATATTCCGCGTAACTTTTGCCTGCATCGTTTATTTCGGCGCATTTCAATATAATTCGGGGTCATAAATTTGTCACCTTACTCTTTCGGCTTAGTTGAATTGGATCTCATTCTGCGATGTGTGGAAAAGGCGCGCGTGATTGACCCCTTTGGGCAATATAAGATTGACCCCATTGGGGTAAAATAAAAATGACCCCAGTCGAAGCATCGGCAGGGGAATTTTTTTGTAGTTTTGGAGACCCAAGTCCTGGCACGGCGGGGGTCTATCTCAAAACACTACAAATATGATTGTATGATTGCAAAATTAAAAAACATCCTTCGATGTTATGCAGTCGGAATGGGAATAAAAGAGACGGCCAACAAATTTCATCTTTCCCGCAACACCGTACGCAAGTATGTCCGGCTGTTCATTTCAAGCGGCAAGACTACCGAACAGCTGCTTGAGCTCTCGGAAGAACATCTCCGGGAGATGTTCGGATGCACGGAGTTCCGTCACCGCGAGCCGTCGCAACGCCAACTGGAGCTGGACGCTCTGATACTGGGCTATGTGGCCCGGCTCTCCCGCAAGGGCATGACGGTCCGCAAGCTCTTCAACGAGTATAAAAGCGAACATCCCGACGGTTTTCAGGAGTCCGTGTTCAAACGCGCTGTCCGGCAGCACAGGTTCTACACCACTGTGGTGGGACACGTCGAGCATTACGCCGCCGATCAGATGTACATCGACTTCGCCGGAGACAGGCTGGAGGTGGTGGACGAAATGACAGGAGAGATCAAGAAAGCGGAGGTGTTCGTCGCCATCCTTCCCTTCAGTCATTACACCTACTGCGAGGCCGTATGGTCTCAGCGCAAGGAAGACCTGATCAAGGCCTGTCAGAACGCGTTCGAATACTTCGGGGGTGTGACAGCTGCCATTGTGCCCGACAATCTTAAGTCGGCTATAAAGACAAGCGACCGCAACGAGCCTGTGATCAACGAGGAGTTCGCGGCCTTCGCCGAATATTACGGATGCGCCGTATATCCTGCCCGGGTACGTCATCCCAAGGACAAGGCCCTTGTCGAAAACGCCGTCAAGCTGCTGTACCAGTCGGTGTATCTTGACATAGAGGGTATGGTCTTCCCATCGCTTGACGAACTGAACACGGCAATCCACATATCGTTGCATGACTTCAACGAGAAGCTGATGGCCGGACGGAAGATGTCGCGCAAAGACATGTTCCTGCAGGGGGAGAAGGACTTTCTGCGTCCTCTCCCCAAGAAACCGTCGTCATCAAGGAGCGAAAGCTGATGACCGTAGGCAAGAACTGCCATGTATCCCTCTTCAAGCACCATTACAGCGTGCCGCGCGAGCATGTGGGAAAACGCGTTGTCATCCTGTATGACGCCGACACGTTGGAGATTTACTGCGGTCTCAATCTCGTGGCGACACATGACCGCTGTGACATCCCGTACACATACTCGTGGAAGAAGGAACACAACCTGCCCGGACATTACGGTCCGTACGACAAGGATCTGGAGGAAATCTTCAATAGAGCTGCGGAGATGGACAACATCGTCCTCGACTATCTCCACGAGGTGGACGGCCGTCTCCAGTATCCTCCCAAATCCTTCAGCAGTTGTCGCGGCATACTGTCGCTGGAGAAAAAATATGGAGTGGACAGGCTTGTGGCCGCTTGCGCCTGTGCGTCGATGAGGGCCGTGTACGGATATCAGGCGGTGAAGGAGATACTTGAGCAGGGCGATGACGCCGACTTCCTGCCCGATGAGGACGGAACGGTCTCCGGCCCTGCGGCGACTGTCCCTGCTCCGGTGCACAAGAACATCCGCGGCCGCGAATACTACAGCCGCAATAATGAAACCGACAAGACTTATAACAATGGGAACAATCAATAAAACCGCGCCGGCGACCCAGCAGCCGGACCAGAACACGACATCGCTGGACCTGATGAACCGCATGAAAATGCACGGTATGGCCGAAGCCTTCCGCGAGAGTCTCGCCGGAACGACGGCCCAGTCAATGACCCCGGACTCATTCCTCTCGATGCTGCTTCACCGTGAATGGGACTGGCGCGCACAGGCCGCGGTCACTCGCCTCACAAAGAACGTGGCCTTCCGCTACAAGGCATATCCCGAGGAAATAGACTACGCCACGAACAGGGGGCTCGACCGCAACCAGATGGAACGTCTCGCGACCCTCGACTTTGTCCGCAACGGCCAAAACCTCTTCATCACCGGCTCCTCAGGCACAGGCAAAAACTTCCTGGCTTGTGCCCTGGGACACGAGGCCTGCAAGAAAGGCATACGTACTCTGTATGCCAACGCCTCCAAACTGCTCGGACTGCTCAAGGTGGCAAAGGTCAAGAACAATCTCGAGGCCGAACTCAAGAAAATCGAACGCTGCCAGCTGCTCATCCTCGATGACCTCTTTCTGGTTCCGCTCGATGCGAAGGAGCGTCCGATACTGCTCGACATCATCGAGGACCGCCACGAGCGTAAATCGATCATCATCACTTCGCAATATCCCTGCTCGAACTGGTATGACATGGTGGGAGACCCCACCGTGGCCGACGCCATCCTCGACCGTATCGTGCACTCGGCCCACACGATCGAGCTGACCGGAGAAAGCATGCGTAAACTCAAGGCTAAAAAAGCCTGACAAACCAAATGAGGTAAAATAATATTGCCCCCCCGCCGCCAGGACTTTTAGAGGGTCAATCTTATTTCGCCCAAAGGGGTCAGTCCCGCGTGCCCGAAGGGGTCAATCACACGCGCCTTTTCCAGCGGGAACTGTTAGCTATTAATGTCCGGCTTCCTCGGGCAGAGATTCTAAAAAGGATAACACTCTGGGAATCTCAACCATAAAACATAGTCAAGACTCTTCGAATGTTTCTTGCAATCTGAAAGGTTTGATTTTTAGCCTTTGCATTTGGTGTAATCCGTGTAATTTCGGACACTGTAGCATACAAACAAGGCACATTGGAATTATTAAACACAAAAGGCTCCCGACATCACTGCAATGCCGGGAGTCTTATGGTTATTAAATAGGTCCTTATGTTATTTCACTGAGATTTTTTTGCCGTCTACGATATAGATGCCGGCGGGGAGGCCGCTCAAGTCATCGGCATTGCGTTTCACCATGATGCCCTGAAGATTATAGACGGGAACAGCCGCTTTTGTCTCGTCGGCTGAGATTGAACATATTCCTGACATTGACACTATTATTTCAGGCGAATAGCCCCAGTCACAGGAATAGGTATCATCAACGCTTGGTTCACCGGTTGTCCAAGCCTGACCGTTAACGGTGAATGTCCATGGATTGGCGAGGACGTGAGTCAAACCATAGCTTCCATCAACACGAACTTGCGCATTTATGCGGTATGTGCCTTCCTCAAAGGTAGAATGTTGAGAAACATAATAGTTATTCCAATTTTCGCCATCCTTCTTTTGCCAGTTAATCATAGACGGCGGAATGCTGGCAACCGAGCCGTCGGCCATGGTGAATGTGGGTGTTTTTACCTCTTTGGCGTAACCTATTATGTCGGCGTAATTACAGGTCGCGACCACGTCGGTCACCGGAGTGCGGTCAGCAGGATTCATGGCAGTCTCGCCAACAGTAATGGTAATTTCTGCAGTGGCATCGGCAGCATCGGTAACGCGCACCACAAGGTCGCTGTTAGAGCCTATTGCAGTAGGTGTGCCGCTGACGACACCATCATTTGCAACATTAATCCATTCGGGGCCTGACACTTTACTAAAGGTGTAGGGTTCCACACCTCCACGTACACCATCTGCCACAGAATAACTCTTGATGGCCTTATTCTGATAGTTTACGGGAATTTTGTAACGACTACTGTTTTCGAACTTCAGGGGAATTGCTTCTTTTGTCACCGTTATTTCAGGCGAATAGCCCCAGTCATAGGAATAGGTATCATCAACGCTTGGTTCACCGGTTGTCCAAGCCTGACCGTTAACGGTGAATGTCCATGGATTGGCGAGGACGTGAGTCAAACCATAGCTTCCATCAACACGAACTTGCGCATTTATGCGGTATGTGCCTTCCTCAAAGGTAGAATGTTGAGAAACATAATAGTTATTCCAATTTTCGCCATCCTTCTTTTGCCAGTTAATCATAGACGGCGGAATGCTGGCAACCGAGCCGTCGGCCATGGTGAATGTGGGTGTTTTTACCTCTTTGGCGTAACCTATTATGTCGGCGTAATTACAGGTCGCGACCACGTCGGTCACCGGAGTGCGGGTTTCGTCTGCCTTGGCTCCCAGAGGCATTACAAGAGCCAATAGGCCCGCAAGCACTTGAGTGATTAATTTCATAATTTTCATAATTATTATAATGTTTTGTTGTAGGATTTTGCTCGGGGTATTACCGCCCTATGCGGTAGCCTTGTTGAGTCCAATAGGATGGGTCTGCGTAGTCAAATACAGGCCACCATTCGGTGTTGTCGTCATAGACGACTTCGAATTCATCGAGAATCACCTTCCGGGCTGATGGGTCTACGGAAGTTTGCATGTACGGATCATCATACCATAGTGTAAGTTTGGCTCTGTCGACTACAGTTTCAATACGATGATTCAGGAGGTAGATAGCTTTGATTTTACCGCCTTTGGCGCTTCCAATGGAATATGAAAAGTTTTTCGACATCATGCTCCTGCCGTCGGAATCAAAGAATTCAACAGTCACATGAACGTCAGATGGTGAGGAGGCTTGGAAGAAACATTCTGCGTCCATCGCTATTCCATCGAGGCAATAGCCCGTTTTGCAGATTATGTCATCATTCTCTACCCATAAGGTTTCGACTCCATTTATCTGTCCGGAATTAGAATGATTCGTGTATTTCAACGGCTTGACAAAGAATCTTTGTGGTTCCTCAAAAACTGAATTAACATGAGTATGATATGCTGGCACGACATAGAAATATTTGCTAAGTGGCATCTCGGAATTGTCCAGAGTGAAATCAAATCCATAGTCTCTGCCATATATCAAGTCAATATAACTGCGTTCAGCTGTTGTGCCTCCATCTACTGCTTTTGCACGCTTTATGAAATTGAAATTCTCATCGTAGATTAAGAGTTCGAGACCATTAAACCCCTTTATCTCCTGATCAATTGTGCTGAACCATCCTATTTTGCCAGCATGCGGTATCGAGACTGTCCCATGGTATGTTTTATTGGCCGGGTTATAAGTCTGTTTATAGTCCAAGACGGGGAAGGCGCTGTCAGCGATGCGCCACAGCACCAATGAGCCTTCCGCCCACTTCAGGGAAGCGGCTGCGGCTTTAAACCAATCAAAGGTCTCTTCTGCGATATCGCCCACTATAGCCCCCCCCTTCATATCCGAAGACACACTGACGCCCAGTGTCCCTTTCCATTCGTCGAGACTTTTGTCAGTCGCGGAGAGGGTGTACTCCTTTTCGTAAGGTTCTCTGGGTTTCAGCAGAACGGAAGGTTTTGAGCTGCCCGCGTCATTATCCATTTTATGCGTCATAGATGCATCGAGATTGATTCTAAGAGGCGAAATATCCAGGGTTGCGAGCCCCAATGTAAAACCTATATCTATATGGAGAAAGAACCTCGAGGCAGATTGAAACAAAGTATTGGTGAGCTGCTTCTTTATTTCGGGATCCTTGACAAGCATATTTTTGGAGCGATTGACAGTGTTTTCAAAGTCTTTACTCATCTTCGTGCTCCAATTGAAGAGTTCCGTCTTTTGTGCACATTCATACTTGAAAGGCTTGTCTCCTTTTATTTTTATTGCTTCGTCATACGAGGCTCCGAAGTTGAAGTCAAGGCATAATTTACACACATATACATCAATTCCCAAAGATGGCAATCCACCGGGTACCGGCATTAAGTATTGCAGCATCTTCCATTCGTTTTCATGGAGAATTCCGTCTTTCGGCACTGTCATGCCTGTGGAACCCGCTATTCCCATTGCCCACCATTTATCTGCCTGCAACCCATAGTGGGAATAAACCTGGACCACATCATTGCTCAATTCCAGGTCAAATCCGTTATAGAGAGTGAATTTCAATTTGACGTTTTGATAGCTGGCGATACCCACTCTTGAAGCATAGGCAGTCGCGCTCCCGCCGCTCCTTAACCCCAATAGGTCCGATTGATTCTTAAATTTTCCTTTACTGTATTTTACGGGATCAATTTCGAATTCATCAATTTTGTCTTTGTCTCCAACAAACATTGTCATAGAAAACAAATATTCAGAAAAACTGCCGCTGTCGTCGGCGCGTGACTTAGGGTCATGCCGGGGGACGAGACGAAATCCTTTGAGCTGTTTTCCGTCTCCCGACGCTGAGCGCGAAACGGTGGAGTCGGGATTTTCGTAAACTCCGGCAATGCTGGCGTCAATAGTGAAATCAAGTTCCTTGAAAACTTTTCTCAGGGATACCGCATGTGATGTCATCAGATATCCGCCTTGGGAAGCCTCTATGGCATCGACCTCATCACAGAGGGTTGATTGGAAGAGCTGCGACATAGTCGTGGCCAAAAGTTCACCCCGGCGGGGAAGCAAATCGCCCGGAATGTTTTTTGTGAAGAGTATCTCGGTATGGCCCAGAGTGGTGTCGTTGCGACATGTGACGATGTATGGTATATACTTCTCGTCGATGACACGGACACCATCCTGGAACTGATAGGTTACGCTGCCGAGTTCGGTCTGCTCGGTACGCGGAGCTGTGAAACCGTCGCCGTTAGGCGTATCATCGTTGCCATCAGCGGGCGGTTCATCAAGCATGAGAGTGCAGCCTGATGCAAATATCAAGATGCCGATTATTGCCAATATATTTTTTATGGTTTTCATCGTTCAAATTTTATTGGATAAAGATTGGAAAGGGTTCCGAGGGTTTGATATGCGTCATACTCTATGTCGTCCCTTAGGACATAGAGACGGAAATTTTCTCTATCATAGCAGCGAAGGTCTATTTTGCCCTGCCCCTGATTTGTGGGAGCCCATATTCGGAGCTCGGCATAGGGAATGCCGAAAGCCTCGCGGGGCACCGCCAATCCGGTGAGTTCGCCTCCAACGAAAGCTCCGATCATCATTGTCGAACTGTCCCAAGGCTTACCGTCAATGCTTATGTCGGCATAAATCACCATATCGGATGGGTGCCACCTATGGAAATCTCCGGCTTCCCACTTCTCTATGACCCTCACCCGGCATGTGTCGGTCAAAAGGCCGTTTCCGCTGATGGCCATAATATCGACCGCTCCGGGGTATACGGCATGGAGAGTGTCATTGTGCAATTTGGCGATATTGGGGTCGGACAACATCCAAAAGACAGGGCTGCCGATTTTAGACGTATCCGAAAACTCGATTCCCAGCGGCATGGAATCTCCCACCATCACGCAGGACTCCGCGTTGGTTATACGCATGCTGACGCCGTCCCAGTCATCGGGTTCTTCCCCAAACTGGTAAAAATCGCCGCATGAAATCATCAGCAGGCTTGCTATAAGGGCCCATAAGAGATGCTTCATAATTCAGTCAACGTTGGGGTTGTGTAACTGGAGGGGTAGCCTCCTTTCGGGGAGCAGACACTGTCATTATGTTCGATTGTCCGGACTGGCGTCCATCCTCAAACTGTATGCAGATATAGTATTCGGCCGTCTCGCCGGGATTGAGCCGCGGGTCAACGTAATACTTCCGTTCGGAGGGGATGTCGGTGATATACTCGAAGGTATCATCACCGGGGAGCTTGCGATAGAGGCAGAAGTAATATGGGGCACCGGATGGGACATCGGAAATCTCCCACGCCAGCTTTACACAAGCATCATTTTTGCTGTAATCCCCCAGAAGCTTGACAGGAATGTCCAAAAATCTGTCATAGTTAACTTTTGCCGAGAAAACAGGGGTCAATCCGGAACCGATATCCCAGAGGCTTACAGTCTCCACGGCATACTCGTATCGCTGATTTACGGGACCATCGGGAGCATCATCGACCTGCATTACATGGCCGTTGGCACGTACCGAGTCGCCATCGAAAGTCCTAAGCAATTGCCAGTCGCGGCTTCCGGCCTTGCGACGATAGCAATTGTAATGTCCGATGATCTCATCGCCGCCGCCAATCCAGCGGGTATGAATCATCTTATTGTCAACCCATGCCGAATCAAGGTGCGCTTTGGAGGGAGGAGCGGTATTGGGTCGAAGCACAGCGATGGTGTCTGAGAATGCGCCGGAATTGCCGGCCCAGTCGACAGCACGCACGGCATAGTAGATGTATCTTTCGTTAGCGTCCACAGCTATAGTGTCCGTGTATGAACGTGGAATTATATGGCTGTGGTTTGCCATCTGGAAGAGGTGGTCGCGTGCATTGGCATAGAATACGTCGTAATAATGCACATCGAGAGTGTCGGGCATGTCCCACATCATGGCTACGGTTCCGTCAAGCGCGGGGAAAGCCTTGAAATTGGTCGGCGCCACAGGTGGCTTGGCATCATGGACACGCAGAAGTCGGGGCATGGAATATCCAATATTTTCGGCAGTATCGACAGCCGCCATAACAATCAGACCGGTGGAAATTTTGGTCACATCGATACGCACGGTGGTGTCGGTGGGTGCAATATACTGGTCGGTCAGAAGACGCCATTGCTTGAGGGAGTCGCGCTCGTTGTGATACATAGGGATATAACGCACGAAGTCGTTCTCTATGGTGTCTTTGCGGAAATGGATAGTAGCATATATCTCATCCCAAAGGTTTTCGCCGGGGCGGTCGATTTCTATCAATGTGATTTCGGGACCGCGCGGAGGCTCCATGTCCGGGAAATGAACTTTTATGGGGGCGCTCATGGCCGTGAGGTCGCCGAAAGCATCGTGAGCCTGAATGGCATATTCAAAATCGCCGGTAAGGCCATGAGAATGTTCAAAGATAATGTCCTCGTTATTGAGCCCGGCGGAGATAGGCGGCGCATAAGGTCTTTTGTTCACCTTCTCCCATTCGGTAGAACCTACCGGACGGGTGTATATCTCAAAAGTACCGTTGATAGTGTCATTCCAGGAGAGTGTCACGCTGCCATGTCCGGTAATTGAGTCGGTAATCTGAATGTCGTAGGGCTGCGGTTTGTATTTGCTGTTGGAAACATGTTCCACCTGAGCCGGCATAATGAAGAAACGTCCGGTGGTATCGGTAACCGAGGGTAGAACATAGTAGGAATATGTCTTACCCTTCTTGGCGGTGCGGTCCACGAACCTCAAGCCCATAGCCTGCGCCACGTCGGGACGCCACTCGGCCGCCAGATAGGCTGCCATGAGGCGCGTCTTCTGGTCCTGCTCCATTTCGGAGAAAGCTCCTATGGTGCCGGGCTCGTAGGTTGTCATTTCGGGATACATATCTCCGCTGCCGTAAATCGCGCCCATGCCCATATATGCTATAGAGTCGACAGTGTCGGGATAGCATTTCTTGAACTGCTCAAGCGACAGCGGCCTGATACGTTGCGCAAGAGTGTCGAGCTTGAATCCGTCAGCGTCATCGTTCACTCGGTAGACGTCATAGCCGAAATGGTTGAGATATTCCCATTCGGGATACTCTGAAATGGCCCAGCGAAGCACCACACTGTCGCCGTAAGCGCGAGCTGCTGCCTTGATGTATACATACATGTCCTCTATGCGAGAGGTGGTATCCGGCTTTATCGTCCCGAGAGGATAGGTACCGGGCAATTGGTCGCGATAGATTACACCGTCGTTAGCGGAGACCGAATCGGCGGAGGCAGACTCCATGGCATCGCCAAGATCTTGCGTTTGCACCATTCCGAAAACCAAGGGAGCGGCCGCCGTGACAGCCACGGCCCAAAGCAACGTACGCATATGATTTGTTTTATTATGTTTCATTGTCTTTATATTCTTACAATTTCTTTATCAGCTCTTTATAAGTCCTCGTATATGTCTTGAAGAAGTAGTCGCAGTTGTCCTTGATTTCCTTGTAGGATGCCGGTCTGAAGAGCGTCCACCTCATAGCCTTGTAGTTCCAGGCATTGACACGGTAACGGGTGAAAGTGAATTTCATGTTACTGTATTCAGAGGCCTTACTCGATGAGAAGCGGGTATCCATCGAAGTGGCTGTGTATAGATAAAGCCTTCTACCAAGATGGCTACTCGGAGATCCGACAGCCGGATGGGCAAGAATACGGAAATGTCTTGAGTTCCAAGGATCCTCAAAAGTTTTGTTGGGGTTAAGCCCACCGTAGGATGCCGAATTCCAGATGACACCATATTGATATGCCGGAATATTCAGGCGGATACGATTGTAACGCCCGGATGTGGTGAATATACGTCCGGCATTAGTTGCCATCCAGTCTTTCATATTACCTCTCTTATACTTGTTCTGATAATGAACTGTTGCCCCTATCTCATCCGAGACTTTCGCACATACATCAAACAGGTCATAGAAAACCTCGGCCTGAGCCCTTTCGGTCAACGGCAATTCAGTAATCAAACCGTCGGTATCCTTACCAAGCAGGTTGTTGTGATAAACAGTGCCACGGCTATAGAGAGGCCATAGGGTTCTGACGTGTGTTTTGAAAATCTTAGTTCTGTCCATCGTGACTTTCTCTCTGATAGAGACCTGACCATCGGATATGAGATAATTCCCGACCTGAAGTAAACCGAAGTTCCACGTTCCAAGGGGCGTATCTATATACATTGACTCCGTGGACCTACATGTGAAGTTTAGGTTGTTCTTTGCGGAGGAGAAATAACGACCTCCGATGAAGAACATATTGCTCAGATAGCTCATGTAGGTGAAGGGATTTGACGTAATAGTGAGCAAACCGGTGGAAGCCACGCTGAATTTGGAATCACTCTTTTGGAAGTCGCCAATCAGATACTGATCGCTCTGTCGAGAGATATTCAAAGTCATGTGGTCGAGCCGCACTCCAAGGAATGCCTCAAAGTAAGGCTCTGTATTATTTGTGGGGTTATCGAATATCTTATCTCCATCCGGCGGATTTCCGTAAAGATATACGTTGCTCAGATCCATCAGATCCTTGGATTGGTGAGCATCGACCATGGCACTTTCTTTCTTGTATATGGTCACACGATAGCGAGTTCCTCCGCTGGATGCATCAGTGGATTCTCCCAAATCTGTCGTAGTGGCATAATCGATTTTGTTCACCTCTATGCGGTAATTATTTAAAGAGACATTCCTTGTGCCTGCGCTGCCGCTGCTGCCGCTGCTGCTACTGCTGCCGCTGCTACTGCTGCCGCTGCTACTGCTGCCGGTTCTTCCGGTTCTTCCGGTTCCGGTATTCCTCGATGGTGTAGGAGTCCTTGTTACTGTAGTACTTGTTGCTGTATTTGTATTACTTGTCAAACTCTTCAGCAGATTACGTTGTTCTCTCTTATATACTTCCTCGGGAGAATTTCCGTAGACTACATAGTTCTTATATTCGGTCCATGTTGCCGGACTCCTCAAGCGTTCAACCCATTCGTAACGCAGGACAAGTCTGCAATGGCCATATTGACGTGTAACATTAAACAGTTCAAGTCCGCCATCGGGAGTCATTATGGACACTGAGTCGTTCTCGATCCATTTATTGTTGGCACTGGACACAATCTGAGTCCCTTTATATAGGTACCATTTAAGATTTCCCTTATTATAAGCTTTTCCCTTCATCCTATATTTAAGGGAGATTATAGGATGCTTGAGGTCAATGGGAAGGACATGCACATCCTTGCTGGAAATCAGGATCCCGTTTTTGTCCTTATAGCCATCCGTGTTGGCGGGGAAGGCAAGGGCTACGTGTTGTTCAAGGTCTTCCGCATCTTCGAAAGTGCGTTCTGCGGTGTTATTGGTTACGAAGAAGAAGTCCTTGGTCTGGGTCCAGGGCCGGAAATTCCATTGATTGGTGATTGTATCGAAAGTCTCGGGATGATTCCATTTTCCTTTGACAAATTCCCTGGCACGTCCTTTGATGCGCAGACGGTAATATTTGTTAGGATTAAGTGCTGTAACGCTCAGCGTCACCTTGTCTCCATTGACAAAATACTCCATTTCGCTCGTTTTGCCATTTTTACCGGCCTTTGCATCTTTAAGGTTCGAGTACTCGGTCAGAGTAGGCACGGAGTCGGCCATAATCTCGAACTTGAATTTACGGCTTGCAAGACGCTCGATAGCCTTCTCGTCGTAGTTGTCGGCAGCACTCGATTCCTTGAGTTTTGCAACTTCGTTGGGGTCGGCCACATTGATAATGCTATTGATATCAGACTGAGTGGTTACCTTGGGGCGGCTCTGAATCTGCCAGTCGATAGGATTCTCGACTGCCTTGTCCCAATCTTCGGAACCGATGTTGCACGTTTCGAAGAGCTTATAGTTGTCGAGAGCATTTCCTAAGAACATCTCGCAGACGTTACCACATTCAAAGGAGAATTTTTTGTTGATCTTGACAAGGCCGCCAAGCAGACGGAGTTTCACACGGGCTTTGCCGGTGAAATAGTTGGGATTGGGCATACCACATCTGAGGACGCCACCCATACCTGCGTCAAGGAGGTCAATCTTCTTGTTGAAGAATCCAAGGAAGACACGTATGCCGAACTTTGCATAAATATAGGCATAGAGCTGGCCTTCGCCATACCATCCGTTATGGCCAGGCGTACCACCCTTGAGGTTGATGCATCGCTCCGGGCCAAGCTTGCGGATGGATAGGTCAAATCCGGCTTCTGCGCCCATATCGCCGTAGAAAAGTCCGAGGTTAACTTTGATGTAACCCCATACGGCAGCACCCATCATCACGCCGCCACCGGTGGTCGCGTTGGACATAAACCGAGACTTGGCTTCATTCCTGGCTTTGTCGGCTTTGGATACGTCATCGCTCTCATAAGTACCGGAGGAGGATCCGTTGAGGAAGTTGCGAATCTTCACGGGAATGGGCGGAAGGTTTCCGTTGTTGGGCAGCTCGTTTCCAACGCACAGATATGCATTGGCTCCCACGGCCACAGTAACGATTGTGCTATTGAAGTCAATAAGTGTAAATGTGCAGCGCTTGTCCGGATCGGGTTGACCGAGATAGACATGCCATTTCAATGAAGTATCACGACCGGTTTTCTTATGTCCGAAATAGAAGTCGAGCTCTACATGGGCTCCGGGACCTTGGGCTTTGATACCGGAGTCTGACTTGTCAGAGTCTTTCTTTTTCTTCTCTTCATACTTCTTCATCGTATTTTCGTAGTCTCCGGTCTTGGAGTCGTTGTTATCCTTGACAGAGCCGGTGAAGTTACCTGCGTAATCTCCAAGGTCTTCACTATATCCCTCGAAAGTGGAGTCAAGAGCCTTGAGCTTTTTGGTAAGTTCTTCCGTTCCGCCATCCATTTTGGCATCGACGGTGACATTGAGTTGGAAATACTGTTCCTGATCATTGTTCTCATAGACCATATTGACCTTGCTCTTGACCATACCGCCAACAGCATCGACATCCCCCTTGAAGATGAAGGTTGTCAAGTCTTTTTTCTTGGTGTCGAAAACAACCGTGAGGTCGAGGTTTCCTTTGAGTGTTACATTATCGACGGTTGAAAGGCCCATGCCGGCAATGATGCCGATGACACCCTTGGCCGGTTTTGGAACGGCTTTGCCGGATTGCGAATTGGCGAAGTCTTTTGCGCAGTTGAAATAGAACCCGCCGTGGATACCGTTGATGGTAAGAGGACCGGCGGGGATGCCGCATTTGCCTCCTGCCATGATATCGAAGTAGCCCCAGCTGAAGTTGTTGTTTTCTTCCTTATGGTCATAGTATCCGCCGTCAATGGTCACCTCAAAGAGGCCGCCTTTGACGCTGGCTTTAATCTGACCGGCGTATCCCGAATCCTTACCCGGGTTTTCGGTACAGCTCAGGCTTCCTTCCAACTTGAATATCTTGCCGTCAACGGCAAAGGAGGCATCCCTAAATTTCGTCTCCTTATAGTCAAGCGAGATTTTGGAGAGGTCGTCGATGTTCTTTACCCATGACTGGAACTCTAATGTAGTGCCGGCACTGATTTCAAGTTCTTCGCAAAGGGTTATATCGCCGCCAAGGGTTATGCCTATGTAGGGGTCTTTTTCGTCTCTATGCAAATCAAAGCTCCACTTCTTGAGTGTGAATTTAAATGGCCCGATCTTCTTCTGTGGCGATGCGCAGCCCCATTGTCCCATGCTGAGGTAGAGGCCGCTGTTTTCTCCAAAATCAATCTTCGAAGCTTCATTCCACCACCCGGCGCCGATAGCGCTGCTGCTCTCTACGTCAGCCAACATCTTTTGGGTAGCCGCTGCCGCCGAAGTCTGCAACCCGCTCTCATATACCGACTCGAAGCCGTCATTGTTGGCAAGGCGCATCTTGCAGAACTTAATCTGGGGCAATTGAAGTTTGAAGGGCAGTTTGGCCAGCTTCTTGTTTAAGGTTTCCTCGCCGGCGATAGTGACCTCGCCGCCGACAAGAAGCTCGACGTTCGTTTTTGTCTGTCCGTACTCGTTGTCTATGGCTTCAACGAGGAAATATGTCAGGTCCTTGTCAAGAGTGAGGTCGCCAAGCATGAAGTCAAAGTTGAGATCCTCAATCTGCGAAGTTTTGAATACGTATGCAAAACCTTTGCCGCCACCCTTTCCGGTGAAGGACTGATTGTAAATATTGCAGGCGTAGTCAATCTCTCCCTTGAACAGGGGGATTTCGAGCTTGCCGTTAAATCCGAATTTCTTAAAGTCGTTCTGGACTATCGACACCATAACTTTGTCAAGGCTGAACTTGAAACCTCCAATGGTTCCGCTCTCGCCGGCTTTGTAGTTGATGGCGTTGACAACGCCGCAGTCGAGGGTAAATCCGGACTTATCAATGAAGAGGTTCTCCACGGCAACCTTCATCGGTTCTTTGCCGTTGCCTATCTTGATTGACGAAGGGAATGCCATTGACAGTTCCTTGAAATAAAGGCCTGTCCATTCTTTTTCCTTACCTTTTGCCAAACCGAGGCTCTCAAGTTTATATCCCTCGGGGAAGGATCCCATCTTAGTGTGATTGCTTCCGGAAGCAAGGTCGATAATAGCCTCATCTGCCGTAAACACATAACCGGGGAGATCTACATGTTCGAACGGGTCGATAGATACCTCAGCCGTGAAATCTTCCCACTTCTGTATCTTGGTGCCTACGTGGAGTATGGGCGATTCCTCTGTACGTTTACCATTGACCACCTTTTTGAGGTCGGAGGGCATGGTCATGTCGATGTCGAGGTTGAGCCATTCGAATTTATTACCGCTCCAAGATACAAAGCATCCGTCTTCCGGCTCTATAACATCCTTGGGCGCAAGGAATTTGCATTTGAAACCGCTCTTGGGTTCCTGTACTTCAAAATCCTTAAGGAGCGCCACGGTGCCGCCTTCGGGTATGAGCGACTTGGGACTGATACACATCCTCGGTGCGCCGAAGACCAAAATCTGTCCCTGAGTGGCCTTGGTATTGGGCACAACGAAGGTGCCGAACAAGTCCATGGTGGCATAGGTCGGCGCAAACTTCATTTTCGAGATTGTCAAGTTCACCGGCGAGGGATTGATTTCTTTCGGAATCTCAAGCGGGAAGGTAACATTCTCCACATTGCCCTGGAGAAGTCCGGCCACAAAGGCTTTTCCCTCCTGGAATTGCTGATAGTATTCGCCTATGGGGAGTTGCTCGGCAAGGCTTTTAATCTTGTCGCCGGCCTTGCCCTGAAGTTTGTCTGCGTAGGGGATGCCGGTGTCACCGATGAGGTTATCGATACCCCAGTCGGAGAATAACTTGTCAACTACTTCCGAGCTGCTCATCTTGTTGTTTTCTCCGCCGTAGGTCTCCACATTGCCGACAAATACCTGATTGTCGGTATTAATGGCTATATCGTCGAATTTGACGGCAAGTTTCCATGTCATCAGTAGCGGTTCCCATATCACATGGCCGGTGCCTTTGAAGTGCCCCGGCTTGTCTGTTATGGCTTCCAGCTTGCCGTCGAGCACAAGCTCGTACTCACCGATTCTTACGCTTTTGCCTTTCAATGCGTCTACACCGGATGTCGTGGGTCTCTCATTGGTAATCTCCACCTGATTGGCGCACTGGAAGTAGCGACTTGAGAAGACCTCCGACATTGCGAAATCGACGATGTTGATGCTGTCATTGAGGAATGCAACGGATTTATCGTTCACTGCCGTGGGCTTGACACGAAGCATCAGGTAGTCGCCTTTTTCCACCTTCCCGTCGAGTTTGTCCCAACGGATGGTGTCGGTCTGTGCCTTAAGTGCCTTATTGGCATAGATCGGGGCAGTCTTGAGCATCTCTTCCCTGGAAATGTAATCCTTTGCGGCAAACAGCTCTACATCATACACGAATTGTATCGTGTCAGGCTGTGCTCCGGCACCTCCTTCGAAAGTCGGCCTGTTCCATTTGACAGCAATGTCTGAATTGAGGAACTCTTTCCTTGCACCTTCATCGGGGTGGAAATGGGGAAGTACTATTTCAGGATTGACGAAATTATATAGTGAATCTGTCAGGTTCATGCCTCCGAGGCCGATTATATCGGCATCATCGCCGGAGCCTGACTTGAACCCGACAAGCGCGGGGGCTGAATAGCCGTCATTCTCAAGACGAATATTGTGCTTTTGGCAATAGTCTTCGTCGGCCACGGCGCGGACACGCAGCAGGAGCATGGAGGCTGTATCAATCTGCGCATCAAAAGCCCTCTTGTCCATCTTAAAGGATGTGGAGGATATGCCCTTTTGCTCATAAACAACTTCGCCGTCGATAGCTTCGCCGAGAATGGTGGCAAGAGAGGCGTCGTACCCGCCTGTAGGCTGCAAGATGGAGATGTCGTAAGTGAAATCCACAGGATCTTGCGCTTTGCCCGAAGCCACAGGGGCGCTCCACTTGATGATGCAGTTGTTGGGATTGAGAACCTCAAATTTTTTGTTGCCTATTTCGGTGTAAGGTTTGGGCACTGTAAGGCGTGGGGCAGAATACTGGGTTATATCCGTTGTTTTGCGGAGGATGACGAGGCCCGGATAGCTCTTGCCTTTGTTGAGGAATACATAGGATTGGTCGCCCGAAGCAGCATTTTCCACACGGGCAGTAACCTGCACTAGGAACAGTTGTTTGGGGTCTACAATGTCAAATAAGTCGATGGGCACCTTGAACTCGGTGGATGTGAGGCCTTTTTTCTCATAGAACGGATTTTCGTTGTCGAGAGCCTCCTCCATACCGGCAGCTGATGCCGGGTATTTCTTATTTGGCTGAGTAATCTTAATGTCATAGGTCACATTGGGTAGCGTCCGGCCATCGTCAACGGATGAAACCTCACAGGGCTTCCACTTGATGACGGGATTGTCCCTCATGAGGATATGCACACCCTTGGAGATGTCTTCATTTTCGTAGGCAAACTGGTCGAAACTCTGATAGGGGCTGGGTGTAACCAATACGGGCCGCGAGAACACGGTCTGGGCGCGTGCAAATGCCACGGGTATGCCTTTGCCTTCGCCTTCGAAGGTTAGAGCCTTGTAATCACCTGCAACAGTGTCGGGGTGAGCCACAACTTGCATCAGGTAGACGGACTTGGGGTCAAGAGCGTCCGCCATGGATGCGGGGATGCGGTATGAGGTGGTTCGGATGCCCTTCTGCTCAAAGATGGGCTCCAATTCATTGGCGGCTTTTAAACATTCGCTCTGTTGATAAATGTAATAGCCGCTTGTGGGTTTGATGATTCGTACATCATAGGTGAATGATACTTGCTTCCCTCCGGCATTGTCGAGGCGGGGTGCCGACCAGGTGACCTCGTCTTTGGCGGGGTCGAACTGTGCATACCACAACCCGGCGGGCAGATTTGGCCGCATCAGCTTGGGACGAGAGTATGTCGCAGGCTGTGCCGGTGTCTCGGAATAATCCTTGACACGGAACATCTTGATATCGCTTTTCCCCTCGTTGACGATATTGATGTAGTCAAGCGAGCCTATCTGGGTGGCATTGGAATGAGCGGTGATTTGCGCAAGATATGTCTCGTAAGGCGAGAAGTCTTTTATTACATTGGTCGGTATGATGCATTGCGGCATCTGAAGATTATTGGCCTGATAGACCACGGGATTGCGGTCCATAGCATCATCGATGGCCTGCAAAGGCATCTGCTGTACTATCTTAATATCATAGTTGTAATGGCGCGGCTTTGGATCACAATTCACCACCGGAGCCATCCATGTCAGCAGCGGAGTTTGCTTCGACAGCGTGGCTATATTTTTGTCGTCATATTCGCCTGTTGCCACCGGCATAATCCATTCGGGTGCCTTGGCCTGATAGCACACAGTGAAAATTGTGCGGCTCAGTGACGGGTTGTTTAGCAAAACAGGTGAGGAAAGATGCGGATCCCACTTATATGCGGAAAGTATTATCTCATAGGTGCCTTCCGGAATATTTCCGAAGCTGCCTGAGGTAACATTATCAAATAATCCCGCGGGCATAGAGATATCCTCCATGCGGACATGATTGAACATATCGCGCATTTCCACCGCATTGAATACCTTGGTCCCGTTGGCGGGAATTTCAAAAGGCTTCACGGGCATTGTTTTGCCCGGGACTATTATTTCAATGTCGGACGAAGGAGTCAATTGACGCAATTCAACGCCAAAGTACATAAGTACTGCTTCATTCTCCGTGTTTTGGGCAGAAATATTGAAATACTGCCCGGGATTGGACAGATAATACATCACCTGGGGAGGCAAAATCTGCCTCACCGGGGTTATTGTCACGGTGAGATTCTCGCTAAATGCCGCTATGGTGCAGCAAAGGGTTAAGCCCAGCAGAGTAATATATCGTTGAAGTCGTCTCATTGTGGTTCTTGTTTTTCGTTATGAAGTTTCACTTCGACTTTGGCAAGTCTGAAAAGTAGCAATTCGCCGGCGCCGTCATTGGCAAGCCTATTATGAGGTACATTGGTCTTAATTTGAGCCGCATACTCGGCCTCGGGACGTAAGGCTTCGACTATTGTGCGGGGAAGCAGGCATTGGGGTGTAATCAATCCCGGCGCACGATATACGACCGGGTTGCGTTCAATGGCCTGGTCCGGACTTTGACCGGGCATTATCTCCACTATGGTGAAGTCGTAGGTTGTGCCCATAGGTACGGGGCTGCCGTTGAGAACGGGTGGAATCCACTGAAACATAGGAAGCTCGGTCGAAAGCTCGACAAATTCTCCGGTTTCCGCCCGGGGCTGAATCCACTGAGGCGCCTTGAACTGCGTCATGACATCAGGTGAGATGCCCTGAGGCGGAAATGCCCGAGCGCAAACTGCGGCGCCAAGGGTTAGCGTAAAAAGCATATATGTGATAAAGCGTCTCATTTCTTCTTTTTGTCTTTGTGCTTGATACTAAGCAAAGTGAAAGTGTAGAGATAATTGAGGGAGAGGCGTATGTCGGTGGCGTCGAGATTGGACCTCGTTTTGGAAATGTTCACGTCGCCATATTTGCTAAAAGAAGCAGAGAGGCTGAACGTATGATATTTCTTCAGCGTATATCCGGCATTCAAGTCAAGGCCCATGGAGAGGCTCTTGGTCTGGTGCTTTACGTTGTTGTAACACCATGACACCGTGGCCGAGGCGCTGAGATTCTTTTCTTTAAGGAATGACCGACCTGCAGAGAGTGAGGCCACATCCGAAATGTATTCCGTGTTGAAGCCTTTAGTGCCCTGATGGCTGATCGAAAGAGTGAAGTTGGTTTCCCATGGCTTTACATTCATATTGTATGAAGCGCCGAGGGCAAGGGTATTGACATCCGTCTGCCCTATGGAAAACTTATTAAGGTCTTTGTTTATGGTATAATTACCTGAAAGGGAAATGGTATGGTCGAGATTGTCACCCGGCAGACTATAGGTCGGCAGCAAGCTCATACTGTGAAGAATTCTCTTGACTTGCGTGGTGTCGTTCACAACGGCTGTGCCATCGCTCTGTCGCTGGAGGTATCCGTTATACATAGCCGATAAGCTGAAATTATTGCCCAGTCGCAGCGAGGCCATTGCGTTGTAGACATAACCCTCAGTGGTGTACAACTGCTGGTCGGACAAGTTGTCGGCCTGACCGGAGAAGGATGCCGACAGCGAAAGACGTCTGAACAAGGTTGTTCCGAGGTTCACTCCCAGGCTATGATAGTTGTTGGATGTATAATATGTACCCAAAGAGACATAATCGGGCTGGATGATTTTATAGAAAACAGAGGCGTTCATCCACGGGAAAGAGAAGTTTAGGGCTGCATCACCTGCAAATCGCACCCTCGAAGTATACCGAGGTTCAAAGATTTTGTCAAAACGGGTAGCCTCTCCTGTCGTCACTTTTTGTGATTCGGTGTCGGCGGTAAACGCCGAGGTGGCCATATTGGCGGAAAGCGACACTCTATTCCAGAGGCTTACCTGACCCTTTAACCCTACTACAAGGTTTTCCTGCGGACGGTAATATTGTCTCCAGTATTCATCTATAGACCCTTCGGAGTCATACGCACGAAGGAAATATATATCGATGCTGTTTCCGTTCTTGCCGTATCCGGCCGAAAAGCCCCAGCCATATCTCTTGTACTGGGCACGTCGAGGATTCGGACTCTCGGGGTCATCATTGACGGCGCGGCGCAACACTCCATAGAACGCCGACGCTCGGAATTTCGGCCCCTTGTATTCAAGGCCCACTCCGTTGAACGACATATTGAGAATGTAGTTGGAAAAAGGCATTGATGACTGGCCTAAATGAGCCGTAAAGTTCTTATAGCTCGGACTCAGATTGAACGAAAATTGGGGATAGTTAAAATTCAGATTGTCGTTGGAAAAATATATGGAGAAAGGCAACGAGAATCCGTATACGTTTATATTTAGGTTGGCAAATACAGAGTTGCTGAGAGGAGACATATAGTTGTTCCCTGCCGAACTATGAAAATAGGTATTGTTAGTGCCTATCGATCCGGTAATGAGCAAAGGGTCATTTTTTGCTATCTGAGAGATATCCTGTGCCGATACAGACACAATGCCCAATGAACAAGCCATGACTATGGCTGCTGTCAATCGTTTCAGCATACTTATTCTACGCCTTGGCGTGTTCGGTATCATTGCGTGATAATGTTAGATGAGGTTGGTCAATTAGAAAATGCCGCCTCCTTGCCTCCCGCTATAGGGAGGCAAGGAGATGGCTTGTTGCTTAGATTATTTCTTAATCAGCTTGCGAGTTGCTGTCTTGGTGCGGACAATGTATATGCCCTTGGCAAGGTTCTGCGAATTTACGCGCTGACCTGAAATTGTATAGATTTCGGCTTCCGGATCTATTTCGCTATCGGATATTACATCCTGAATGCCTGCGCTACCATATGTATCTAAATGCATCGGCGATTTGAATGTGCCACGCATGTCTGCAAAATCAACACGCTCGGCAAGGTCGCGGTATTCACCGGTGAGGTTGTCATGGAGTTTGAAGTTTACTTTCTCGCCGTTCTCTCCATGAACTGTGATGAAGATTCGACCGTCAATAATTTTGCCTTCGCCGCGGCATTCGCCGGCGACAAACGCTCCGATCGAATAACGGTCGGCATCAAGTTCCTCATCGCTCCGTGCGATGATAGTCATATTGTCGGCAAAGCGTGAGGCGTCATAGTTCCATATGTTTTGTGCCGGTGCACGCTTTATTGACGGAAGGTTGTTGGCTCTCTTCAATTTTCCTTCTGCAGGCAAGGTTACACTAACGTTACTGCTACCGGGGTAGTAGACGAGATATCCTTCTCCAGCTTTTATGGTTTCGAGTGTACCTGCCCACTTGCCGGAATTTAGCTCGGTGAATCCGTCGTTCTTGGAAACTATTCGTGTCCCATCCGCAAGTTCGGAATTAGCAAATATCTGACCTACCCAATGATTGAAGCAATAGGGGAAGCCACTCCAATTCCAGCCGGGACCATAGTATTGAGTGACCTCATCCTGCCTATAATTGTCTATGCCGGGGATGAGATAATTGATTGTCTGTCCTGTTTTGACGTTGATCTTGTATGTATCGAGCCAGCTCATGCCTTTCAGCTCGCCGAAGAATCCGTAGTTCGGGTCGTTGTATAAGAGTTGGGTCTGAGACCGGATTTCCTGTGATTCACCAAAACCTACATCTACTCCTTCCAGAGTAATGTCGCCTTGTCCGGCAAAGAGCGTAAACCAGTGCCATCCTTCGTCAATATTGACGCGCTGTTGTATCGACACCTCTGTTCTGGCGCTCAACTGGTTATAGAATACGTCGAGATTTTCGTCCAAGGTAAGCCCCAGAACATTGATCTTCCATTCATTAGTACCTGCTATACGCTCGCCTATTGTGAAGGCGTTCGTCTTAATGCCCCAACTGATGGCAGATTCGTCAAGAAGGAAATTCTCGGGATCTGTTTCAATCTTAATCGTCGGATTCGCGTCACCGATGCCTATCTTAACCATCTCCGGGAGACTGATTGAGCTGAGACCACGGACGATGTTTACATCAAATCCGAAAGTGACTGAGTACTCTTTTCGTGGATTGAAGGATCCGTCGCTGTTGAAACCGGCTGCGTCTATGCGATAGGTCCACTCCACTCGGGTCGATCCGTATTCGTTAGCCAGGACTTCAGTGGTTTTGTTTGTATCTGCATTGTAGTAGAATCTAAGTATCTTTTTGGCGACATTCGGTCCTTCGACCATGTTGAATTGGTCGGGGAAAACCGGATTCTTTAGGGTGGTGGTTACATTGTCGTTAAGCCGGCTAAGAATATTTACCTTAGCGAGTTCATAATCTGCAAGCTCAATTGTCAAAGGATTGCTGGCAATCACGTATTTGTCTGCGGTAGGTACGGGATCAACTACAATGACTGTTATTTCTGCGTCCGCAAAACCAATACCTTCATAATATATACTAACGATTCCGGACCCGGCTTCTTCGGCGGTGATGGTGCCATCGTCATGCATGACTAAAGCGGTTGTTTGATCCGGGCTGGCATAAAATTTGAGGGCTTCTTCCTTGAAGGTTGCATCCTGAGGATTGGGAGAAACGATATGTCTGAGGTATTGCGTTACCTCTTCACCTACCTGTACGTTTAAGGACTCAGCATTAAGATTAAGACTGGTGACAGGAACGAAAGTGAGATTGAAAGGATTTGACGGTGTGCCGCCGATGGTCTCATCGCCACCGCTAACGGTGAGTGTCTCGGCAAGCTCGAAATCTATTCGAGCATTGGATTGCTTGAGGTAGAACTTCACCGTCTTGCCGGCATCTTCATCCTTCACGCCGATGCGGAAGGTATAGACGACACTTGTGGAATTGACGCCTTGCACTGTGCTCTTCGTGGCAATAGCCCGGCATTGGTCATCTATGAAAGCGCCGACCATGCAGTCATGGACTTCAACGGGTTTGCCTTGCTTGTCTACAAACGCGGCATATACCACAGCATGACTGGCATAAGCCGATGGTGAGGGCTTCACCCAAGTGCGCTGAGCCCGGATTCCGAGGACACCGGCTAACATCATGATTGTTAGTAAAACTGCTTTTCTCATTGGTTGAAATTTTTAGTTTATAATAATGTGTTATTTTGAATCGTTGTATTGCTTTGAATCGTTTTTTGCCGCTTCCACCTCACCTTTTACAAAGAGTGAATTATGCCCGGAAGGGCCGCTTAGGAGGACTGTCACTCTTTGCTTGAACGCTCCCGAGCGTTTTGCGGGATCAAATCTCACAACCACCGAGGCCGTATCCCCCGGTGCAACTTCAGCCTTGGAATACGTGGCTGTTGTGCATCCGCATCGCCCGACGGCTCCAAGAACGACAAACGGTTCGCCTCCGGTATTTCTGAAAACAAACCTGTGGGTCGCGGCTCCGTCAGTTTCTTTTATCTTGCCGAAATCATATACCGTCCCTCCCATCCATGAAATCTCGGATTCGCCATAGCTGTTTGGAAAACCCAAAACAAGGGCAATCGCAAAAAGAGTGGTCATTCTTAGGGTTCTGTGTTTCATGACATGATATGCGTTTCGTTCATTCAAAAAGAGACAGCATCTCCTCACACAGCAAAATTAACCCCTAAACCGACAAAAGCACATGTAAAAATCTGACAATCGCTTGTATATATCGGACAAATTAGTATAAATCAGACAAAAACAGATAAAGACAGGCTATTTAACGTTTTTCTACTTTTGCAAAATGTCTACTCCCCCGTTTTTCCGGTAGACGGTCGGATAACATCCGAATGCCCTATGGAAAGCATGGGACAGACCGCTCGCCTCCTCGAAACCGCACATCAGGGCTATTTCCCGCAATGGCTTGTCGGGAAATTCCAGGAGAAGCCGGACACACCGCTTCATCTGGATGTCGGAAATGAAAACTCTGGGAGTAATGTCGATGAGTTCCATCATGCGCCGGCAAAAGGTGCGCTCGCTCATGTTCAGAGAAGCGGCTATCTTTGCAATGCTGTATTCGCCTGCAGTGATTGCTTCTTCCGTAGCTTTTCTGACATCATCAATAGTAAGTTGCTTTGCCATTTTAACAAATTTTAAAATGGCAAAAGTAGATTGGAGGCCATCCTTTCGACGTGTAAAAAGGCGACAAAACCATGACGAAATCAGACAAAAAATATCCCTCCGGTCTGAGACTGAAGGGATTGGATAAAATCTTTATGATTGAGGTTATTGCTTGGCCTGTTCTCGGTAGGATGTCGGCGAACATCCATAGGCCCGCTTGAAAGCATGGGAGAATCCGCTGGCTTCCTCAAAGCCACAAAGATTGGCTATCTCTCCGATGGTCTTATTGGGATTCTCCAAGAGCAGCTTGGCACAGCGTTCCATCTGGATGGCGGAAATGAACATCTTGGGCGATTGCTGGGTTACCTCTTTAAGGCGCCGGCTGAACGTCCTTTCGGTCATGTTCATCATCGATGCTATTTTGGCCACACCATAGTCTTTGTTGGTGAGGGCAGCATCTACGACAACAAACAATTTAGTTAGGAATTCCTGGCCATCGTCAGTCTTATCCGCCAAGGTTTCGGGTATCTCAATGCCCTCCTTCGGAGTTTCGGCCATATTCTTCTCAGCCTCATTGCATTTCGCCTGTAGTTCCTCTACCTCCTTGATAAGCTGAAGCATCTGAGACCGATGCCGGCGATACCGTGCTCGAATGATTACGGCGGCAATAATTGCTATGACAATAAATAGTCCGATTGCCATAATGAGATCTCGGCTTCTGGCGGTCTTGGTCCGTTGGATCTCCTCCTGCAGTCTGTCTTTACCAAACTCGGCATTGTATCTGGCAAGAGCATCGGCCGAAGCCTGATGGTAAAGTGAGTCTTTCAATGTGTTGAATCGGTCAAGGGCGATTTTGGCCGAATCGGGGCTCAAAGACCAGTAGCTTTCGTACAATCCTTTGTGCGAGCACACATCATTATATAGATCGCCCATCTTGGAAAAAATACCGGAAGCCTCCTTGAAGCAGTCTATGGCCTCACGAGTCCTATTTTGCTCGATATAAACAAATCCCAATTGGTTGAGATCAATTCCGACGGAATGAATATTGCCCACTTCTTTCAGCATGGCAATTGCACGCAGATAGGCAGCTTCGGCTTCATCATATCGTTGAAGTCCGGCCAAAGCCGATGCCATCTGAGAAAGACGCATCGCCATTTGGGGCTTGCGTCCGTTGATTGAATCAAGCTCATACGCATCACGAGCATAGTCAAGCGACTTTTTGTTTTTACCGAGTTTGTGATATACCTCCGAAGCCATTCCCAAAAGTATGGCTTTGCGAGATGTATTATTGGCCTTGTCGGCATATTCAAGTCCTTCAAGAATAAACTTCTCGGCCTCCTTGACTTGATTAGCAGCCATATATGTACCCGCAAGAGTGTTCAGCCCTGAAGAAATTCTATCAGGGTCTCCGAGCTTCATATCGATGTCAACGCATTGCTTGGCATAAGACGCAGCGGGAGCAAACTCGCCAAGCCTTACATGGATAACACTCAGCAAATTCAGGCAATCGGACCTGCCCATATTGGGATATTTGAACAATGGGAGAGCCTTCAAGGCATACTTCTTAGCCGTGGGATAATCCTGCACATCATAGTACCATTCAGCCACCCAAAACCATAATTGTTGCCGCAGAGAATCTTTAGGAGTATTCTCGGCAAACACAATCTTCGAATCGGTTATTTCCTCCTTGTTTAGGAAATCAAATATCTTATTGGCATCATCTACACGACAACCCTTGGTTTCATATATTTCTATAAGCTTGTCTATATTCTGTGGCATGGCCTGCGCATAGTACATACCCACATAAATGGCAACCACAATCATAAGCCACTTTATAGAGAAAGACTCCAAAAAACGGCCAAGATGCTTGTGGTTAAATCTCCCATGTTCCATTACTCTGAGTTGTTTATTGCAAATTTAGTATAAAATCGTGAGATTCTTACACCGGCAGAATAAAAATCAAGGCTGGCGCCTTGATTCCCGTCCCCTCCTACGTGCTCTAAGTCACAATTTTACTATATTTGGATTTAGTAGATGACAAAAATTATTTTTTGTCAGTTATACGATTGATTTTTAATTAGTTATTACTTGCAAAAGTCCCTGAAAATTAGTAACTTTA
>JBJFEE010000032.1:0-26570 GCA_051890455.1 Muribaculaceae bacterium
ATATCTATGACTCTGGCAAACAATTAGTTGGATATTTTCTGAATATCCCTAAGTACATGGAAAATACCATGTAGAATATAAATATAAAACCACCCCAAAGAAAGATGTATGATATACTTTTCTTTAGAAACTTATAGATTTTATGTTTCCGATTAGTCATAAGGGTTTTACTGATTTAAGATTCTGCGGAAGAATGCACCGGGGAAGAAAAATTATATCTTTAAAGTTTGAAAATCCAGGAATCAAACCATAAGTCATGCACATCATTTGCCCATAGGATTAGATCAAATACCTGAAAGACGAACAAGCAAAGTATACTGAATACCAGAATTTTTTCAGCCCTTCGTATCTCTTTACGTGGTATAATGTCAGCAGGTACAGAGTAAGTCAGCCCATGGTAAGCCACACAAGGCACACTCATAATAAAGAGTACGATGATATTAACTGTGGGATCAAGGATTAGAGATGCAGATTTAAAATTTTCTGCCAAGATTAAATGTATAGAATAAAACATAGATAAAATAACACTATACCCTCCATATACAAACATATAAGTCAGGATTATATTAATTCTCCGCTTTACCTTTAGTATGCGCCTTTGTTTTTCTATTCGATTACTCATAGCCGGTTTGATTGTGCGTTATGCTTTCAATTTAGATAAATAAACTAAATTCAAAAGAATACTAATTTAATTCATCGAATTTGTGAATGATGAAATAAAGAGTAAATCATTTCCTTTTATAAATATTCATACCTTTGGGATACGAGTTCTTTATTTGTGCAAAGTTGCATAAAATAGCCGAAAAAAGTGCGTTTGCGGCGTGCAAAACAAGGGCCGCCCCCAGGATGGGGACGGCCGCTGTGTCGTTTGTGCCTTGGTGTCTTGTCGGGGTGGGAGAATTATGTTCAGGCGTTCTTAACTTTGTCAACGATGGCCTTGAAGGCGGCAGGGTTGTTTACGGCCAGGTCGGCCAGAACTTTGCGGTTGATCTCGATGCCGGCTTTGTGGATGAGGCCCATGAGCTTTGAGTAGGACATGTCCTCGAGGCGGGCGGCGGCGTTGATACGCTGGATCCACAGGGCGCGGAAGTTACCTTTCTTGTCCTTGCGGTCGCGGTAGGCGTAGGTGAGACCCTTCTCCCAGGTGTTCTTGGCAACTGTCCATACGTTGCGGCGAGCACCAAAGTAACCGCGGGTGAGTTTCAGAATTTTCTTGCGACGTGCGCGCGAGGCGACGTGGTTGACTGATCTTGGCATTTTCTAATAGTTTTTGTTGAATGGCAGCGGTAGTACGGTCTTGCGGCCGCTTACGCTTGTGTGCTGACCATCCGGTTAATAAATGTGTTGTTGCCGTCATTGCAGTTTCGGCTGTGCCTTACTGCTGCCTTGGCGACGGCTTTTTGTTTGTGGAAAGATTTTTGAGAAAGTGCGAGGGTGGCGCGGGCGCCGGGGCGCCTTTGCCGCCCGGGCGGCTTATTTCAGAGCCAGCAGAGCCAGAACGTTGCTCTTGTCCACTTTGGCTACGAGGCCGCTGTGGGTGAGGTTGCGTTTCTGTTTCTTGGTCTTCTTGGTGAGGATGTGGCTCTTGAAAGCGTGTTTTCTCTTGATCTGTCCTGATCCGGTAAGAGTAAATCTCTTTTTGGCACCGGAATTAGTCTTAATCTTGGGCATTGTTTATTCTAAATTTTTTGACAAGACGTGTCGGGCAAACGACACTTGTTTACATTTACTTTCGTTTTTTTGTCGCAGACATAAATTAGAACGCGAAACGTCCCGATTTATTTTGACTGCTTCTTGGGCGCGAGCATGATTGTCATGCGCTTGCCTTCGAGAACGGGCATCATCTCTACCTTGCCGTAGTCCTCGAGGTCGTTGGCGAAACGCAGCAGAAGCACTTCGCCCTGCTCTTTGAACAGAATTGAGCGGCCTTTGAAGAAGACATAAGCCTTGACTTTGGCGCCTTCCTCAAGGAAGCCCTTGGCGTGCTTGAGCTTGAAGTTGTAGTCGTGGTCATCGGTCTGAGGCCCGAAGCGTATCTCCTTGATTACAACCTTCTGGGCCTTGGCCTTGATTTCCTTCTGCTTTTTCTTCTGCTGGTATAGGTATTTCTGATAGTCAAGAATCTTGCATACCGGGGGCTCGGCCTGGGGCGAGATTTCGACCAGGTCGAGCTCGAGCTCCTCAGCTTTGCTGAGGGCGTCGTGAATGGAATATATGCCGGGCTCGACATTGTCACCGACCAGACGGACCTCGCGGGCGCGTATCTGTTCGTTGATGAGGTTGGGATTGGCGGGCTTTTCGCCGCGGCGTATAGGGCGCGGGCCTTTGGGGGCAGCTCCGGCGGGACGCGGTGGACGCGGCCCGTTAAAGGGTTTTTTCTCCATTCAGTAGTGTTGAGTTGTTACTAATAAAATAAATCTGTTATTTGCCGGACGCGGCGTAAAAGCCGCCGGTGTGGCGGACTTTTACGCGCTGTCGCGGTTGTACTATTATATGGTTGTCCTATTATATAATGTGTACTTTAAATAATTGTTTCGGACCGGTTTTGTTCAGGCTTAGCCGTTAATCGAGCTTTCGATTTCCTTTTTGATATCGTCTGCAAATGTAGCGATTTTAACGGTACCCTTGTCGCCTTCGCCCTGTTTTCTTACCGAAACCTCGCCGCTCTCGGCCTCTTTTTCGCCGACGATAAGCAGATAGGGGATGCGCTTGAGCTCGTTGTCGCGGATTTTGCGGCCGATTTTCTCGTTGCGGTCATCGACGATGGCACGGACGTCCTGGAGGTTAAGCTCGTCGGCAACTTTGTAGGCATAGTCGTTGAACTTCTCCGAGATGGGGAGAACGACGACCTGGTCTGGGGCGAGCCAGAGGGGGAACTTGCCGGCGGTGTGCTCGAGGAGCACGGCCACGAAACGCTCCATCGAGCCGAAGGGGGCGCGGTGAATCATCACGGGGGTGTGCTTCTGGTTGTCGGCGCCTGTGAATTCGAGCTTGAACCGCTCGGGCAGGTTGTAGTCGACCTGGATTGTGCCCAGTTGCCAGCGGCGGCCGATGGCGTCCTTGACCATGAAGTCGAGCTTGGGACCGTAGAAAGCAGCTTCGCCCAGCTCTTTGCGGGCCTTGATGCCTTTCTCCTGGCAGGCCTCGATGATGGCCTGCTCGGCGAGATGCCAGTTTTCGTCGCTGCCGATGTATTTCTCTTTGTGAGCCGGGTCGCGGAGCGAAATCTGAGCTTCGTAGTTGTCGAATTTGAGGGCCTTGAAGATGTAGAGGATGATGTCCATTACTTTCAGGAACTCGTCCTTAATCTGGTCGGGCGCGCAGTAGATGTGTGCGTCATCCTGCGTGAAGCCGCGCACACGGGTGAGGCCGTGGAGCTCGCCTGACTGCTCATAGCGGTAAACGGTGCCGAATTCGGCCAGACGCAGGGGCAACTCGCGGTACGAGCGGGGCAGGGCGCGGAAGATTTCGCAGTGGTGGGGGCAGTTCATCGGTTTGAGCAGGTATTCCTCGCCTTCCTCGGGGGTGTGGATGGGCTGGAACGAGTCTTTGCCGTACTTGGCGTAGTGACCCGAGGTGACATACAGAGTTTTGTTGCCGATGTGCGGGGTGATGACCTGCTGGTAACCGTATTTCTTCTGGATTTTGCGCAGGAACTGCTCGAGGCGGTCACGCAGGGCGGCTCCTTTGGGGAGCCACAGGGGAAGACCGGCGCCGACGTTGCTGCTGAAGGCGAAGAGTTCCATCTCCTTGCCGAGTTTGCGGTGGTCGCGTTTTTTGGCCTCCTCGAGGAGTGCAAGGTACTCGTCGAGCATCTTCTTTTTGGGGAAGGTGATGCCATAGACGCGCACCAACTGGTTGCGCTTTTCGTCGCCGCGCCAGTAAGCACCGGCGAGGCTGGTGATTTTGGCGGCCTTGATGGCGCCGGTGTCGGGGAGGTGCGGGCCGCGGCAGAGGTCGGTGAAGTCGCCCTGGGTGTAGGTGGTGATGTGTCCGTCCTCAAGTTCGCTGATGAGCTCGCACTTGTATGTCTCGCCGCGGTCGCCGAACATCTTCAGGGCGTCGGCCTTGCTGATGTCCTTGCGGACGATGGCCTGTTTCTCGCGGGCGAGCTCGAGCATGCGCTGCTCTATTTTTGCGAAATCGGCGTCGGTGAGCTTGTGATCACCCGGGTCGATGTCGTAGTAGAATCCGTTTTCAATGGCGGGGCCGATGCCGAACTTTACGCCGGGGTAAAGCTGCTGCAGTGCTTCGGCCAGCAGGTGGGCCGACGAGTGCCAGAAAGCGTGCTTGCCTTCGGGGTCGTCCCATTTGAAGAGCTGGATTGTAGCGTCCTCGGTGACAGGGCGGGTGAGGTCCCATTCCTGGCCGTTAACATACGATGCAAGCACGTCCTGAGCGAGACGAGGGCTGATGGACTGTGCGATTTCGAGCGGAGTGACGCCGCTTTCAAACTCTTTGACAGAGTTGTCGGGGAAAGTGATTTTGATCATTTTATTTTGTTGTTTTACAATAAATTGCCGCCTACGAGCGCGGCAATCAAACAGTGTTTGGAAGTTTCACGCACTTCAATTTGCAAAGTTAATAAAAATTTACCGATTAACCCCAATCTTCCGCCCTTAAATTTCACACAATTAAGCAAATCCTTATCTCAAAAGGTCCTTTTCTGTGCCGTTGCCTCTAAAAATAGGTTCCTGTTATGCAAAAAATATGTACCTTTGCATAAGTCTTAACCCTTAAGTGCAGACCATTTGTCCATGTTTGTCAACTTTATCGACAGACACATAGCATCTTCAAAAGTACGCCCTATGGCCGTTATACTCAACATTGAAACTTCGTCTAAGAATTGCTCGGTGGCGCTGACTGCCGAGGGTATGATACTAACTCACCTCGAGGATTTTGACGGGCGAAACCATGCCGCGCTGCTCAGTGGATTTATCAAACATTGTCTCGATTTTGCCGCCGACAAGGAGATAAAGCTCGAGGCTGTGGCTGTGTCTACGGGCCCGGGAAGCTATACCGGTCTGCGTATCGGCATGGCCGAGGCCAAGGGGTTGTGCTACGCCCTCAATATTCCGCTTATCGGCGTTGACACGCTTGAACTGCTTGCCACGCGCGTGATGTTCTCTACACTTGATATCGACCCGGACACGATATTCGTGCCGATGGTGGACGCGCGTCGCATGGAGGTGTACACCGGAGCCTTTGATTTTGGACTAAACAGACTGATGGAGGAGGGGCCGCTTATTCTTGACGAAAACTCGTATGCCGACCTGCTTGCCACGGGACGTCCCGTGCTCTTCTTCGGCGACGGTTCGGCTAAGGCCAAAGAGCTTATCAAAGCCGACAACGCCACCTTTGTCGACGACGTCGAGCCCCTTGCCGTTGACATGATAGCCCTTGCCGAGCGCCACTACGCCCAGCGCAATTTCCTGGACACTGCCTATGCCGTCCCCAACTACCTCAAGGACTTCCAGGCCACCCGCCCCAAAAACAAAGTCTTAGGCGAAAAGTGAGGCAAGTGAGGCCCTGCCGGGCCTCATCCGCCGCAAGCGGCGGAAACAGTGACAAAAGGCTGGTGCACATGGGGCATGGACAAAGGCTGGCGCACATGGGGGAAACATGGACAAAGGGCTACAAAAAGGCCGCTCTGCATTTGAGTTGACGCAGAGCGGCCTTTTTGTTACTTAGAGCCCGTTCCCTAATTTATGTTAACGCAGGGCGGACAACTTTTGAGTAGATTCGTCGTTAAGGTGAAGGAGTTATGGGGTTCCATAACGACTGAACCGAAACGGCGAAGATGCCAAAAGATGGCCGCTATGGCAGTAACTTCATCGGGTCGTGGCATATTAATGTTAAATTCTTTTATTTGTAATCCCGAGCCTATAATTTATGATTACTTTGGTATCGCATCTTTTGGGCGTCTTTCGATTTGTTCATCAGTCGTGTAGCTCGCTACACTCCATCTTCACAAATCAAAATCCATCCCCAAATATGCGACCCTGCGTTAACAGAAATTTGGGAACGGGCTCTTAGCCGTTTGTTACCGCTGGCGGGAGAGGTAGCGGGACATGGCGCGTTGCCAGAGGGGGAGGCCGGCGAGGGTGAGGGCGGCGGCGATGCGGGTTTTGGGGCGCGTGACGGGGGTGAGCAGGACCTCGGCGCGACGGGCACGGGCAATTTGCCAAAGCGCCGGCACGGTGATGGCCGGGGTGTGGGATGTCAGGGCGTAGGGAACGAGGGCGCAGGCGGCGGCGAAGCGGCGGTTGCGGGCGGCGCGAAGCAGGGCGGGGGACTTGCCGGCGGCCCATTCCTCAATGTCTTTGGTGACAACGGCAAGGTCGGCGTATGCCGGGCTGCAGGGGTTGTCCATAAAGCTGCCGGCGACAGAGCGGTAAAAGTACAGCGGCACGTCGAGGCAGGCGATTTTGCTGCCGGAGGCTCCGACGCGCTCATACAGCAGCGGCATAAGGGCCAGGTCCTCGAACCGCGAGCCCTCGGGCCACCGCAGGCCGTCGGCAAACAGGCTGCGGTGCAGCAGCTTGGCGCACGAGCTGGTGTCGGTGCCCTTCAGCTGATGCAGGGCGCGCATGGTCAGCGTTTCCCAGTCGTACAGCCTTACCTTTCCTGCCGTGTGCGGGCGCATGACCTTGTTGGCCTTGCGCGAGAATTGGGCAGTCACGCACAGACAGCCTGTTGCCCGTGCCGTCTGCAGGCACTGCTCCAGGGCGTCCGGCGCAAGCATGTCGTCGGCGTCGATGACGGTGAGCCACTCGCCGCGGGCAATGTCAAGGGCGGCGTTGCGGGCGGCGGAGACACCGACGTTGCGGCCGTGGCGAACCCTGAAACGGCTGTCGGCGGCGGCATATTCGTCGCAGATGGCGCCCGAGCTGTCGGTGGAGCCGTCGTCGACGAGGATTGCCTCCCAGTCACTATAAGTCTGCGCCAGCACGCTGTCGAGGCACTGGCGCAGATATTTCTCGGTATTGTACACCGGGATAATGACCGATACCATATTCGTTACGGTTACCGATAGAGGTTAGGCTAAGGCCGCCGATATCAATACGTTGCGGCTACGCTTATTTTACGGTGACGGGCTTTGACGGGACGCTCTCGACGTTGACGCGGTTGAGGGCGGTGACGTAGTATACGCCCGGCTCGCTGACGGTGAGCGAGGCCGCGGGGGTGATGTCGACAATCGCCGAGGCGTCGTCAAAGTCGGGTATGCCTTTGCCGCTGAAGCGGTAGACGACAAAGCGCACGGCGTCGTTGGTGTCGCCCTTGGGCGCTTTGACATTCCAGCTGATGGTCTTGCCGTTGGCCTTGACGGCCTTGGGCGTTTCGGGCGCCTTTTTGCTTATCCAGGGATATTCGGGCACCAGAGCCATCGTGCTTTGCAGGTCGGTGGCGAGCGAGTCGGCCACACCGCCGAGGTTGGCTGTCACCGAGTATCCGGGCCACCAGCAGTTACCCTGCACGTTGGGCAGACTGCGTGACAGCTCGATTTTGTGGCGCAGCTGGGTCTTTTCTTTGGACGGGGCGAGGTCGGGGTGTTTCATGATGTTACCGACATCCTGGCCAAAGTACATGTGGCGTCCGGCGGAGTTGTCGTTCCACCAGTCGGCGAGGGTCAGCGTCGAGGCGCGCTTATGCTCGAGCTCCCAGTACAGCTGCGGCAGCTGGTAGTCTATCCAGCCTTTTTGGGCCCACAGCAGCACATCGGCGTAGAGGTCGTCGTAGTTCTGGAGCCCGTTGGTATCGCTGCCGCGCGGGTCGCTCTTCTTGTTGCGCCAGATGCCGAAGGGGCTGACGCCGAAGCGCACCCAAGGCTTCTTTGAGGAGGCAATCTTTTCGTGGATTTCCTCAATGAGCAAGTCGACGTTGTGGCGGCGCCAGTCGGCCTTCTTCATCCCGTTGCCGTATTTGGCGAACGACTTCTGGTCGGGGAAATCCGCACCGCCGGCGGGATAGGGGTAGAAGTAGTCGTCGAAGTGGATGCCGTCGACGTCGTAGCGGTTGACGATGTCCATTACTACATCCTCGATAAACTTGCGGTTTTCGGGCAGACCCGGGTCAAAGTAGATTTTCTTGTCGCCCTCGTATTTGACAAAGCGCTGAGGTTCCTTGTGATAGATATGTCCGGGAGCGAGTTTCTCGGTGGGTGAAGTGGTGACGCGGTATGGGTTGAGCCATGCGTGCAGCTCCATGCCGCGCTTGTGCGTCTCGTCAATCATGAACTGCAGTGGGTCCCAGTAAGGCGACGGCGCCTTGCCGCCCTTGGTCAGGAAACGGCTCCAGGGCTCGAGTTTGCTGGGGTAGAAGGCATCGGCGCTGGGGCGCACCTGGAACAGGACGGCGTTGACACCGGCAGCCTTGAGCTTGTCGAGCTGGTCGATGAGATAGGCCTGCAGTTCGGCAGTGCCCTTCTGGGCGTACTGGCCCTGGTAAACGGTGTGCATCCAGGCGCCTCTGAACTCGCGCTTGGGATTGGCGGCCAGTGCCGCGCCACCCATGAGGGCGACAGCGGCAGCCACAATTATCAGTTGCTTAAGTTTCATGGTTACAGATTATTGGTGGCAAAACTTATTCCTCGGCTGCGACAGCCTCTGCTTCCTCGGCCTTGGAATTAATAATGTTGGGCCGCTCGAGACCATAATCTTCCTTGTGGTCTACAGCCTTGAGCCACAGGCCGAAGAGAAGGGCGAGAACGCCCAGCGAGACGAATACTGTCATCGTCACGGTGTAGTCATATTTCAGAGGGTCGGTGACGCCGGGGTTGGATGCCTGGAGAACCGAGCCAATGCCCTTGCGGAAGCCGTAGAGGCCGATGTTCTGAATCCAGAAAATCACTGCGTATGCGCTGCCGAGGAGCTTCGGCTTAATCAGTTTGGGAACAGAGGGCCAAAGTGAGGCGGGAACCAGCGAGAAGCTGATGCCGAGCAGGATGATGGCGGCGTATGCAAGGATGATGGACGGGAAGACAGGCAGCACGTATGCGAAGACGCTGTGGCAGATAATCATCAGCAGAGCGCCGTAGATAAGCATAGAAGCGCCTTTGCCCTTGCGGTCAAGGTAGTTGCCCAGGAACGGAGTGATGGCTGCGGCACCAAGAGGGAAGACGAAGAAAATCAGTCCGGCCTGTTCCTCCGAAATCTTCAGTGTGTTCTGCAGCATCAGTCCGGCGTAATTCTGGAAGGGGAAAATGGCCGAATAGTAGAGCACGCAAAGCAGCGAGACAATCCAGAAAACTTTGGAGGTGAAAATCTCCTTGAGGTCCGACACCTTGAATGGGTCGTCCTTTTCTTCGGTGTTGCCGATCTGGCTCTCGAGCTTACGGTCCATAAAGCCGTAGGTGATGAAGCAGATAAGGCCGATGCAGCAAAGCAGGAGCGCGAACGCTACGGGACGCGAGACATCGATGACGCCGCCCAGCTTGACAATCCAGGGACTGCCGAAGAAGACGACGGCCACGCCCACGCGGGCGATTGCCATTTCAACGCCCATTGCCAGAGCCATTTCCTTGCCCTGGAACCATTTGACGATACCGCGGCTGACGGTGATACCGGCCATTTCGATGCCGCAGCCGAAAATCATGAAGCCAATCGTGGCCATCTTGGCCGATGCCGGCATTCCGGCTACCCACGGCGTGATGTTCCACCATTCGTTCGGGAGGTTGAGGATGCCGTCGAAGAAGGTGCACAGGCTACTTGTGGCAAAGGCGTCTGTCATGGCGTACCAGTTTATGGCGCCGCCGACAACCATCACCGCACCCGAAAGGATGGCCGTGAAGCGCACTCCCATCTTGTCGAGGATGATACCTGCGAATATCAGAAAGAATACAAAGACGTTCAGAAAAGTCTCAGAACCGAAGAAGTTACCCCAGGCTACGGGGTTCCAGTTGCGTGTCTCCTGCACGTAACTCTGGAGAGGCGAGAGAACATCAACGAAGATGTAGCCGAAGAACATCGCCGATGCCAGCAGAATAAGAGCTGTCCAGCGTGCCCAGGCCTTATCGTTGAGGTACTCGTGAGCTTTGGTTGTTGTCATTTTGCGTTAAATGTATGATTTATTGGTTTATTCGGATTGATGGCAGACGTTTGGACATACCAAATGCCACCGTTGTGGCATATCAGTTTGCAAAATTAAAAATTTAATTTAAAAATTGCAGGAAATTGTGGCAAAAAGCGGTGGTCAGTCGTCGATATTGCGGATAATTTCGCGGGCTGTGTCGGCGTCGCGGGCAAAGACGACGAGGCGCACGCCCATTCCCTGGCCGGGGAGGGGTACTCCCTGCACGCCGGGCCAGTCGGTGCCCAACAGCTGGGCGGGAATGCCGGCGTCCTGCAGAAGGATGAGGGCGATGTTGGCGTTGAACTCGCTGCCGAACTCACGCAGCACAATTACTTGGTCGTTACTTTTGCTGTCCATAGGCCTGTTATTTAGGATGTTTTTATTCAAGGGTAAGGTCCGTGAGGGCGTCTTTGGGCTCCCAGTCCAGCTCCCGGCAGGCTTTGGCGCTGTCGAAAGTCAGAGACTCGGTCAGCTTGCTAAGACGATAACTGTCGAGGGGCCAACGTTGGCCGAGGATGTCGCCGGGAACGGCGGCAACACGGGCCAGCCACATAGGTATCGACAGCAGATGCCGCCGTTCCGTCTTGTCGGCTATGTGTCGGGCGATTTCGGCTACGGAGTGGTGACGACGCTCGCAGACGTTATAGATGCCGTTTTTGCCTGTCGCTTTCAGTATGACCTCGGCCATGTCAGCTGCGCCGACGAGGCTTCGGAGGGCTTTGCCGCCAGCGATGTCGGCGTAAATGCCACGCCGTATGCCTTTTATCATTGCCGCCATGTTGCCGGTGGCGTATGGGCCGACAATCAGCGAAGGACGCAGAATTGCGAGTGAGACTCCGTTGCGCGCGCACCAGTCGGTGAGGAAGGCCTCAGCCTCGATTTTGCTGCGGGCATAAGCCGACGTCCCGTCAAGGGAATGTTCTTCGGTGATGTTTTCGCCCTCATCCTCACCATAAACCGATACGGTGCTGATAAACACAAAAGACTTCGGCAGTCCGGTCTTTTCCAGCGCCAGGCAGAGGTTTTTTGTGCCCTCGACATTAACGCGGTGAAATTCAACACTTTCATTCTTCCCCGGAATTTCATGCGCCTTTCCTGCGGCATGCACCACTACGTCGTAGCGCTCCAGCAACAGCGGAGGCGCTGCGGCCAGGTCGACGGCAATATCGTTGCCGGCACTGCGGGCAAGGGTGGTGACCCTGTAGCTTTCGCTGAGTCTGCCGATGATATTGCGGCCAAGGAAACCGGAGGCGCCGGTGAGAAGGAGGGTCATTGAAATTGAAAATTAAAATGTAAAATTGAAAATTGAAACGGGGGGTGCTGCCATTGCCGTTATGCGGCGAGCTCGCCGCATAACAGCCCGGCGGGCGTTTATTCGTGTATCCCGCGGCGGTTGAGCTCGGCCTGGTAGGCGCGGGCGTTTTTCTGATGGGTGGCGTAGTCGACGGCGAAGTCATGGGTGCCGTTGAACTTGGGCGATGCGCACATAAACAGATAGTTGTGCTGCGGAGCGTTGAGGACTATGTCAATGGTGGCGCGCTCGGGGATGCGGATGGGGCCGGGCGGCAAACCCTCGACGCGGTATGTGTTGTAGGGAGAGGGCGAAGCGAGCATGTCGCCCTTGATGCGGCGGGCGCCGAAGTCGCCGGTGGCGAATTTCACCGTCGGGTCGGCCTGCAGTTTCATGCCCCTGGCGATGCGGTTGAGGTAGAGGCGGGCCACCATGCCGCGGTCCTTGTTATCGCGCGTTTCCTCCTCGACTATAGAGGCCACCGTCGCTACGTCGGCGGGCGTGAGCCCCAGCGCCTCGGCTTTGGCCTCACGCTCTTTTGTCCAGAATTCATTGCGCGTTTTTACAAAACTGCGGATGACCTTGTCGGCCGGTTCGGTCCAGTAGAACTCGTAAGTGTCAGGCACAAAGGCGGCCGGGAAGCTCTCGGGCCTGAAGAAGCTGAGAGCTGGCAGAACGCTGTCGGCGGCAGCTATGAAGTCCTCGGCGTCAAAGTCCATGCGCGAGCTGACGTTCTCGGCAAGCTGGCTCATCATCCGCACGTTGTTGATGGTGACACGCACCGGAGTCTGGCGGCGTTTGTACAGGCTGTTGCTGACAGTCCAAACTTTGTCCCCGGGACGGACGACATACGAGCCGTAGGCCGACGGCCTCTCCTCGTCGCGCGTGCGCCATCGCCACAGCCGGTAGACTTTGTTGCCGTAGCCGTCGCCGAGGTTGGTCACCAGGGTGTCGCGCACGGCCTCGGGGGTGGCGTCCACGGGGATGCAGACGCGCACGCTGTCGTTGCCGCCGTAGGTCGAGCAAGTCAGGCGCCAGGCCGAGAAGGCCATGCCTAACAGTGCCAGTACGGCAGTGATTATCACGCATATAATTATCACCCGCAGCTGTCGCTTGTCTTGCCTGACGCGACGGGGATGTTTAGTCTTCTTCTGAGGTTTCTTTTGCTGTTTCTTATCTGTCATGCCCGATATCTTAAACTTTAAGGCGGGTTGCTTGTCTATTTATTTAGGGCAAAGGTAGTGAATTAAAGCGAAAATTTGTAATTTTGCCCATATTTTAAAATTTTAAACGGGAGCCGGATGCCGGCTCCGGCATAACTGATAAATTCACAGTCATAATTGATAATCTCACAACAAAATGGATATAAAAAACAGCGAAGAAAAGAAGCAGCCGACCGAATTTGCCCGCAGTTTCAACAAGCCCCAGGGCGCACCCTTTCCGGCTCCTCAGCGGCCTCCGATGCCTGCGCAGGCCAAACCTGACAAGACCAAGAACATTCTCATTGCCGTCATCGCCGTCCTGGTAGTGGCAATAGTGGGACTGGCCGTTTGGTTCTTTGTCAGCAGCGCAGCCAAGGACGAGAAAGCCGAGGCCGAACGTCAGAGCCGTGAGGCAGCCGAGCTGAGCCTTCAGCAGCAATTGGCCGAAAGTGAGTTCGACCAGCTCGAAAACGAGTTCGCCAGCCTTGAAAACAGCCTGTCGGTCAGCACCGACTCAGTTAAGTTGCGCCTGACCCAGCAGTACGAGTCGGCTCGTCTCGAGGTGGAGCGCCTGCAGGCCGAACTGAGGAATACCAAAAACAAGAGCGCCAAGGAGATTGCTGACCTTCAGGGCCAGATCAAGACTCTGCGAGCCCTGTTGCAGAAATACATCGCCGAAATCGACCGCCTGAACAAGGAGAACGCCCAGCTGCGCCAGGAGAACACGGAAGTCAAGGCACGCAACGAGGAACTTTCGACCCAGGTAGCCGAGACGACACGTCAGAACAAGCACCTCAACGAGCGCATGACCCTCGCCGAGAAGCTCAACGTCACCGGTGTCGGCTTCAATGCCCTTAACAAGAAGGGCAAGGTGGAGAAGAAGGTCAAGAAGGCCAAACAGCTGCTCATCACCTTCACCATCCCGCAGAACAACAGCACCCCCGTGGGCGAAAAGACCATCTACGCCCGCATCACCACGCCCGAGGGCCAGCTCCTCGGCGGTGGCGGTTCCTTCTCCTTCGAGGGCACGACCGTCAGCTGTTCGGCAAAGACCAAAATCGAATACGGAGGCCAGGAAATCGGCGGCATCCGCATCTATTACGACGTCAATACCGCCCTCAACCCCGGCGACTACACCGTCGAGCTCTTCGCCGACAACTACCGCCTCTTTAACCGTAAATTCAACCTCAAGTAAACGATAGCAAAATGTCAGCACTGAGTCAGATGTGGCAGGAAGCCTGTATGGCGGTGAATTCGGCCGAAATCACCACCTTCTCGACCGTGTACAAGCTGACTCTTGCCATGCTACTCGGTGCCCTCGTGGGCTTTGAGCGCAAGCGCAAGGGCCAGACGGCCGGCGTGCGTACTTTCTCGCTCATCTGCATGGGCGCCTGTCTGGCGATGGTGCTGTCGATATACGTCCCGCAGGAATACCTCGGCCTCAAGAACGGCGACCCCAGCCGCATCGCCGCCCAGGTTGTGTCCGGTATCGGCTTCCTCGGCGCCGGAGCCATCATACAGATGAAAGGCTCGGTGCGCGGCCTCACCACCGCCGCCGGCATCTGGATGATAGCGGCGATAGGCATGGCCGTCGGCGTGGGCCTGTACTGGGTTGCCACGATAGCCTCCGGTCTGATACTGTTCATCCTGCTTCTGCTTGAGAAGTTCGAGCACCGCATACGCATCGGTTCGGAAATGCGCATCATACGGCTGATGCTGTCGTGTGTGGTCGAGGACATCTCGGGCTACCGCAAGGTGCTCGAGGCCAACCGCATAAAGTTTACAAACTACTATATCGAATACGATTATCAGCAGAACAAGACCCGCCTCAATCTGGTGGTGATTATTCCCGACGAACTGGACAAGATAAAGCTGTTCAAGGAGTTGCGCGACATCTTCCCCACGGATGCCGTGTCCATCGCTAACCAGGTCTCCATCTGAGACCTGTGACAGCCATTTAGACCGCCGACTCTTACGGTACCTTAAATTTCAAAACCCCGCACCCGAGAATCATGCAGATACAGAGCCTAATCACAGACCTGGCCTTCATCCTCCTCCTTGGCGCACTGGTGACTGTGATCTTCAAATGGATCAAGCAGCCGGTGGTCCTGGGCTATATCGTGGCCGGATTTCTGGCAAGCCCGCACTTCACGCTGCTGCCGTCGGTGACCACCGAGGCCAACATCGACTTCTGGGCGCAGATAGGCATCATCGTACTGCTGTTTTCGCTGGGACTGGAATTCAACTTCAAGAAACTCGTCAACTCAGGCGCCTCGGCCATGGTGACGGCCCTCATCATCATCTGCGGCATGACCTGCTGCGGCTTCGCCATCGGACGATTCATGGACTTCAACAACATCAACTCGCTCTTCCTGGGCGGTATGCTGTCCATGTCGTCCACCACCATCATTCTCAAGGCCTTTACCGACCTGGGTCTGCGGCAGAAGAAATTCGCCTCGCAGGTTCTTGCCGTGCTCATCGTCGAGGACCTCTTCGCCGTGGTGATGATGGTACTGCTGTCATCGATAGCCACCAGCAACGGCGTTGAGGGCACCGAGCTGGTCTACAGCGTGCTCAAGCTGGTATTCTTCCTGGTGATATGGTTCCTTGTAGGCGTCTATATCCTGCCGTCGGCGCTGACGGCCTGCCGCCGTTTCCTCAACGACGAGACGCTGCTGATAGTGTCGATGGGCCTGTGCCTGGGCATGGCGGTGTTCTCGGTTTACTGCGGCTTCTCGCTGGCTCTCGGCGCCTTCGTCATGGGCTCGATACTGGCCGGCACAAGCTTTGCCGAGCGCATCGAGACGGTGGTGTCGCCCGTCAGGGACCTCTTCGGCGCCGTCTTCTTCATCTCCGTGGGTATGATGGTTCAGCCCTCGATTGTGGCCATGTACTGGTGGCAGATCCTCATCCTGTCGTCGGTGGTTATTGTGGGAATGATACTCTTCGGCACCTTCGGCATGCTTGTCACCGGACAGACTCTCAAAGTCGCCATCCAGTCAGGCTTCTCGCTCACGCAGATAGGTGAGTTCGCCTTCATCATCGCCACATTAGGCATGTCGCTGGGTGTCCTCAATCCCACCATCTACCCCATCGTGGTTGCCGTGTCGGTGCTCACTACCTTCACCACGCCATATTTCATCAAGATGTCCGAACCGGTGTATAACCTTGTCGAGCGGCACCTGCCCGAGCGTCTGCGTTTCCTTATAGACCGCTATGCCGATGACGCCTCGGCGCAGCAGGCCCGCCGCCACAATCTCTGGCGCGAGACTCTGAAGCGCTATATGGGCCGCATCATCATCTATACCGTCATCCTGGTGGCCATACAGCTGCTCGGCCAGCACTTCCTGGCGCCTCTTGCCAACGACCTGTCGCCCAAGTACGGCAGCCTCATCACCATGGCCGTCGAACTGCTGTGTATGTCGCCGTTCCTGGCCGCTCTTGTGCTCCCGCTGTCACGTGTCATGTATGCCGGCGGCGGGATTACGATAGCCGATGTGGCGCTGTCGATAATCTGCTCCATCATCGCCCTGTTCATCATCGTCAACGTCATCACCACCGCCTACTCCATGGCCTGGGGCATGGCTGCGGCACTGGCATTGCTGATGCTGGCGGGACTGCTCTTCAGCCGCCGTGTGCGCCGTTCGATGTCGGACATGGAGACGCGCTTCATGGACAACCTTAACGAGCGCGAGCTGGTGCGCACGGGCCGCAACAAGAACATCGTACACGACCTGCACCTCGCCTACATGACCGTGGGCTCGGGCTGTGATTTTGTGGGCGAGCGCCTCAAGACCAGCAACCTGCGTACACGCTTTGGCATCAACATCGTCAGTGTCCAGCGCGGCCCTATCACCATCAGCGTTCCCGGCGGCGAGCGGCGCATCTTTCCCGGCGATGTCCTCGGCGTCATCGGTACCGACGAACAGATTGCCGCCATCCTGCCGCATGTCGAGAAAGAATACGAACCCAGCCCTGACGAGACCGCTCCCCGCGATTTCAACCTGCTCAAGCTGCAGCTCAGCGACAAGTCGCCGCTGATAGGCAAGACCCCCCGCAACTCGGGCCTCCGCGACAATTACGACACCCTGGTGGTGGCCATCCAGCGCGGCGACACATATATCGACCAGAATCCCGACATCGCCTTTACCGCCGGTGACATCCTCTGGCTCGTCGGCTCGCAATCAAAGCTGACGCCGTTACAATAAGACAAATCTAATCTGTATAATTCACCTTAAAAATAAACCAAACAACATTTGTTATGAAAATCGTTCGTACAATCAGTGCTGCGGTCATGCTCGCAGCAGCGGCTACAGCAGTAGCCGGAACACCCAAAGTCATCGCTCACCGCGGATATTGGGAAACCGAAGGTTCGGCACAGAATTCAATCCGTTCGCTCGTCAAGGCCGACTCGATAGGCTGCTATGCCTCCGAGTTCGACATCTGGATGACAAAGGACAGCGTGGTCGTCCTCAATCACGACCCCTCCATCAACGGCATCGTTATCGAAAAGGCTACCGCCGCCGAGGTTTGCAGCCAGAAGCTCGCCAACGGCGAGACCGTTCCCACTCTCGAGGAGTTCTGCCAGGTCGCCCAGAAGCTCCCCATCCGCCTTGTCTGCGAGGTAAAGGCCCACGACAGCCAGTCCTCGGAGCGCGCCTGCATCAAGCGCGCCATCGCTCTGATGAAGAAATACGGTCTTGAGGACCGCGTCGACTACATCACATTCTCGAAGAACGGCTATGTCGAACTCGTCAAGAAGGCACCCAAGCCCGCCGGCGTATACTACCTCTCCGGCGACTACATCCCCATGCAGATTAAGTTCAGCAAGGGCGCAGGCATCGACTACTCGCTCAAGAAAATGCGCAAGTACCCCGAGTGGACCAAGGAGTGCCACGACCTCGGCCTCGAAGTCAACGTCTGGACCGTCAACAAGCCCGAGGACATGCAGTGGTGCATCGAGCAGGGCGTCGACTACATCACAACCAACCGTCCCGAAGAGCTTCAGAAGATGCTCGGCATCCACAAATCTCAGACTAAATAATTGTCAATGAAACATTTCATGTTGCCGGCGGCGCTGTGTCTGCTCGCCGCCGGCAGTATGGCTGCCGCTTACGCTGCGGATGAGGAGGCCAAGCAGCCGTCCTACGAGGTGTATGAGTTTCCGTACGGCGATACCGTGCGCACTTACTCGATGTACATCCCCGACAGCCTTGCCCCGGGCCGTCCTCTGATTATGATGACCCACGGCTACGGCTCCAAGACGCGCCGCCGCAAGGACCTCAACAAAGCCGCTAAAAAGTACGGTTATGCCGTCTGCTATCCCGACGGCTCGCTCGACTCGCGCGGCAAGGCCGGATGGAACGTCCACTATCCGTCGCAGCATACGATGAAAATCAACGAGGCCGATTTCTTCCAGGCCTTTGTCCCCGCCGTGGTGGAGCGCTTCGGCCTAAATGGCGACAACGTCTTTCTGGCCGGAATGTCGAACGGCGGCGACCTGTGCTACCAGCTGGCTTACGAGCGCCCCGAGCTGTTCAAGGCATACGCCTCGGTGGCCGGTCTGACCTTCGACTGCATATATGACAGCCTGCGGCTCACCAAGCCCGTGCCTTTCATGGAAATTCACGGCAACCACGACACCACGTCGGCCTGGCAGGGCGACCACGCCAACAAGGGAGGGTGGGGCGCCTACATTCCCACGCCTTTGGCCGTCAGTGCCATCGCCGTCAACAACCGCTGCCACACCATGGTGTGCGACACCCTGCAGTCGCTGACAGGCGACCCGGAGCGTCTCATCTACCACACCCGCTACACCGACTCGCCCTACGGCACCGATGTCGAGGTCTACGAGGTCAACAACGGAAAGCACTCGTGGCATGCCAAAGACCTCCCCACCGCTGAAATCATCTGCCGTTTCTTCGCCCCCTACATCAAACAGTAATCGGCAGAAGTTCCACAAAAACGGCCGTCAGGATTTGTTCCGGCGGCCGTTTTTATATTCTCCGAGATGATTAGAAGAGCGGGTCCCAGCAGGGGAGGAGAACAGGCTTCTGCGTGAGGAGCTTCTGCAGGCGCTCGGGGACGAAGCGGCGCTCGACGACGAGGCGGAAGAGGTATTCGTCCATCCATTTGTCGGTGGCGAGGAGGTGTCCGCCGTTGGGGCCCTGGCCCCAGCTGTTCTCGATGAGCCACTTGACGGGCTTGCCCTCGTCGTCGGTGTCGACGCCGATGAGGGTCATGGCGTGCGACGAGGCGCTGGCCCCCGTCATAATGCGTTGGGCCTTGTCCATGTTGAACGAGGTGCCGAGGATGGCGCTGTAGTCATAGTTCTCGATGTCGAGAGTGCCGTTCTTACGGTTCAGGAACTTCCCCACGTCGCAGCTGAAATACATTGCCACCGAGTCCTTGATGGACGCCGTGGCCATCTCCTTTATGTCGGCCATAGGCACGTTGAGGTATGTCCAGTTCTCGCCGTCGTAGGCGTGGCGGTCGAGGTCCACCTCATACATCTTATAATAGGGGCGCGACGGGTCGTTCATAAACATGACATAGTTGTTCTTGAGGTCGTTGCCCAGCATCTCGTTATAGAACGTCTTTGGCGTGAACTTGCGGCCTTTCCATACAAACTCCGTCGGGGGCACGCCCATTGCCTGTACGAGAATACGGTAGGTCTCGTCCAGCATCTCACCCTTGCGGGCCTCTAATTGAGCCGGTTTGGCTCCTTTGGCGGCCATCTCGCGCAGTTCCAGACCCCATTCCTTGAGCTTCCAGCCTAAAAGACGGCTGAAGGTAGAGGTGTGGTTGGTGATGTACGTCTCGGGCATGGCGCGGGCGGGCACCACGCCGTATTTGGTGAGGTTGTCGGCGACACCGGTGAACTGGCCGCCGTCGCTGAGGGCGTTGTGGAAGAGCCAGGTGACGCGGCGGTCGGACATCGGCTCGCCCGAGGTGTCTATCACCGTCTGCAGGAACAGGTTGGCTTTCTCGAGCTGGTCGTAGAAGAAGTTGTATGCCTGCGAGAACTCGAGCTCGTCGAGGCCCTTGTCGCGGATTGCCTGTGCGCGCAGGACGTTCAGACCGGTGAACAGCCAGCAGCGACCCGAGCTCTGCTGGTCGGTGACGCCCTTGACGTCGACCTTGTACTTGAAATCGTCGTCGAGGTTGTTGCGTGCGTCGGCGTCAGCGGCCAACGTGTTGATGTCGGTGGCGTTGAGGGCGTTGCGCAGCGCCTTTTCGGCCGGCGTGGGCTGATAGGCCTTGCGCATGCCGTCGAGCATATCGGGCGTAATCGCGCCCTTCTGCGCCGGCGCCGGCATTACAGCGGCCAGCGCCGCCGTGAGCAGGAAGCAAAGTTTTTTCATCTTTATGTATTTTTTAGGCTTTTAGGCTTTAGGTTTTGGGTTTAGACTTTCACCCTTATATTTTCATCCTTATACTTTAGCCCAAAGGCTTTTGTCCCTGGACTATGCCGGGAGGGCTTTCGGACTGATTACGGGTCGGGGTCGTGTTGGCGGTCGAAATTGTTTTTTTGGTTGATTTTTAGCAAAAGTAGTAAAATTTTTTATCAAAAAAACCCGTTGGTTGAATTAAAAATCTAAATACCTGCAAATGAAAAAGTTGCACAAGTTGCAGATTGTTAGTAAATTAGTGATGCTCAAACTAAGAACTATTGACCCCTCTCCAAATGCCTTTTAACCTCGGTGTGCTTGATTTTCGGCCAACACGCCAAAAGTAGTAAAATTTTTTATCAAAAAAAATATTGCGGGAGACGGAAATTGTCCGTAACTTTGCAACAGAAGGGTCGAAGTGTCGCCTTTCGTGTCAGATTGAAATATGCCCGACGGCAGATTGCTGACAGATATACACATTTTCTAAATCAATTACCCGCACCGTGAAGATTTTCCGCTACATCGTTATTGCGCTGGCTGTTGCCCTCTCGGCATCGGCGGCTTACGCCATGCCCGAGCCTGCAATGGGCGAGCGCGCCGAGGTTGCCGCTCAGCCGACGGTGAAAGTGGTGCGCGGCCATGTGGAAATCAATCTCCCTGGCGAGGAAAGCAAGCAGGTGTATGTGTACGCCCTCACCGGCCAGCTTGTCAAAACGGTGACGGCGACGCCCGGTGTCACTGTACTTGATCTCCCCGCAGGCTACTACATCGTCAAGTGCGACGGCCTGTCGCAGCGCGTGATTGTGCGCTGAGGTGTATGCGTCAGCTGTAGGGACATCGCTTGGCGATGTCAGTCCGGCCACATGCTGATGGCTCGATGCCCAGCCGACGTGCCAGAGGCACGTCCCTACAATCAGGATAATTTGCATTGCCGTTTTTGCTCTCAAATCAATCTGAATTTTTGCTCTGACACGTCCTTTCGGACGTTAGGATTTACATAACCAAGAAAAAGCACAACTTAATGAAATTTCTTATTACCACTATGTCCGTGATAGCTCTTTCGGTCGCCATGCCGGCTGTCGCACAGACCATCGACGCCGTCACCGCCGATGCCCGCGCGGCCACTACGGCTCCCGACCGCAAGTTCCTGGATTTCCCCTCATACGACGGCACCGACCTCGGCGTCACTGTCGCCAACGGCGTGACACGCTTTGCCCTGTGGAGCCCCGAGGCCCAGGCCGTGCGCCTCAACCTCTACGACACCGACCGCAACACCCCCGCGGTGAAGCGCATCGACATGACCCTCACCGACAACGGCGTATGGCGTGCCTCCGTCCCCAAAAACCTGACGGGCAAATTCTATACTTTCAACGTACGCCACGACGGCAAGTGGCTCGCCGAGACCCCCGGCGTATGGGCAAAGGCCGCCGGCACCAACGGCCAGCGCGCCGCCATCATCGACTTCGCCGCCACCGACCCCGAGGGCTGGGCCGACGACCACGGTCCGCGCATCGACAACATCACCGACGCCGTCATCTACGAGATGCACCACCGCGACTACTCGATGCACCCCAGCAGCGGCATCGTCAACAAGGGCAAGTTTCTGGCCCTCACCGAGCAGGACACCCGTACCGCCGCCGGAAGCCCGACGGGCATCGCCCATCTCAAGGACCTCGGCGTGACACACGTGCACATCCTCCCCAGCTACGACTACAACAGTGTGGACGAGACCCAGCTCCCCTCCAACACCTATAACTGGGGCTACGACCCGTACAACTACAATACCCCCGAGGGCTCTTACTCCACCAATCCCGCCGACCCTACAGCACGGGTGCGCGAGATAAAGGAGATGGTGAAGGCCCTCCACGACGCCGGCATAGGCGTGGTGATGGATGTCGTATACAACCACACCGCCCAGAATGACGACTCCAACTTCAGCCTTACCGCTCCCGGCTACTACTATCGCCATCGTGCCGACGGCAGCTACAGCGACGCCTCGGGCTGCGGCAACGAGACGGCCTCCGAGCGCCAGCAGATGCGCAATTTCATTGTCAACTCCGTTGTCAACTGGGCCAAGGAATACCACATCGACGGCTTCCGCTTCGACCTTATGGCCATCCATGACACGGAGACCATGAACCAGGTTGCCGCCGCCCTCAAGAAAGTCAACCCTGACATCTTCGTCTACGGCGAAGGCTGGACCGCCGGCGACTCGCCCCTGCCCGCCAAGGACCGCGCCCTCAAGGAGAACGTCTCGGCAATGCCGCAGGTGGCTGTCTTCTCCGATGACATCCGCGACGCTGTCAAAGGTCACTACAGCAACGCCGAGGACCGCGGCTTCGCTACCGGCAAGCCCGGCAACGAAGAGACCGTCAAAATTGGCATCGTCGCCGCTACTGCTCACCCGCAGGTCGACTACAGCAAGGGCAACAACTCGAAGTTTGCCTACGCCTCCGCCCCCACGCAGATTATCAACTATGTCTCGTGCCACGACGACCTCTGTCTCACCGACAAGCTGGCCAAGTCGATGCCCGGCAGTACCGAGGCCGACCGTCAGCGCGCCGCACGCCTGGCCCAGACCATCGTCTTCACCAGTCAGGGCACCCCGTTCATGTTCGCCGGCGAGGAGGTCTTCCGCGACAAGAAGGGCATCCACAACTCCTACAAGTCGCCCGACTCAATCAACGCCATCGACTGGACCCTGCTCGAGAAGAACGCCGACCAGAACGAATATTACCGCCAGCTGATACGCCTGCGCAAGGCCCATCCCGCCTTCCGCATGACCACTGCCAAGGACATCGCCCGCAACCTCGTCTTCGACAAGGTCAGCACCCCCAACCTCATCAGCTACAGCCTCATCAACAACGCCAACGGAGACTCCGAGAAGGAAATCAAGGTGATTTTCAACGGCTCGGAAAAGCCCGCCGAAGTCAAAGTCCCCAAGGGCACCTGGCGCGTCATCGCCCGTGACGGCAGGCTCAACGCCGACGGCCTCACCGACGCCGACGGCAAGCCCCTGGAGCTCAAAGGCGGCAAAGTGACCGTCGAGCCCACGTCGGCCCTGATTTTATTCAGAAAATAAACAGGTTGCTGATGGCCTGAATGTAGGGATGTACTCCGGTGCATCCGAAAAACGTAGGCTGTCGCAATCTTGCGGATGCTCCGGGGAGCATCCCTGCAATCTCCGCAAAATACCCGCACATTACCGGATTTGATTGCATTTTAACGCATGGCGTACGCAATAAAATGCACGCGCTATGCGTTATTGCATTGCGAAAGCTATAAACTGTAGAAAACATATTGGAGGCCGATGCGTAATGCATACCTCCGGCATTTCAAAATACGCAATGAAAAAGACTTTATTCACGGCCTCTCTGGCCTGTCTGGCTGTTCTGGCCTTTGCGGCCAAAAAAACAGACGACCCCGTGCTGATGACTGTTAACGGCAAGCCGGTGCACAAAAGCGAGTTCGAGTATCTTTACCACAAGAACAACACCCAGCAGCTGCAGCCTCAGACGGTGGACGAGTACATGAAAATGTTCGTCGACTACAAGCTCAAGGTCGCCGACGCCGAGGCCAACGGCCTCGACACGCTGAAAAGCTTCGTGGACGAGTTCGACAAATACCGCGCCGACCTGGCCAAGCCGTACATGACCGACTCGACGGTCTACAACGACCTTGTGCGCGAGGCTTACGACCACGCCGCCAACGAGGTGAAGGTGTCGCACATCATGTTCGCCCCCGCCCAGAATGCCGATGAGGCAAAGCGCCAGGAAGCGCTGGCCGACTCGGTGCGCAACGTCGCCCTCGGCGGTGCCGACTGGAACGACCTCGCCGCCCGCTTCAGCGTCGACCGAGGCACCAGCATGAACGGAGGCTCGATGGGCTGGCTGCCCGCAGGCCGTTTCCCCTGGCCGTTTGAGAAAGCCTCCTACGATACCCCCGTCGGCGGTATATCGCCCGTCATCAACTCGGGCTTCGGCTACCACATCATCCGCGTAGACGAAAAGCGCCCCTCGCGCGGCGAAGTTCGCGCCAGCCACATCCTTAGGCTGACGATGAACAAGAGCGCCGAGGAGCAGGTCCTTGCCAAACAGCAGATTGACTCCATCTACAACGTCCTCAAGGGTGGCGCCGACTTCGCCGAAGTGGCCAAGACAGCCAGCGAGGACGGCTCGGCACAGGCCGGAGGCGACCTGGGCTGGTTCGGCTCGGGCATGATGGTGCCCGAATTCGAGACCGCAGCCTTCTCGCTGCCCACCGACAGCATCTGCGAACCCTTCCAGACCCGTTTCGGCTGGCACATCGTCAAGAACACCGGCCATCGTCCCGTCAAGAGTTTCGACGAGCTCAAGCCCGAAATCGAGACTATGATTCAGAATTCGGAGCGTGGCATCCAGCCCGAGCAGGCCTTCATTGACAAGGTCATGAAGGAGTATGACTCGAAAATTCTGCCCGACGGCATTGAGCGCGTCAAGGCCCTCATCGCCAAGAACGCCGGCGGTTACGACAGCGTGGCCATCGCCGCCCTCCGCGTCAGCGACATCCCCGTTCTCGAAATCAACGGCAAGAAGCTGCCCGTCTCGAAGGTCATGGACCATGTCGCCGTCACCATGGACAAGACTGTCGACGGCGGTATGGTAGTGATAAACAAGGCTCTCAACGACCTCCTGCCCTACGAGACCGCCGCCGAATACCGCGATAACCTCGCCGACGTCAATGCCGATTACCGCAACCTCGTCAACGAGTACCGCGACGGCATCCTGCTCTTCGACATTTCCAACCGCCGAGTCTGGGAGGCTGCTACCAAGGACAAAAAAGGCCTTGAGGAGTATTTCAAGGCACACAAGGACAACTACAAGTGGGAGAAGCCCAAATACAAAGGGTTCATCGTCTTTGCTCCCAACGACTCCACCGCAACCGCCGCACGCCAGTACGCCGAGGGCCTCATCCTCGAGCTCGACCCCTCCACCTTCGCCGAGAAGATGCGCAAGGAGTTCGGCCGCAAAATCCGCGTCGAACGCATCATAGCCGCCGAGGGCGACAACCCCATCAGTGACTACCTGTTCTTTAACGGTCCCGCCCCCGACACATCCAAGCTCTCGTGGCCCTCGTTCTTCGGCTACGCCGGACACCTGGCTGAGCAGCCCGAGGAGGCCGTTGACGTCCGCGGTGCCGTCACCACCGACTACCAGAACGCCCTCGAGGCCGCATGGCTCGAAGAAATCCGCAAAGCCTACCCCGTCAAAATCAACAAAAAAGTTGCCAAGTCCCTGAAATAACCGGCAACATAATATGACAAAGAATACAAAAAGAGCGGCTACTACACCTTCCCCAACCGCGTCGATGTAACCTCGCAGCTCACCCCGCCGTCGCGCTGGTTACCAATGCCCAATAAGCATGACCATTCATATAATTGCACCATGCAATAATTAAATAAAACCAATAGAACTATGAAAGAGAACCGCTTTTCGATGCTGGCCATGCTCTGCATAGCCACCTTTATCACCGCTCTCGTTCTATCATGCTCGGGCAGTGACACCCCACCACCGCCACCGACCCCACCAACTCCCCCGATTCCCGGGGCAACGACCAACAATCCAGCCTGTTTCCTGAAAGACAAGGAGAAGCTGACCACCATCTACACGATGAAGGACCTGGACGGTACGGGACGCCTCTACGAAGTAAACTACACCGCCGACTACAAACTCGACGAAGCCCTCGAGGCCAATATCTCCAGTACGATGGGGCTCTTAGGCTTCGTGCAGCATAATCTCTTCGACAGTGTGCCGGAACCTCCCACCAACAAAACATTGTCTGTCCTGCCCGGATGCAGCGCCTTCGCAGTACCCGACCCGCAGGGCAACAGTTATCAGATGGGACGCAACTATGACTTCCTGCATAAAGTTAAAATCAGCGGTACCGACAAATACGCCTACGTCCCCATCTCGGCCTTCATTGTCCGCACGGCTCCCGCCGGCAAGAAAAAATCCATCTCCTTCGTCGACGGCCTGAACTTCGGCTACTATCAAGGTGCCTGCAACAACGACACTACCGACCTCTCCTTGCTCATCGGCCTTCCATACGCAGCCCTCGACGGCATCAATGAAGACGGATTCGCCATCGGTGTGCTGTCGCTCAACGAAGCACCTACCATGCAGACTGACCCTGCCAAGAAAAACATCAACACGACGGTGGCCATACGCCTGCTGCTCGACAACGCCTCCACAGTGGACGAAGCAATCGACCTACTGGGGCAATACAACATGAGGATGTTTAACACCGACGACAAGCACAACTACCACTACCTAATGGCCGACGCAAAGGGCAACTTCGCCATCGTGGAGTACACGCGCAACCCAAGCAACCCCAGCGAGCAATTCCCGACACGGATGGAGGTACTGAGACACAACGACACCTTGCGTTGCGTCACCAACTTCTATGTTTCTCCCACCATGGCCGGCACCAACGACGGCTGGGGTTCTGAACACGGAAAGACCCGCTACTGGGACTTGCGGTCGACCCTACAGAACCACAACTACGCATTGACCCCCGAAGGGGCCATGTCCCTGCTCAGTCTGGTGTCGCAGGAGCGCAAGGACAACGACCCGACTT